>DNXB01000135.1 GCA_003506995.1 Verrucomicrobiales bacterium
AGCGCATCGCCATCGCCCGTGCCATTCTCGCTGACCCGGCCATCTTGATCCTCGACGAAGCCACGAGCAGTCTCGATGCCGAAAGCGAGCGCCTCGTGCAGGACGCGCTGGACAAGCTGATGGAAAACCGCACCAGCATCATCATCGCCCACCGCCTCAGCACCGTGCGACGCTGCGATCAGATCCTCGCCATGTCCGGCGGGGCGATCCTGGAGCGTGGAACCCATGATGAGCTCGTGTCGAAGCCGGGCGGTTTGTACGGCTCGCTGGCGAAGCTGCAGTTGGAATAAGGACACCCGGCCACCGCCTTGTGGCGGCGGCTACGCCGCGTAGCTGCGCCCGCAAGGGCGTGGCTCGGCGCCACCGCCTCGTTAAGCGGTCTCGAATAATGGTCTCTGCGTGTGACCAGCAGAACGGGTTAGGTTTAAGGCTGTGGACCGCGTTTGTTGTGCTCAATGAAATCTGTCCTGATCATCGGCTGCGGGAGCATCGGCGAGCGTCACCTGCGTTGTTTCCAAAAGACCGGGCGCTGCACCGTGACGGCCTGCGATGCCAATCCTGCGCTGCTCGCCGCCATGCAGGAGCGTTATGGCGTGCCGGTCTTTGTGTCGTTGGATGACGCGCTGGCGGGGGCGAAATTTGATGCGGCGGTGGTCTGCACGCCCGCGCAGCATCATCTGCCGATGACGCTGAAGCTGCTGCGGGCCGGGTTGCATGTGTTCATCGAGAAGCCGCTGGCCATCGACACGGCGTTGGTGCCCGAGGTGCGTGGCGTGATCGCGGAGAGGCAGGGTCAGTTTGTGGCGGTGGCCTATGTGTATCACTGCATGCCATGGATGATCGGGGCACGGGATTTTCTGCAAACGGGCGTGCTGGGCCGCGTGCTCCAGGCCAGCGCCGTGTCGGGCCAGCATTTTCCGACCTTTCGTCCGGCCTATCGCGAGATCTACTACACGCGGCATGAGACCGGCGGCGGGGCAATCCAGGACGCGCTCACGCATTTGGTGAACGCCACTGAATGGCTCGTCGGCCCCTGCGCGCGGCTTTATTGCGATGCCGCGCATCAGGCGCTGGAAGGCGTGACGGTGGAGGACACGGTGAATGTCAGCTCTCGTCATGGCGATGTGCTCGTGAGTTTTTCAATGAACCAGTTTCAGGCTCCGAACGAAACCACGCTCCTCATCGGTTGTGAGCGTGGCAGCATCAAAATCGAGCTGCATGAGCGGCGCTGGGGCTTTCTGCGGCATGGCGACAGCGCGTGGACCTGGAATGTCACGCCGCCGCTGGAGCGCGATGAGCTTTTCATCGCGCAGGCCGATGCTTTCCTCAATGGCATGGAAGGCAAGCCGACGCCGCTGTCCACTTTTGAGGAAGCTGTGCAGACGTTGAAGTTCAATCAGGCCGCGCTGCGTTCCGCAGCCACCGGCGCAGCCATTGTTATCGAATGAACACCGAAAATTTTCCTGCCCATCCATTTTTCCTACCTTCACCTCCACGCCATTCATGAAACGACACCTCGCCCTCCTGTTCCTCGCTGTGTGCTCTGCCACAGCAGCCGAACCACTCGACCTCGCCTCACGCTGGGAATTGTTCGTCGATGAGTTCCTCGTCGCGCAGAAAAATGGCGTCACGCACAAGCTGCATGATCCGATCAAACGCGAGATCGTGCTCACCACCGACCAACCCTGGGAAGGCATGACCTGCGCCTACTTCAGCGTCATCCAGGATGGCAAGAAGGTGCTGATGTATTACCGCGGCTCCTCTGGCGGCAGCGATCACAGCGACGCGCAGGTCACCTGCGTCGCCGAAAGCACGGATGGCATTCATTTCACACGCCCGAAGCTCGGTCTGATCGAGGCGGGCGGCACGAAAGACAACAATGTCATCTGGCGCGGTGTCGAGTCTCACAACTTCTCGCCCTTCCTCGACACCAACCCAAACTCCAGGCCGGAAGAGCGCTTCAAAGCCCTTGGCGGTGTGAAACAGCCCGGCAAGAACTGGCATCAAGGCGAAACGCCGGGAGGACTCTACGCCTTTGCTTCCGCCGACGGCATTCACTGGAAGAAGATGAAGGACACGCCGGTCATCACCAAGGGCGCCTTCGACTCGCAGAACCTCGCCTTCTATGACACGACACGCAGCCGTTACGCCTGCTTCAGCCGCATCTTCAGCAACAAAGTCCGCGCCGTGCAAAGCTGCACCTCTTCCGACTTCCTCGCCTGGAGCGACGGCATCCCGCACCGCTATGCCAAAGACGTGCCGATGGAGCATTTCTACACCAGCGCCACCGTCCCATGCCCCACCGCGCCGCATTTGTTTCTCTCTTTCCCGAAACGCTTCGTCACCACACGGAAAAAGGTGCCGGAACACGAAGGCCCAGGCGTCAGCGACGCGGTCTTCATGTCCAGCCGTGACGGTGTGAGCTGGGACCGGCCCTTCCTCGAAGCCTGGGTGCGCCCCGGCCCCGATCTCAAGAACTGGACCGACCGCAACAACATGACCGCCAACGGCATCATCACCGGCGACACCGAATGGTCCCTCTACATCAGCGAGCACTACCGCCACGCCGACCACCGCATCCGCCGTCTCACTGTTCGCAAGCAGGGCTTCGCCTCCATGCACGCCGACGCCAAAGGCGGCGAGTTCACCACGCATCCACTCAAGTTCACCGGCAAAAATCTCGTGCTGAACTACTCCACTTCCGCTGCTGGCAGCATCCAGATCGATGCCCTTGATGAATCTGGAAAAGTCCTGGCCGCCATGCCCGAACTCTACGGCGACGATCTTGAAGCGAGCGTCCTCGATGTCTCCAAACTCATCGGTCAAAGCATCCGTCTTCGCGTGAAGATGAAGGACGCCGATTTGTATGCGCTGCGCTTTGCGGACTAACCCGCGTCAAGACGTCCGCCTTGACCTTTTGACCACTCTTTGACGATCCCCTGACCCATGAAACGCCTTTTCGCCCTCCTCTTCGCCCTTTGCTCTCCGCTCCACGCTCAAGACATCACCCGTTTCGTTGCCATCGACAACGTCTGCGCATGGCCATGCCTCACGTTGATGCCCGATGGCAGCATCAATACCACCATCTTTGGCAAGCCGAGCCATGGCCAGGTTGCCGGAGCCGCCGAGTGTTGGAACAGCCCGGATGGAGAGTTCTGGACCTTGCGCGGCATCCCCGCGCCGAACGACGAAAACACCAACCGCATGAATGTGGCCGCAGGTCTCGCGAAAAATGGCGACCTGCTCGTGCTCTGCTCCGGCTGGACCGACGAGAAGCAGCCGCAGCGTCCGAAACAAGCCGTGTTCCGTGATGACATTCTTTCCACCTGGGTCTGCCGCAGCAGCGATGGCGGCAAGACTTGGTCACAGATCAAAGAGTTCCCTGCACCCGATGCCGGATGGACGCACCACATCCCGTTTGGCGACATCAAGATCGGCGAGGACGGCGCCCTGCACGTCTCCTGCTACGGCGGCGAGTTCACCGATCCCACGCAGAGCACCAAGACCAAAGGCTACCGCTCCTGGCACTTCCGCAGCGACGACGATGGCAAGACATGGCAGCGCGTCAGCATCATCCACCCAACCGGCAACGAGACCACGCTCCTGCACCTCGGCGGCAAGCGCTGGCTCGCCGCCGCACGCGAGACCGCGATGGATCTCTTCACCTCTGAAGATGACGGTGTGACCTGGGGAGAGCCTGACCGCGTCACCCAAAAGAACGAGATCAACGGCCACCTCGCCCGCCTCAAAGACGGCCGCATCATCCTCGCCTACGGCAACCGTATCAAGACCGGTGACCAGCTCGGCGTGCTCGCTAAATTCAGCAGTGACGAAGGCAAGACCTGGGGCGAGCCCATCCGCGTCGCCCACACCACCACCTGGGATTGCGGCTACCCCAGCACCGTCCAGCGTGCCGACGGCAAACTCGTCACCGCCTGGTATGCCGGTGCCTCCGAGTATCACGCCCGCTACCATATGGGCGTCGCCATCTGGGAGGCGCCCGAGCCATGAAACTTGGCAGCGTGATTCTGGCAGCATTCGTGGCTGGGGCCTCAGCCGCAGAACGCACGATTCTTTTCGCGGATGATCACGACATCCTCTGCCGGGCGGGGACGCGCCGTGTTTTGGAAAAGCCCGTGCGTCATGCCAGGAATCCGCTCATCACCGAGGACAAGCCCTGGGAGATGGCCATCGCGTGGACGAGCGCGCATCGCGACAAGGCCACGGGCAAATACCAGCTCTGGTATCAGGCCTACGCGGGCAAGCGGGCGCAGCTCAAGACGTATGAGTGCGTGGTCTGCTACGCGGAATCGGCGGACGGCATCACGTTCACGAAGCCGAACCTCGGCCTCTTTGATTTCAATGGCGAGAAGAACACGAACATCGTGCTCATCGGCAGCGGCTTGTATGGCGACCGCTACTGCAACAGCGTCATCGTCGATGTGATGGAGCCCGACACGTCGAAGCGCTACAAGATGCTCTACTACGACTGGGCCAAGACCGCGAAAGGCGAACTCGTCGCGGGACTGCACCTCGCGTTTTCGCCCGATGGCATCCGCTGGACGAAACATCCCGAAGCACCGCTCTACACCACGTCCTTTGGCGGGAAGAAACAACAGCCGCCGTTCGCGGGCGAGAATCCTTACACCGAGACCACCGCGTTGGATGGTCGCGTGAAGCGGCAGCTCTTGAGGCCCATCAGCATGTCCGACGCCGCCGATCCGGTGTTTGATCCGAAGCGGAAGTTGTGGGCCATTTATGGCAAGGCGTGGATTCCCGGCCCGGATGGCGGCCTCGGCTGGAAGCACGGCATGGGCCGCGTGGAGAGCCGCGATCTGCTGCATTGGAGCAAGCCTCAAATAGTCTGCTTCCCCGACGAACACGACGGAGCGCTGGAATTTCACACCTCGCCCGTGTTTTTCCGGCATGACCGCTACTTCAGCCTCAATCAAATCCTCAATCGCCCCGGCGGCGGCACGATGGACATCGAACTCATGCTCAGCCGCGACGGCCTCGACTGGCAGCGGCCGTTTCGCGATGAACTCTGGCTCAAGCGCAGCGAGGGCGACCAATTCGACAGCGGCACGCTTGCCACGAATGCCGACATCGTGATCGAAGGCCGCGAGATGCGTTTCTACTACGGCGCCTACAGCAGCGGAGCCATCGGCGGTGGCACGAACATCACCGGTGACCAGCAAAAGAGCGGTGTGGGTATGGTCTCGCTGCCTCTCGACCGCTTCGCCGGCCTGCGCAGCGAGCCGGAGCCTCCCACGCCCAAAATCAAATCACCTCCCGACATCGGCCAGATCACGCTGAAGCCCATCGATCTGAAAGGCCGCACGGAAATCTATGTGAACGCCGACGCGGCGAACGGAGCCGTGTGGTGCGAAATCCTCGACGAGGACGGCTTCCGCCTCCCAGGCTTCGACAAGTCCAATTGCCTGCCTTTGAAGAAAGACACCACGCGTTATCGTTTTGCTTGGAAAGAGAAAAAGCTGGCTGATTTGCCCTCAGGCAAACATCACATCCGCCTTCATCTCCAGCACGCCGCCGTCTTTGCTCTGACGCTACACTAACCCCAATGAAACTACGCCCCTCCCGCATCCTCCGCGAACTTCGCGCCGGTCAAAACAGCACCGTTTTCAAGCTGAACATGGGCGATCCCCGCATCGTCGAGCTTGCCGGTCTTGCTGGAGCCAGCGCCGTTTGGCTGTGCAACGAGCATGTGCCGAATGACTGGCTCAATCTGGAGCATCAGATCCGCGCCGCGAAGCTCTATGACATGGACACCATCGTCCGTGTGAACAAAGGTGGCTACAGCGAGTATGTGAAGCCCTTCGAGTGTGACGCCACCGGCATCATGGTGCCGCACATCACCAGCGCTGACGAGGCGCGCAACGTGGTGGATATGGTGCGCTGCCAACCGTTGGGTCGAAAGGCGCTCGACGCCGGAAACATGGACGGCCTCTTCTGCCAGGTGCCGCTGACTGAGTATGCGCACCACTGCAACACCGAGAAGTTCGTCATTCTTCAGATCGAAAGCCCTGAGGCGCTTGAAGTGGTCGAAGAGATCGCCGCCGTGCCCGGCTACGACATGCTGCTCTTCGGCGCGGGCGATTTCAGCCATCGCATTGGCAAGCTCGGCCAGGCGACCTGCGCTGAAACTGTCGCGGCGAGAAAGCGCGTGCATGCGGCGGCGGTCAAGCATGGCAAGTATGTCGCCGTGGCCTCGCTGTTTGGTCAGAAAGACCAGCTCATTGAGGAGGGCACCCGCGTCTTCACGCTCGGCGCTGATGTTCTCGAACTCGGCAATGCTTTTCACAAGCTCGTCAACGATTTCGGCGGTGGTATCGCCGCGCCGAGCAGCGATTCGGTTTACCAATCCAAGTAAACACCATGTCTGCCGATCTTTTCTCCCTCCAAGGCAAAACCATCCTGCTCACCGGTGGCGCAGGTCTTTACGGTCGTGGTCTGGCCGCGATTCTGGCTCAGACCTGTGCCACGCTCATTCTCGCCGCTCGTGATGTGACGAAGCTCCAAGTCGTCGCCGATGAAGAAACCGCGAAGGGCAACAAGGTCTTCGCCGAGTCGCTGGATCAAGGGGATGAAGCGTCCGTTTTGGCGCTGCACGAGCGGATCACGGCCCGGTTTGGCGCTTTGGACGGCCTCGTGAACAACGCGGTGCTGCGGCCGATGAAAGGCGCGAATGGCAGCGTGGAGCAGTTTGCCGAATCCATGCGTGTGAACGCCACAGGCGTGATGCTGATGCATCGTCACTTTGGCAGAACGATGGCCGAGGCAGGGCGGGGGAGCATCGTGAACATCGGCAGCATCCAGGGCA
>DNXB01000343.1 GCA_003506995.1 Verrucomicrobiales bacterium
GATCACGCGGTGGAAGATCAGGCCGTCGTAGTGGCCTTTCTTCACATACTTGACGAAGTTGGCGACCGAGATCGGTGCCTTGGCGGCGTCGAGTTCGAGTTCGAGGGTGCCTTTGGATGTTTCCATCACGATTTTCACAGGTTTTGCGTCACTCACGGTTTGGGCGGGGGTTGTGCCGGTCAGAGCAGCAAACGTGAGAACGAAGGCGGCCAGAGTCGGTGCGATTGATTTCATAGTGGGTTGGGTAAGGGGGCCGAATGAGCCACGAAGCCCTTGATTTGCAATGATCAAAATCGCCTCAAGCGAGAAGCGGCTCCGTGCGCTCGCGGATCAGGCCCGCGCCAGATCGCTCCTTGTGCTTGCCGGACTAGCGCCTAATTTGCCGCCATGATTTCACTGTCTCTCAACGAGGCGTCACGCCACTTCTTGGAACTGGTTCACCGCGTTTGTCATCGTGGGGAAGCGGCCACGGTGATGGAGAGTGGTGTGCCGGTGGTGCACGTCGCGCCCGCATCCCGGCAAGTTACCGGGGCAGAGCTGGCGAGGTCATGGAATGAGGCCCCATTGCTTGATGAGGCGGAGGCGGAACGCTTTGAACAAGACGTGCTTGAGGCCCGCCGGACCTTGCCAGAGCCCGCAGCCAAATGGGACTGATTCTGGACAGCTCTATCCTGATCGCCGCAGAGCGAGGCAGATTTGACCTGCCGACTTTGTTTCAATCCAGACCTGACGAGGCCTTTTTCATCGCGGCGATCACCGCCTCGGAACTGCTCCACGGGGTGCAGCGTGCTGACACCCCTGAACGGCGGGAACAACGCTCCAGCCGTGTCGAGGCCATCCTGCAAAAGCTCCCCGTCATTGATTTTGATCTGACAACCGCCCGCCGACATGCCGTCTTGTGGGCTGATTTACAGGCGCGACGGCAATTGATCGGACCGCATGACATGCTCATCGCCGCGACCGCTTTGGAGCGCGGCTATGAACTCACCACGCTCAACCACGACGAGTTTGCTCGTGTTCAAGGCGTCACCGTGGTCGATGTGCGGCCTTTTGTGATTCAAAAAGTGTGATCGGTTGAATGCCTCAGACCAAAAGCGGCTCCACGCGCTCGTGGATCAGCTTCACCAGTTCGGGGTCCATGAACGGGTAGTCGTCCGGGATGTCGAGCACGTCGATGCGCAGTTCGTGGAAGAGATCGGGAAACTGCTCCCGCAGCCGCTGTTTGTGCTCATGCTCCATGACGAGCACCTGATCCGCCCAAAGCAGCAGCTTCTCGGTGACACGCCGCCGTGCGGCAGCACTGACTCCCGCACTGCGCACCTCCACACGCGGATCGTTCTGATAAACCGCCTCCGCCGTCGGGCTGCGCCATTGATTGCGGGAGCAGAGAAAGAGGAGGCGGGTCATACACCCTGCGGGCAGATGAGAGGGATCACGTCTCGCTTGTTACGACGATAAACGCGGAAGTCACCATCCACAGTGATGACGGAATGCTTGGGCTGCAACTCACTCATCCTGACAAGGCAAAGATCAGCGAAATCCGGGGAACGGTCCGCATATCGCACGGCCAGTGCTTTGAGATGAGGGAGATGATCGTCCGCCTCAAATCCGAGCTTGATCAGGCCGTGCTCGATCATTTGCAGCACCAAAGCGGCATCAGCGAGATGAAACGTGGTTTCGGCCAGCACCGCCTCGCAGGTCAGCAATGGCTCGGACACTTTCTCCGCCACGGCAACGGCCCAATCATGGTGCGAGTCTTTCCGATTCGCGAAAGCCACCAGAAAACCGGTGTCGGCGATACCCTTCATGCCTTGGAGAAGCCTTTGCGCTGGCTCAGATTTTTCGGCCCTTTGATGACACCCGCGAGCTTCATGAAAGGTTTGCCTCCAGCTTCGGCTTTGGCCTTCATTAACTGGTCACGCACGATCTTTCCCTGGGAGACACCGGTGCGCCTGGCTTCGGTGAGCAGCCAGTCAGAAAGTTCGGCAGGGACGCGAATGGTGATGGGCTGACTCATTTGGCAGAAGTGTATGACACCCGCTATTTCCGTGCAAGCAAACTCTTCCCCGTCATCTCGGCAGACTTCGCCACTCCGAGCATGTCGAGCAGCGTCGGGGCGATGTCGGCGAGCTTGCCGTTGGCGACGGTGACGTTAGCAGCATCTGCGGCGACGTAGATGCCGTGGACGAGGTTGGTGGTGTGGGCGGTGTGAGGGGAGCCGTCGGCGTTGCGCATCTGCTCGCAGTTGCCGTGGTCGGCGGTGATGAAGAGCTTGCCGCCGAGTTCGAGCACTTTTTCGACGATCATGCGCACGCCGAGGTCGATGGTCTCGCAGGCATGGACGCCCGCCTCGACGACGCCGGTGTGGCCGACCATGTCGGGGTTGGCGTAGTTCATGATGACGAGGTCGTATTTCTCCAGACGACGCAGCACTTCAAAAGTGAGGTCGGGGGCGCTCATCTGCGGTTTTTTGTCGTAGGTGGGCACTTCCTTCGGGCTGATGGCGAGGTAGCGATCTTCGCCGACATTCGGCTCCTCGACGCCGCTGTTGAAGAAGAAGGTGACGTGCGGGTACTTCTCGGTCTCGGCGGCGCGGAGCTGGGTGAGTCCGGCGGCGGCGACGACCTGGCCGAGGTTGTTGTTCAGCGTCTCGGTGCCGAAGATGACCTTCGCGCCGAGGTCGGTGTAGGTGGCGTCGTATTCGGTGAGGGTGAAGTAGCCGGTCTTCGGCGTGACTTCGCGGTCGAAGCCCGCAAATTCTGGCTTCAAGAAGGCCTCGCTGAGCTGGCGGGCGCGGTCGGCGCGGAAGTTGAACCAGAGGATGACATCGCCATCGCGGATGCGCTGCTCGTTGGCGTTGCTGAAGATCATGGGCTGCATGAACTCATCGCCGCGAGGATCGCTCGGATACGCGGCCTGCACGGCGGCGCTGGGGGTGTCGGCGCGGACTTCGCCACGGCCGAGGACGATGGCGTCCCAGGCGAGCTTGTTCCGCTCCCAGCGGGTGTCTCGGTCCATGGCGTAGTAGCGACCGATGACGGTGGCGATGTTGGCACCGCTGGGCTTCAAATCGGCCTCCAGCTTGGCAAGATACGCAGCGCCGCCTTTGGGCGAGGTGTCGCGGCCATCGGTGATGGCATGGACCATGAGATCATCGACGCCGGCGGCCTTGGCGGCATTGCAAAGCGCGGCGAGGTGATCCTGATGGGAATGCACACCGCCATCGCTGATGAGGCCGAGGAAGTGGAGACGCTTGCCCTTGGCCTGCTGGAAGGCCTCGACGAGCACGGGCATGGTGGCCAGTTCGCCATCGCGGATGCTCTTGTTGATGCGCGTGAGGTCCTGATAAACCACGCGGCCCGCGCCGAGATTGAGGTGGCCGACTTCGCTGTTGCCCATCTGGCCGTCGGGAAGGCCGACGTCTTCACCACTGGCGCTGACGGTGCCGCGCGGGTAGGTGGCGTAGAGGTGGTCGTGGAAAGGGGTCTTCGCGAGCAGGGTGGCGTCGCCATTGGCAGCAGCCTGGTCTTTTCCGCCGGGGTTGATGCCCCAGCCATCACGGATAATCAGAACAACGGGTTTTTTGGTCATGGATGCAGGGTCAATGGGTCAAAGTGGCTTTGCCGTCAAGGCTGCGCCGGTCCAGCGGGTCAAGAAGCACCCTTTTGACCACCCTGACCACGACTTGACGAAACCAAGACCTCCGGGGCTGGTTTCCCCGCCCGTGTTAGAACATTTGCGCAACGACCCGACTCGGACTATAAAAGGCCGCCTTTCCCCGATTTCCGCCGTCACTCCCGTCATGATCCCCGGACTGTACTCCAAAACCACCCAGACCGCGATTCTCACGCTCGTGATCGCGCTGTTCGGCGCGTCGTTCGACACCGCGCGCGCCGAGGACAAGCCTGGGTTCTTCAAAAAACTCTTCGGTGGCGGCAAGGAGGAGGCACCGCCCGCGCCTGAGCCTCCCAAACCCGCGCCGGCACCCACACCTGCCAAAAAGCCGACGGCGGAGAAAAAACCGACGGCCAAAGCCTCCACCGAAACCGGCAGGCCTCCACGCGTCATCATCACCACCACAAAACCGGGGGGAGGCACTAAAAAAGTCGAACTCAACAGCCCCGTTCCCACTACCAAGAAAACAAGCAGCGCGGAAAGCAGCACGGCGGAAACAGCCAAGCCCCAGCCGAAAGAAGAACCCATCAAGGATGTCACCAAGTCCATGGCGAGGGGAGAAGGCGAGTTCAAACCTGAGGATGATGGCAAGCCTTCCAGCCTACGCTCGGAACCCATCACCGTCCTGCCCGCGAACGGCGGCTGGGAGATCGTGAAGATCGGCGGGCGTGATTACATCACGGCGGACAGCATCCGCAACTTCTACAACCCGCTGTACGGCTTCACCACCTTCCGCCTCCAGGGCAACCATTTCTGGCTGGGTTCCTCCAAGCTGATCCTCAAGGCCCAAGTCGGCTCCCAGGAGATGCTGATCAACAACATCAAGTTCATCCTGAGCTTCCCGGTGCAGTCCCATAACGGCAAGGTGCTGTTCTCCCGCCTCGATTTGTGCAAGCTCATCGACCCGGTGCTGTGCCCCAGCCACATCCAGAACGCCGAATACTTCGACACCGTGGTGATCGACGCCGGCCACGGCG
>DNXB01000517.1:0-179 GCA_003506995.1 Verrucomicrobiales bacterium
CGGATCTGGATGCCGCTGCTGCCGAGGGGTGCCTCGCCGGGTGCTTTGGTGACATTCATGATGGGCCCCTTTGAGGCCATGTGCGCGGGTCCGTAGGCGCCGTGGGTATGCTTCAAGGTGTTCTCGACGGCATTCATCAGGGCCGGGACATCTTTTTTGAAATCGGCGTAGAGCGAGTC
>DNXB01000517.1:186-4709 GCA_003506995.1 Verrucomicrobiales bacterium
AACAAGGTCGCGGTCACGGTGGCGCGGCCGAACTTGCCATACTCGACAGCATCGATCCACGCGGCCATCCAGCGACTGCGGATGAAGGCCTTGTGCGTTTCGGTCTGGTGGCGGGCGGCGCGTTGCATCGCGGCGTCGTCCAGCCAGATGTCGGAGATGTGAAAGCGGGTGAAGATGCCATCGGGTGTGGGTTTCCAGGTGATGCCGAGCAGGACGGGTTGGTTGCCGATGGATTTCTTCCCTTCCGCAGGCCAGGCGCCTTCGGCGATGAGTTCCTCGATCCCGAGGCATTCGCGTCCGCGCCAGATGCGGGTGGCGGCATCGAAGGTCAGCTTTTCCTCGGTCGCTTTGCCGTCTCCGCCTTGCTTCGGTTCGAGGCTGGCGATGATCATGCCTTCGTTGTTTTTGAGATCCACTTCCTTGAGCTTCCAGACCAATCCCTCGCGCTGGCAGTGGCTGGGCTCGTCTTCGAGCAGGAGGACGTGGTTCTCAGCGGGTGCGATGCCGGTGCCACGGTTGTGGTTCGCGTCGATCTTCTTGCTATCGACCGGCAGCACAGGCACGGAGGAAGTCTTCGGGTCAGGCGGGAGAAAGGCGCGGACGTGCAGCACGGTGCCGAGCGGGATGTCCCGCAAATCCGCCGGTGCGCCATGATAACGCACGATGCCATAGGGCAACATGGCGAAGGGATGCGGGTCGTTGCGGAAAAACATGCCCGATCCCTGCACGCGGATGCTGCCGCGGCGGTTCGCATGATCCACGAAGACGAGTTCGCCACGGTAGGCGTGCGCTTTTTCCAGAGGCGGGAACTTGCCTGCTTCGGGGCGGAAGGGTTCGGCTACGCCGGTTCCTTGTTCTTGGTTCTTGGTGCTTGGTTGTTCGTTGGCGGCGTTTGCGGACGCCGCGCATGAAAGAGCGGCGATGAGCAGGAAGGAGAGTTTCAGCATGGCAAAAGGGAATCGTATCGAGAGACGATCCTTAACGCCTCTCAAGACCGATTTGTTCATCACCCCCGAGTTCTCGGGGCCTCCAGAGTTCAACCTGGAAAGCGGTCAAACCCGTAGTTTAGCTCCGTGGTCATCGCCAATGCCAGGTGGTAGCTAAACTCCGTGTTGCAGAAAAAACTCGGACAGCGAATCGCCGCCTTGCGGAAGAAGCAGGGACTCACTCAGGAGGCTCTGGCGGAGGTGATTGGCTGCTCGGTCGAGTTCATCAGTCTGGTCGAGCGTGGAGTGAATGCGCCTTCGGTGGCTGGACTCCAGGGCTTCGCGGATGCGCTGAAAGTAGAGGTTCGTGATCTGTTCACCTTTGACGGGAGGAAGCCACGATGAACACCGCTTACCTTGCCAAATTAAAGGATACCTTGCCTGGAGTCATCGCGACGCTGGAACGGAAAGGCATCGAAGCACGGCATCTGGAATTCGGCGGCGAAGGCAAGCCGCCTGTGAAGAAGATCACGGTGCCAACGGATGCCCGTTCGGAGTTCCTGGCGAATCGAGCGATGGGTGATTGGGCGGAGCACAGCCTGTCTCTCGCTCTTCGTCCTGTGTTCTCGGATTTGAAGGTCGTGCAGTATGGCAATACGGACCGAATCGCCGCAGGTCATCCTGACTTTAAGGTAAGGTATCTGGCTGGCATCGAAGAAACACGACGTTTCGGCAAACGGCCCGACTTGCTGATCTTGCCAAGCCATGTTGCCGCGCCAGACGACATTTCAGAACTGAGCCATGCCGACAGTGACGCCTTCGTGATTCAAGCCCTTACGTCCATTGAAGTGCGTTCCAGCAAGTTCGAGGCGCTGACCTACATGCGAGTGCGTCAGCAGCAGCGTGAGGCTGGGAACAAGACGGCTCGTGAGACACCGAGTTTCACCGTGAAGGTGGAAGATCTCATCATTGTTTATCGCTGGTTGGAACGTTACGGCGTGGTGCAGAGCTACTGTCAGGTGTTCTTCGATTCGATCTTCGCCATCAACTTCATCGACATCTTTTTCATCATCTCCAGCGGCTCTGGTTTCACCATCGAGACACCTGCCAAGAGCCAGGAGAAGGCAACGATCATGATCCCGATCACCAGCGGCTCCAAGATCGGCACAGCAACGGAATTGCCTCGATTCGAGGCTGAGCACCGCGTCACTGAGCTGGGACGGCACGACGCTTTCGTGGTGCCGTGCGGCGGAGGTTTTTCGCTGGACGCGGAAGCGGCCCGGCGGGTGCTTCTGCCTGCTGTTTAGGTTCGGCGGCATGGATGACGGGCAAGGCCAGCATCTCTGCAACCATGCGGTCCATGATTCGGCGACGTTCGTCATCCGGCACTGACTCGAGCTCAATCAGACGGGCGGTGAGCTGCTTTGCCTGCTCCGCCGTTTGCGCAGGCAACGTCGGGCAAGGCATGGCTTCCACATCCTTCGGCTCAAGCTTGTTCAAGCCGTCGCCATAGAAGCGGTTCACTTGCGAGAAGGCAATGCGGCCCCATGAGCTGTTCAGGAACAAAGCCACCAACGGCGCGAGGCTGGTCTGGCCGTTACGGGCATACAATCCATGAAAGCAAGTGAGGTTCTTCGCGCCCGAAGTGTTGAGGATAAACTTCACCGTCTCACGAGAAAAGACCGCCACCCACACATCTGCGACGGCACGGTTCTCAGGCTGATACCAAACAGGACGATGGCTTGGCAGATGCCGCTCATGAATCCCAAGTTCCTGACCCACGAGAAGATAGGAGTCTAGTTCGGCACCATTCGTTCGCGGACTGAGCAGGTAGCAGCGCCGATCCGAGTTCGCCAGTTGGGTCAGCTTGTGAGGAGTGAAGACCATGCCATCAGCATCGGTCGCCTTCGTGACGCAAGGCTCGATGTGCTCCAGCGACAGCCGATGCTTGTGCAGAAGCGATTCGCTAAGGCAGAAGAAGTCGTTGGCCCCCGTCGCGATGCCTCGCCGACACTGAAAGTAATCGCCAATCTTCTGGGTCAGGTGATGAACGTCTTTCGATGGCTCGTTCTCCAGCAAAGCGTTCAGCCACTTCTCGCGTGGATCGAAGGCGCGCAGATCGTGAATGGCCCGAGTGGATGCCGTCACTGCTTCTCCAAGCAGCTCGCCAACGAAATCCACAGCCGCTTCAAGCGACGATGCCTTGATCGCCTTGATCGGGCGGTTGTTCGTGCCGCCCCGCTCCAGAAAAATGATCGAGCTGGTCGTCAGCGCATCGGCGAACAAATTCAACTCCGATGCAAAGACGATCACACCCGCAGGACCCATCTCATTGAGCAGTCGCTCTTTGATCTCCTCTCCGAAGTTCGCGTTCATGAACTCCGCCGGGAGCAGCACAGCCGCACGTCCACCGGGAGCCAGGTCGTCCCAAATCTTGAGCAGAAAGATCGCATACAAGTTCGTCAGCCGATCCAGTGGCACACCGAATCGCTCATCAAAGTAGCGCCACTCAGCATCCGAGTATTCAAGCCGCTGCGACTTCACATACGGCGGATTGGCAATGATGCCCGAGAACTGACCCGACTCGGCGAACAGGTAATCCGCAAGAATCAGCTTTGTGCCATGCGGTGCCGTGCGTTTGGCCTGCTGAAACGTGTCCTCATCCCGCTCCACGGCGACCATCTTTACGCCTTCGCGAATGTCAGCACAAGCATGGAGCAAGTTGCCCAGCCCCGCCGCCGGATCGAGCACGATTTCCGGCTTGGCGGACATCACCCACCGGGCCATGAGCGATGCTACGGCAGGCGGCGTCGGCACTTGGCCCAATCGCTTCGTCTCCCGCTGCCAGCGTTCGCTCGAAGCCACTTCGCGAGCCGATCCGGCAGCATACTCGACCCGTCCTGGGTCGAGATACAGCGAGAGAAATGTCTGGCCTTCTTCGAGCTTCATCATGAATTAGCTACACGGAGTTAAACTACGAGTCAAGGGGCTGCGCGTTCCCGTGTTCTTTGATCGTAGCTCACAGGTCCAGTTTGCCAAGACAGAAGCTGTAGGGACACCCACAGCAGGCCCTGACTGAGGTGTAGAGTGAGGGAAAATGCCGAAATCCGAATGACAGATGGCGAAAGTGCCCGGTGGAATTCATGCGACTCGTGGAGCGAGGGGTGAATGCGCCAACGACGATTGATATAGATCAGTATTTCGGAAAGATGGCCGGGGTGGGGAAGCGCTCGTCGATGCTGGAGGCTCCGTCGCTGAGATGTTCCTCGCGGGGCACATGGACATCGGGCCAGTCGGCGGGGCGGACACGGACGACTCGCGTGGGGCGCATGCCTTCGGTGATGAGGTCGGTCTCAAATCGGATCTGGATGCCGCTGCTGCCGAGAGGGACTTCGCCGGGCACCTGCGTGACATCGATGAGTTTGCCGCGTGCGGCCATTTGCGTGGGGCCGGCGGTACCGCCTTCGGTGTGCTTCAAGGTGTTCTCGACCGGATTCATTACCGCAGAGATGCCCTTTTTGAAATCGGCGTAGAGAGAGGGGTCCATGCCGCCGAACAAGGTCGCGGTCACGGTGGCGCGGCCGAACTTGCCATACT
>DNXB01000515.1 GCA_003506995.1 Verrucomicrobiales bacterium
TCTTCGGTCCTCCGTCCTCCGTCTTATTCCCCCCTCCGCGTCTCCGCGTCTCCGCGTGACTTTCCTTCTCCCCTTGGCGTCTTAGCGTCTTAGCGTGATCGTTATCCCCTCCGTCCTTTGTTTTCCGCCCCCTGTCCTCCGTCTTCGGTCCTCCGTCCTCCGTCTTCTTCTCCCCTTGGCGTATTAGCGTCTTAGCGTGATCCCCTCCGTCCTCCGTCTTCAGTCCTCCGTCCTCCGTCTTCTTCTCCCCTTGGCGTCTTAGCGTCTTAGCGTGATCCCCTCCGTCCTCCGTCTTCAGTCCTCCGTCCTCCGTCTTCTTCCCCTCTCCGCGTCTCCGCGTCACCGCGTGCAGCGGCAGGCTCACTTGCAGCACGGTCAGCACCGCCCCCATTTCCTTCAAATCCCGGCACTCATCGAACTTGGCTTCCAGGTGATCGTGCCCTTGCCGGCGCGCTTCATCGGCCGGCAGCAGATCCAGCAGTGCCAGTTCGCCGGGCCGTGGGTGGTGCGGCGGGTAGGCTATCTCCGCCCCCAGCAGCCAGGCTTGGAGTTGTTCGGTCTCCAATTCCAGCGCCCGGAACAGGTCCCGCAAATTCTTTTGCTTCGGCCAATTCACGCCGCCCAGCCAGTTATTGACTGTGGCTGGAGAGACCCCGGTTTTTTCCGCAAGCTCATTCTGCTGGAGGTGGAGCCGGTCCATGCGCGATTTCAGCCGCTGCTGAAAAATTTTTTAACTTTTCTGAATTTTTTTGTTGCGCCATGGGGAAGGCTAGATTAACTTTTATTCAGATTTATACAACATGAGCCCCCAGCCCGCAAGCAAAAACTACCACCAACTCCGCAGCGCCCTGTTACAGCGTGGCACTAATTTGCGCCGGTGGGCGGTGCGCAGTGGCTACCCGGTCGGCTCCGTATATCTCGCCGCCAAGGGTTTGCGGCATGGCGTCCAGGCGCATGCCATTCGCCGCGCGCTCTCTCAATTCATCAAAACCATCCCCCATGAATAATCACGAAATCCTCTTGGAATTTGTTTTAACCACGGCTCACACCGAGCCCGTCGAGCGGCGGATTCGCATCTATCGCGGCCTGGCCGCGATCTGTGGCGATCCGATCGAAGAGCAGCGCCTCCTGGCCCTGGCCTGGGATCTGGAAAAGGCGGACGACTCGTGCCGGCGCTTCAAGTTCAATTTTGTTCAGAAACCTTAACAAAACTTTAGCGATGCCTGCCACCCAGCGCCAATTTCCCATCGATGATCCCGCGGTGGTGCTCGCCTCCGTGGCCACCGCCCGGCATCACCTCCGGGGCTACAACGAGGATGCCATTCTGGATCTCATCGAATCCGGGGAACTCCTCTACGCCTGGAACATCGGCCTCGGCCCCACGCGCCTGGTGCGCATTTGGCCCGCGTGTCTGGAGTATTACCAAAAGAACCCCGCGTCCGCCTGGAAATTTCCGCAGACAGAGGACCAGGTCCTCTCCGAAATGCTCCGCCGCGTGGGGGATAAGCCCTTTATTAGGAGCTACGCGTTGCGGCTCATTTTCAACTGTAGCGCCACGCACATCACCAATTTACTCCATGCCGGCGCCCTGCGCGTCCTGCCCAACACCACCTGGGGGCGCGGTCCATCCGGCTCCGCCCTGATCACCATCACCAGCGTCAAACAGTTCCTGGTAGAGCGCCGGCTCCCCTAAAAAACCACTCCCCACCTAATATACTATATGTCCCTCACCGTCATGCCCCCCGATCGCGCCGCCCTCCCCCTCACCACGGGCACCTGGCAGGGCGCCCGCACCTGGCTCACCGCCGCCCAGCGGTGCGAGCAGTTGAAACTATTCTGCCAGGTGATGCTTGGATTTGAACTCCAGCTCCTGCACCGCACCAAAAACATCAAAGCCGGCAACCCTACCGGCACGAATCAATACCAGCTATCCCCCGTGACAGAGGGCGATGATTGGGAGACCACCCTCACCCGCGAGACCGGGCTGTCCAAAACCACCGCCTACCGGTTCATGGATATGGCCAAGGCGGCGGCCCCGCGGATTCGCAAGCTGCCCCTGCTAAAAGATTTTGATCCCTGCGCCACGCCCATTGCCGAGCTGGACGAGCCCAAGATCAGCGCGTTAGAGAAAACGGTGCACAAACTCACCGACGGCCTCACCCAGCGTCAATTCGGCGAGCTGCTCGGCCTCTGGAAAACCCCCACCGGCGCCACCGGTCGTGCCCCTGGCGAAGGCGGCCGTAAAAAGCTCAGCCTGGGCGAGCAAGCCGAAGCCTTCAAGCGCCTGGCCTCAGAAGATTGGGCCGCCCTCGCGGACGGTCTCGATTCCTACCGCGATAAATTCACCGTCCTCTCCGATGGCGATGTAGCCGCGCAGATTTCCGTTCTGGAGCACCACCTGGCGGCGCGACGCGCCTGGCTCGCTCAGCCCCAGAACGCGCGCGATCCCCGTGCCATTCATTCCCAGTTTTAGCCATGCAACTCATCCCCTCCACCGACCTCACCGAATACCTGCAACTCCCCGCCGAGGTCCGGCGCGATGTGGATCTTTGGACCACCCGCCTCTGTGGTCTCACCCCGCCCATCCAGCGCAGCCTCGCCCAGGTGGCCGCCGGCGCCGGCGTCAGCGTGCAGACCGCCCGGCGCAAATACGATGCCCTCCGCCACCGCGGCTGGCGCGGCCTGATCAACCTCGCTAAATGTCCCGGTGCCGATCGCTCCCATCTCTCCCCGGAGTTCATCGAGTATTGGAAATCGCTCTGCCAGAGTAACGGACGGAAGTGTCGCCCGGCCTATCGTGAGTTTCTGCGCCAGTTCCGCGCCGGCCATCTCATCCCCGGTATTGAGCCCGGCACCCCGCGCCACACCCTGCCCACCGGCTACACCTACGCCAATCTCATCCGTCATAAACCTACCCGGTTCGAGCTCGCCGCCGCCCGCATCGGACGCGGCACCGCCGCCGATCTCCGGCCCAAAGTGTTTACCACGCGTGTCGGCCTCCAGGTCGGCCAGCGCTACATCTTCGATGATATGTGGCATGATTTTCTCGTGGTGGCCCTGGGCCAGCGCAAGCCCGCCCGCCTGCTCCAGCTCCACGCGCACGATCTCTACTCCGCCTGCCAATTCACGCGCGGCCTCAAGCCCCGGCTCGAAGACCCGGAATCCGGCAAAAGCGTCGGGCTCAACGAGGATGAGATGGTATTCCTCGTCACCCATGTTTTGGCTGAATACGGGTATCATTACGATGGCTGCGTGTTGATGGTCGAGCACGGCACCGCCGCCATTTCGGAAGCGCTGGAGCAACAACTCTACGATCTCACCGCCGGCCGGGTGACGGTAGATCGTTCCGGCATCCAGGGCGCCTCCGCCTTTGCCGGTCAATATCTGGGCCGGGGCAAAGGCAATTTCAGGTTCAAATCCAGTTTGGAAAGTCTGGGGAATTTGATCCACAACGAGACCGCGAACCTGCTCGCCTTCCCCGGCCAGACCGGGTCCAACTCCCGCACCAATTTGCCGGAGGAGTTACACGGCCGGCAACGCCATGCGGATGCCCTCGCCTGCGCCTTGGCCGCGTTGCCTGCGGCCGTGGCCACGCAGTTGCGCCTGCCATTCCTGGAAGTGAACCAGGCCAAAATGCTCGTCGATGAAATCATGGAGCGCATCAACCGCCGCACCGATCATGCTTTGGAGGGCTGGGTCGAGGCCGGCCTCACCACGTGCGATTTCGAGGTTCCCGGCGTCGGCCTCATTCCCTCCGCCAAATTCCTCGCGCTCCCGCCCGAGCGCCGCGCCGCGGTGCAGGCCCTGGCCTCGCCCGCCCCGCGCCGGCTGAGCCCGCGCGAGGTGTTTGAGGCGGGCCGCAGCGCCCTCGTCACCTTGCGGCCCGAGCACACCGCCGCCCTGCTCAAAGATAAGCACGGGCGCGAGGTTGTGGTGGGGCACGATCATTTGATCACATTTGAGGATGCCGCTCTCTGCCCCAGCCCTCTGCGGTATCTCGCGCACACCCTGGCGCCGGGCGATAAATACCTCGCCGCCGTCAACCCCTGGAGCCTGGAAACGCTCCATCTATTTGATGCGCGCGGCGCCTGGGTGGGCTGTGTCCGCGCCTGGCAGACCATCAGCCACACGGATACCGAGGCCCTGCACCGCCAGATGGGTCGCGCCGCCCAGATCGAGCGCGACCTCCTCCGGCCCGTCGCCGCCCGTGGCGCCGCCCTCACGCGCGCCCGCCTGGACGATGCCCGCCACAACGCTACCGTTCTAAAAACCGTGCGCCGCGAGGATCTCAAACAAACGGTGTCCGAGTCCGACGCCGCCGCCGACGCCCGCGCCCTCTTCCTTTCGTCCACCCTATAGCGTAACGCCTCCGTAACACCCCATTAACACACCCTTATGAACACCGAAAAAAACCAGAACAAAACCTACCCCTGCAACGAGCTGCTCCGCGCCAAACTGCGCGAGATTCGGGACGCCGCCGAATCCATTTGGAGCAACAACAAATTCGCCAACCGCCTCGGCATTTCCAGCGCGGTCATCAGTCAATACCTCTCCGAGCGCGGCTGCATTTACAGCGGGGATATCAAAACCCTCGAAGCCAAGATCGAAGATTTTCTCCGTAACGAAGAACGCCGCCGCACCAGCGGGGTGGACACCATCCTGTGCGAGCCCGTAGAGCAGATGCTCAAGGCGTTTAACTACATCCGCAAAACCAACGACATCGGCGCCATCGTGGCCGAGAGTGGAGAAGGCAAAACGCGCGGGGTGGAGTTGATTCGCGAGCACAACCCCCTGGCCATGTTGTTTCACGTGCGCGCCTGGTCGAGTGATAAAGGCAGCTTGCAATCCGCCCTATGGGATGTCATCCCGCACATCGGCTACGATAACCAGACCAAGCGGGCCACCTACATCGCCACCAGTCTGCGCGGGAGCGATCGCCCCTTGATCGTGGACGACGCCCACAAACTTACCCGCCCCGCGCTGCACCTCCTGTTTGATCTCTGGGACGAGACCAACATCCCTATCGTCCTCATCGGCACCAGCGAGATCATTGAGAAATTGCAGGACGACAGCCAGCGTTTCAGCCGCGTCGGCATTCATTTCACCGTCACGCCCGATCCCAAGAAAAGCCGCGCCCTCATCGCGCACCTGGTTAAAACCCTGGCGCCGGATGCCAATGGCGATAAAGAAGAACTGTTGGAACTGTGCGACCAGGTCGCCCGTCAGCACGGTCATTTCCGCAGCGTGCACAAG
The DNA here is from genome assembly GCA_003506995.1 of Verrucomicrobiales bacterium. Taxonomy (GTDB): domain Bacteria; phylum Verrucomicrobiota; class Verrucomicrobiia; order Verrucomicrobiales; family Verrucomicrobiaceae; genus Prosthecobacter. Next base: position 5,254 of record DNXB01000515.1, read on the forward strand.
CAATTGAAGCTCGCCGCCGAGCTGCGTGCCACCGTCGATCCCGCCCCCACCTGGCCGTCCGCCTTTCGGGCCAGCCACAAGATGTTACTCCGTCAATACCACCTCCAATAATTAACTTAGCGTCTTAGCGTCTTAGCGTGATCAAAAAACCAATGAAAACCAAACTCCCCAAAAACCAGGCGCACGCGCGCGAGCGCGAGCGCGCCCGCGATCGCGATCGCGACCCCGTCACCCACCAGGAGCGTTTTGCTGCGCGCGGTGTGAAATACCAATGGAGCACCCCGGATGGCACCGTGCACCATGGCCACACCGTGGTCCTGGCGCGCACCCGGTCGGGCCTTAAAGCGGCCCTGCGCCAATTCTGGACCCTGCACCCTCACGTCAGCCCCTTCACCGTATGATGGCGCTTTTCAAATACATCATCCTGCGGGATCTGGAAGGCGTGGAGCGGCCCCTCGTGTTCGATCGCGATCTCCAGCACAGTCACGTCCTGCCCGAGCACACCATCGCTGTCAGTGCCGGCCACGGGGTATTATGTGAGGGCCGGTTGCACGTCCCGGAGATCGGCAGCGAGACCTTGCATTTAGACCCACGCCCCCAGGACCGCGTCCTCCTGGAGCAGTTTCTAGGTCTCACCCGCAGCGCCGCCGTCACCCCGGAGCGTTCCTGCTGCGTCCCGCGGCAAATGACCGGACTCCTATGAGCCACCGTGATCCAGAAAAAAAACGCGCCTGCAATCGCGCCTATTACCAAGCCAACCGGGAAAAATTGCTTGCCTCCAAGCGCGCCTATCGCGAAGCCAACCGGGAAAAAATACGCGCCCGCAAACGTGCCCGTTACGAAGCCAACCGGGAAAAAGTGCTTGCCTACGGGCGCGCCTATCGCAAAGCCAACCTGGAAAAAGTGCACGCCTACGAGCGCGCCCGTTACGAAGCCAACCGGGAAAAAGTGATTGCCTACGGGCGCGCCTATCGCAAAGCCAACCTGGAAAAATTGCTTGCCTCCAAGCGCGCCTATCGCGAAGCCAACCGGGAAAATGTGCTTGCCTCCCAGCGCGCCTCCTTTCGCCGCCGTTCCACCGACCGCAAAATCATGTCCTTCACGAAACTAGCCCTCCTTCTAGATAAAACCTTATGAATACCGCCCTCATCCCCATTGAACACACTGCCACCTACTTCGCGGATCGCATCCGGGCCGTCGGCGATGAAGTCCTCAACGTCGCTGCCGACCTCGTCGCCGCGCTCGATGCCCGGCCCGAGCTCCGCGCCGAACTCATCGACGCCAAGGTCTCGCGCGATGTCATTGATAATCTGGAGCGCCTCGGCCGCGGAGAGATCCACCGCAATCTCGTCTTAGATAGCAGCACCGTCGGCCGTCGCCTCCTCAAACTTCCGCTCAGTGTCCAGACCCAGGCCATTGAGGCCGGCGTCGAAGTCCTCGACCCCGATGAGCAGACCACCCGGCTCATCCCGGTGGACGAACTCACCCCAAAACAAGTCGAACAAGTATTTCCAAAACACGGCCACCAGCGCTCCCTGGCGGAGCAGCGCACCTGGCTGCGCGAGCGCAAGAGCAAGCAGCCCGTCCCCGTATCCCCGGCCTATCGCGTCTGCAAAGACTGCATCATCACCCCCGCCGGCGAGCGCATCACCAAAGCGCAGATCCTCCAATGGCTCGCCGAAATGCACTAACTCCGACCCCGCTTACAAATACAAATGAAACTCAAACTCTTTGAATCCGCATTCATGGCCCTGGCCACCTGCCTGATCTTTGCCGTGTGTCTGATTGGCCTCGGCTTCACCCTAAAACTAGTCTGGCTCCTCCTCAAATTCGGCTGGACCACCCTGTAACAATTCCCATTCGCAACTTCGCGTCTTAGCGTCTTTGCGTGATTATGCCCAAAAAAAACACCCCAACAAAACCGCCACCGCTCGCGTCTACGCATCCCAATCCGACATCGAAGTCGCCGCCGAGTGGAACTCGGCAGCTTCTCAATCACCATCAACCGCGCCCTAGAGCGCGCCTACAAAGCCCTGCCATGAGCGACACGAGTGCCATCGAATGGTGCGATGCGACCTGGAACTGGGTCATGGGTTGCACGAAGGTCAGCCCTGCATGCGTGAATTGTTATGCGGAGGTGAGCACGCCGAGCCGAACGATGGGCATCGAGTGGGGCGACCAGGCGGAACGGCGGGTGGCGCGCAACGCGACGTTTAACGCGCCGCTGAAGTGGAACAAGAAGCCGTGGGTGTGCGACAGATGTGGATGGTTTACCAACGACATTGACAATGCCCACGTTTGTATCGGCACAGGGCCGGGCGGATTTCACCGCCGCCGCGTATTCAGCTTGAGCCTTGGGGATTGGCTGGACAATAAGATCCCGGTGTCGGTGCTGGCTCGTGCGTTGAACATCGTGAGGCTGTGTCCGAATCTGAATTTTCTGCTGCTGACCAAGCGGCCGCAGTTGTTTTTCTCAAGAATGTCTAACGTGGCGATATACCGAGACATCGCTGGCAAGCCGGTTATTGATGTTGATTGGGTGAATGCGTGGGCTTGCAGAAACGAGCCACCGCCCAACGTCTGGATTGGAACCAGCGTCGAGGACAAGCAACGCGCAGACGAACGGATTCCGGAACTGTTGAAGATTCCGGCTAAGGTGCGGTTTCTATCGTGTGAGCCGCTGTTGGGGCCGATTCGGTTGCCTCTAACAAAACCGAAGCCTCTCTACGACGCCGAATATGGGGACCAGCATGAATATGCCGAAGTCCCGAATGGCATCGACTGGGTCATCGTCGGCGGCGAGAGTGGTCCGAAGGCTAGGCCGTGCAACATCGGGTGGGTGCGCGATATCAAGAACCAGTGCAAAGCGGCATCGGTGCCGGTGTTTGTGAAGCAGCTTGGGAGTATTCCAATTATATTTGGAGTAGATGGTCCTGACGGTTGCGACAAACTGATGGTTTGTCGAGTGTCCCACACCAAATGCGGAAATTCTTCAGAATGGCCGGAGGATTTGCGGGCGCAGGAGTTTCCAAACGCAGCGTAATTTAAAAATGAACGACATCGAACGTCGCCTCACCGCCCTGGAGCGCCGGCTGGACCTCTACCCCGCGCACCCCGCGCCGGCCGCCGCCACAGCCAGCCAGATCCTCAACCTGGTCTGCACCTATTTCGGAGTCAGCCGGGGTGATCTCCTAGGCCCCTGTCGCAGCGCCGAACTCGTCTGGCCACGCCACTGCTCAATATACCTTCTGCGCATTCACCAAAAGCTCACCTACAAGCACATCGCAAAGATTTTCCGGCGCGACCTCGGCGCCGTTCATCACTCAGTGCGCAGCGTTGAAAATCGCGTCGCCACCGACCGTCTCCGCGCCGCCCAACTCCAGCACCTAATCGAATCCCTAAAACTCGAATGAGCACGCCAAGACGCCAAGACGCAAAGTCCCGATTTGAGACCGATCTAGGAAACGACGGTTTCGCGGCCAACGACACCCGCACCCTGCGCGCCTTCGCTGCTCGCCACCGTTTCCAGGGTCGCACCTTCAGCATCACCATCTACGCCAAAGACTGGAGCGATGCCCTGACCTGGTGCCGCTATCATCACCTGGTCCTGGACGGCCAAATCCTGGAGCGCCACCCATGCTAGTCCGTAGTCCCATAGTCCGTAG
>DNXB01000258.1:0-8496 GCA_003506995.1 Verrucomicrobiales bacterium
AGTCCGATTGACGGACTACACTAGGCGCTGAAGACACAAAATCATCCACTTCCCATTCTGGTTGAGCTTTAAGTTGGCTTCGACCCACCCTTCGAACCTTCCACTATTCCGCACCTTGCGCGCACACACGTCCCAGATGGTAATGGTGATGACTGATTGCTGGGATTTCGGTAACATGTGAGCTTTCCCGTCAGCACCACGACCTGTTAGCCGCATTGTTTGCGAAATGATTCCGAGAACATTCCAATCATGGGAAATTGCGAACCTTGAAAGCTTGCCATCTGCGGGCACGCATTCATTAACGAGACTAGGTCTATCGCAGTCCTTTATCGTGACTTTCCCATAGTCAGGAATCAACCATTGTCCTGTGGCGCCCAGCAAGCAAATGTCGGGGCAGCTCGCAACGAAGCTTTCGTTCACGATCCACTGATCATTTGCGCCGAGTTGACTGGAAACTGGCTGGGATTGCCAGGTTGATTCAAGTTCTTTTGCCCTGATCAAATCGTAAACAAAGGCAACCCATTTTTGGGACGCCTCCTCGCGCTTGGCGAGGTACAGTTGTGTTCTTGCACGATTGATTGTCGCAGGCATGTAGAATAGGATTTCTGTGGGTAACCAGAAAGATTCTATCCTCACGTGAAGCAGACTGAGAGGCACACCGTGAGAAGACACTTCATGTTCGATCTGATAGACACTACCATCTCGCCGTCCTCCATCGGAAGCCTGAATGGTTCTTATGATCGCCAAAGCATCCGCCCACCGCCCTAATGCGAGAGCGCTTGCAGCCTGATCGAGGCGCAATGAATTACGAATCTCTTCGGACTGTAGCGTTGTAGCACTGGATGGTTTTTCAATAGCCAAAAAGCTGGGCTGAGCCTCGTAGCGGGCTATGAGTGTATCGATCAGTTCTTGGTTTGTGGCGTCAGCGTAGCGAAGCAATTTATCTCTGACAGAGCCAGTCGCGTGCTCGCTAGCACACTCCGTAACCAGCAAGTTGAATCGTGCGAATATATTCTGTGGATCCAACCTTACCGCCTTGATCAAGCATGTAATTGCCTCATCCTGCCTGCCGAGTTCCAAGAGTGCTGCCGCTCGGTTATTCAAAGTGCTGCTAGTAAGGCGAAGCGTTGAGGGTTGATTTCGCGGGAAATGTGTCTGGGTCTGAGTTTCCCATAATTGGACGAGTGGTGGCACCAACTCAGCAAAGTTTCGAGGGCGTTCGTCGGTCGCCGACTTGAGGCATTGGCGCAGTATCGAGAGCAGAGGATCCGTGTCGGATGCTTCGCCATAGGTTTCCTGGAGCACATGCGGGGCCGCGCGCCCATCCGACCAGTCACACTCACCTTTCATCATCTCGAGAATCATGACAGCCCAACTCCAAATATCGGATTTGAGCGTTAGCGGATCGCCTCTGAACTGCTCGGGCGAGGCGTATTCAGGTGTCAGGTATCCTGATCCCGGCACAAGAATACTATGCCCTCTCCGGGCTCGAGCATGCTGCGCGCCGGGAGATTTGCGTGCGCAAGCAAGACCAAAATCACTCACTTTGGCTGTGCCGTCTGGCATCATTAGCACGTTTGCTGGTTTCACGTCTTGGTGAACAAGTCCGTTCTCGTGTGCGTGTTGCAAACCCCAAGCGGTCTGGATAGCAACATCGAGAACACGACTAAGCGCACTGGTAGGCCCATCCGCATACAGTTCTCGATTGCGAATCCACTCTGACAACGTGCCACCTTCAACAAACTCGGCAAAGATACGTGGGGTTCCACCGAGCCTGCGAACGTAGTGGCAACTCACAACATGCGGGTGGAGTCCAAGATTCACCCAAGTTTCTGCCTCCCGCTCAAAATTTTCAATCTGCTCAGTTGTTTCGAAGAATTCAGGTCGAGGTGATTTCACTGCCAGTTCCATGTCCCACTCGCGGTGGTAAACGCGATTTACTAACCCCATCCCACCTCCATCAAAGGCTTCGCGCACCTCGTAGCGGTTCAAAATGACGTCACCAATCTGCCATTTTTCGGGCACGCTTCCGGGAGAATCATAATTCATGGCGAGCAGCGTATTCTGTTGGTGTTACTCCATGTAGTGGATGTTGCACCACTCCGATAAATCCCAAATCCTCATCCTCGAGGGTTTGCAGCACTAGCTTGGAGAGAATTGGCTCCAGATGCAGTGGTGCCACGAAAAAAGGTGTGTGTTCTTGTGCAGAGAACGAGAAGCACAGAATGGCATCCACCGATGCGCGGTTTTCATTCAGCCATGCGTTGCAGCGTTCCTGAAAGGCGCGGTTGATTGGACAATAAACTGTAATGCAGGCCAAACGCAGGTGGTCAGTGGCTCCTGGGTCGAATTTTTCAGCAATATCCCTGAAAATATCAATCTGCGCAGTCTGCCCGATGTGAAGCCGCGTGGTGGCAGGCCGTCGTTTGATTTCCACGCTCAGTTTGAGATCCTCACCACAAGTGAAGGTCCAGTCAGGGCGTTTGCCGCCGTTTTGAGATGGTTCATATGCGATGGAGCGGGCGTTCACGAACCGGCCAAGCCACCAGACTTCATTCAAGGCATCGAGATGACGTTCTGGATGGCACAAGTCTGCTGAAAACTTCGAGGGCCACATATCCGGCAAAAGTGAGCGCCCCAGCAGACAGCACTTGGAAAGGTAGGCAAAGTCACCATGTGTGAGGCAGCCGCCTTCCATGGCTTTCTGCTCGCCAGGGTGATCCACATCCCATCTTGTATCGGGAACCGAATATTTGAGAGGAATAGGATAATCATTCTCGAGAAACCATCCCAAATGAGGAAGATCGATTGGTTGTAGTGGCCATCCGACCTCTTTCATGTCTTGATCCACCATTGATGCTCGCGCTCTAGCCTCCTCATCTGAAAGCCTCAAACGAAGAAGAGATTCAATCCATTGCTCTCGTGTGCCACCAACAAATGACGCCTCCAAATAAGCATCCATCTCTTCGGTAGTAGTTGGCAGAGGTAATTTCATGCGCTGGTTGCGGTCACAGGCTTGATCGAAGCGAGCGCATAAAGTCACCCGCCGTTGGGTAGCGGTCCGTCGCCTTCAACGAAAGCGCCTTGTCGATGCAGGCGCAGAGGTTGCGCGGCAGTGATTTGTCGCGCTTTTCCAGCGGCACGATGGGCTCATTCAAAATCACCTCGATGGGATCGCGCTTGTCCGTGAAGGGATACGGAACGGTTCCGGTGAGCATGAAGTAAAACGTGGCGGCGATGCTCCAGACATCGGAGACGGGTTTGAGGTGCTTGAAATTGATGAGCTGCTCACGCGGCATGAACAGCGGGGTGCCGGCGTAGTTGCCGGTGATGCTGAGGCCGCTGAGACCGGCCTGCTGGAAGTTCTTGGCGAGGCCGAAGTCGGAAATGCGGGCGATGCCGCGGTCGAGCAGGATGTTCTGCGGCTTGAGGTCGCGATGGACGATGCCGGACTGGTGCGCATGGGCGAGGCCCTCCAGCGCGGCGAGCATGATGGGCTGGGCGGCCTTGAGCGGGAGCTTGCCGCCGTGTTTCATGATGAAGTCCCACAAACTGCCGCCCTCGCAATACTCCATGATGAACCACGGGATGCCTTCGCAGTGGCCCTGGTCGAACAGCTTGACGATGTTGGCATGACGAAGCTGGGCGGTGACGGTCATCTCGCGCAGGAATTTCTCCACTTCGACAGGCTTCACGGCCACACGCGGCAGCAGCACCTTGATGGCGACGGGGACACCATCGCTCAGGCGGCGGGCGCGGAAGACGACACCGAAGCCGCCACGTCCCAATTCCTTCTCGATTTCGTAGCCAGGAATGTCGAGACGCGGTGGCTTACCCTTCTTCGCGGCTTTGAGCAAGAGATCGGCAAGCTGCTGGGGATTGAGTTCATCAAAGCTAGGCACCGGAACGGCGAGTGGTGGCCCGGCCTGCTTCTCTGCCTGCGTGACCTGGACTTCGAGAGCCGTGTCACCCACTTGGATGCGGTCGCCGTGCTTGAGCGTGACCTCGGGATAGGCGCGGCGCGCGCCTTCCTCGGGTGATTCACCTTCCTGGCGTCCGCCAACCTTGCGCCCGTTGACATAGGTGCCATTGCGGCTGCCGAGATCGCGCACGCAGGCCTGCGGCGGGCAGGCTTCGAGGATGAAGTGATGCCGCGAGACGCAGGCATCATCTGGCAGATGCACCTGGCAGTCTGGGTGCCGCCCGAGGAAGAAAGTGTCGTGTGCGGCGAAGGTGAAGACCTTGCCCTTAGCAATGCCTTCGATGATGCGGAGCTGGACGGTGGCGGGCATGGGGTGGGAATCAGGCGCATTCTCCGCTGGTGGCGGCGTGGAAGGCAAGGGCTTTGCGCAGCCCGGCATCGAGACTGGCGAGCGAGGCATCCCGCACGGCCTGGCTCCAGGCCTCGAACGCGGAGCGCTGGGCAGGCGGGGTGTCGCGATGAAGTCGCCAGACCATGTGGCGTGTGTGTAATCGCAGGAAGCGGCGCAATGAACCCGGCACATGCGTGAAGCTCTCGAAGCTGAGTTCACCTCTAACCCGCGACAGCCCGCTCAAGCCCGAGTGCCAGACCGGGTTTTGCAAAGCAAACGCTTCAGGCTGCGACAAGGATTCATGCTCCAGATGATGCCAGAGCGGTGCAAAATCGAAATCGAGCAAAACATCCGTGAAAGGCTTTCCTCCGCAGATGGTGAGCCCACGCACCATGTAGCGCAGGCTGCGCTCAAACTGACCGCACTGAGCCGCGTAGCCAGAGGACGTGAGCCAGAAGTCCTCAAGCTTCGACACTTCGGGGAACTGGAGCCAGTGACGGCAAAAGGCGAGGGCCTGAGATGATCCGAGATGGGCGTTCATCGCGCGGGCTATTTCTCCAAGCAGTTCAATGCTGAAACAACCCATGCGGCTTAACGCGGCCTGTCCGATCCCCAAAGCCTCCTGCGGGCGGTGCAGGGCAAGGAGGATGGCGGCGCGGCATGAACTGGCCTGCATGTCGAGATAACCGCCCGTCGGCTTTACCTCGGCATACCAATCGAGGGCTTTCAGATAGGAGCAGGCTTCCTCCAGAGCCGTGGCGTTCTCGAAGGCAATCTGGTCGTCGCCCTTGGCGGCGGATTCACGGGGATGTTTGGCGGTTTGCATGGGTGATGAAGAGTGGTTTCAACAGCACCTACGGAGTTCGCCAAAAATCGTCAACCAAGCCAGCTTAGAAGCCTACTTTGGCGATTCACACGCAAGGCACCGCACCACTTCCGCAGCGAGCATGAAGCCGAAGGTGCCGGTGACGAACGTGGCGGCCCCAAAGCCGGCGGCGCAGTCGAGGCGGAGGCCGGTTTCGGCGCCTTGCTCGGGTTCGAGGGAGCAGGAGCCATCGGCCCAAGGGTAAACCGGTTTCTCGGTGGAGAAGACGCAGGGCACGTCCATCGTCACGGGCCGATGCTGCTCGCTTTTGGCGAAGCCGTGGTCGCTGCGCAGGCACTGGCGCACGCCTCGGAGCAACGGATCGGCCCCGGCGTGGCCGAGATCGGCGATTTTGATGACGGTGGGATCACGTCGGCCTCCCGCAGAGCCGGAGGTGATGACGGGAAAGCCCCGCGCATGGCATTTGGCGATGATGAGCGCCTTGATTGAGGTGCGATCGACGGCATCGACGACGAAGTCGAAGTTCGGTGCGAGCAGGCGGTCCACATTCGACTCGGTGAGGAACTCGATGACACGATTCACGCGGCAGGCGGGATTGATCTCGACCACACGGGCGGCCAGCACGTCCACTTTGGACTGCCCGACGGTGTGCGCGAGCGCGGGAAGCTGGCGGTTGGTGTTGGTGATGCAGACGTCGTCCATGTCGATCAACGTCAGCTCGCCAATGCCACTGCGGGCGAGCGCTTCGACCACCCACGAGCCCACACCGCCGACGCCGATGATGGCAACGTGTGCCGCCGCCAGACGTGGCAACGCCGCAGCTCCGTAAAGCCGCCCGATGCCGCCGAAGCGCTGCGCGTATGATTCATCCATGGATGTTCATACGCGCAGCCGCAGCAGTGGCAAGGGAGAGCCGTCCCGTCTCTTACAGCCGTCATCCCGGCGGATGACGACTCTCAGAAGTCATGCAGCTTGATGCACAGATGGGCACCGGAGTGCCCCTTGGTCAGCTTGCACTGGGCGCCACATTTTTCCCCGCCGACGGATTTGGGGCAGGTGGCCGTGCAGAATTCGACCGCCGCAACAGTGGTTTGGCCGCCGCTTCGGGGTTGAACCACCTGCTGGCTGCTGGTGACTCCCGAGGGTGCCTTGAAGCAGGCGCATTTGCCGCCTGAGACCGGGCAGCGTGAACCATCAAAGAAGCAGCGTGCATCGCCACCGCCGCACTCGCATTTTTTCCCAGGTGCGTCGGCAAAGGCGACAAAAGATGCCAGCGACGTGACCATGACGGCCAGAATGAGGCTGACGTAGAATCCAAGTACTGAGGAACGTTTCATGAGTGAATCCTTTCGGTGATCATGCGGTTCCGGGAGCACTGGTGGAGCCAGCATTGGGTTCGGGATGGATGCGTGCTCCCCCGTTGGTATCAAGGTGGATGAAGCCGCAAGCGGCGACGTGGTTAAAACACTATGGACATTCTGCCCCTTGCAAGCCCATTTTTCACCCGGACCGGCGGTTCATTCGCCAAGCATCAGCAATGATGCGCGCCACGCGTGTTCACATAGACCGAATAGAGGCTCTGCGAGGCGGTGATGAAGAGGCGGTTTCGTTTGGGGCCGCCGAAGCAGACGTTGCTGACGGTTTCGGGGAGCTTGATGAAGCCGATGAGCTTGCCTTCGGGATTGAAGACGTGAACGCCATCGTAGCCGTCGCCGATCCAGCCGGCGCTGGCCCAGACGTTGCCTTCAATGTCGCAGCGGACGCCGTCGGAGTTGCCTTTGACCTTGGGGTCCGCAAGCTGGCCTTTGTTGGTGGCGAAGACCTTGCCGTTTTTCAGGCTGGCCCCGTCCACGTCATAAACGCGGATGTTTTTGGGCGCGCCGGTATCGACGATGTAGAGCTTCTTGTAGTCGGGGGAGAAACAGAGGCCGTTCGGTTTGGTCAAATCCTCGGTGACTTTGATGATCTCACCGCCGGGGTCGATGCGATAGACGGCTTCTTTGAGGAGAAGCTCACCTTTGTTGCCCTCGTAGTCCATCATGCTGCCGTAGCCGGGATCGGTGAACCAGATGCCGCCATCAGGATGCACGACGGCATCATTCGGGGCATTGAAGGGCTTGCCGTCGAAAGTTTCAGCCAGGACGGTGATCTTGCCGTCGAGCTCATAGCGCACGACACGGCGGGTGGCATGCTCGCAGGATATCTGGCGGCCCTGGTGATCAAACGTGTTGCCGTTGCTGTTGTTGGCGTTGTTGCGCATGACGCTGACGTGGCCGTCCTCGGGGAGGTAGCGCATCTGGGCGTTGTTGGGGATGTCGCTCCACACGAGATAGTTGCCGCTGCCGTTCCAGGCGGGGCCTTCGGCCCAGAGCATGCCGGTGTGGAGGCGACGGATGGGCGCGTTGCCCTGAATGAGTTTTTCAAAGGCAGGATCGAGCGCGATGACGTCGGGATCAGGATAGCGCTCGGGTGTCTTGCCAGACCAATCGCGGGCAAGGAGGGTCGTGGTGGCGGCGGAGACGGCGAAGCTGGTGAGGAAGGCGCGGCGGTTGGTGTTCATGACGGTGTGGTTGTAGCGAAGAGAACGCTGGATTGGCAAGAGGATTGCCCACGAAAGACACGAAAAGACACGCGATCTGAGTTGAAATCATGCCAAGCAGCCGGGTTGCCGCATTGTCAGCGGGTGGTCCGGGTGTCTGCCATCCAGTTCAGCAGCATGGTGCTGTCTTGTGGATCATGCAGGCTGACGCGGGCCGTCGAATCCGCGTGATTGCCAACCATGAATGTCCAGCCATCCGGCAGTTCGCGGAAGGCATCGCAGTCTGTCACGTCGTCACCCAAGAAGGCGGTGGCGCTGGAAGGCATCTGACATTGATCCATGAACCATCGCAGGGCGGAGCCTTTGTCCCATGGAATGGCAGGACGGATTTCCCAGATGCATTTGGCGGGCCGCGCTTCCAATGCGGGAGCGTCCCGAACCATGGATCTCACGGTTTGCTCCACTTCGGCATGGCAGGATTCCGCCGACTGCCGGTAGTGGACGGAGAGGGTGAGCTGTTTGTCCTCGATCCACACACCGGGCAGATGCGACAAGGCGGGGGCCAGTCCTGCCAGCACCTGACGCAGAACAGGACCGGCTTCGGCGGCAGCAGGGGCCCGAATGGTCGCGCCATCAGAGCCTGTCATCTCCAGCCCGTGATTACCGGCATACAGCACGCCGGAGAGGCCGACACGGTGCCGCAAATCCACCAGGGAGCGGCCGGAGATCACCGAGAGAATGACGCCTGGCTGTGAGGCCAGCCGCAGCAGCACCGCCTTGGTGGCGGCGGGGAGGCGCGCCTTGCCCGCATGTGACAC
>DNXB01000258.1:8501-12466 GCA_003506995.1 Verrucomicrobiales bacterium
GTTGGAAACCAGCCACTGGCGCAGGGCTTCACGTTGTTCAGTCCAATGAAGAGCCATGGTTCACCGTAGCCTCGGGAATGTCCAGTTTCATGAGCTGCGAGAGGATGCTGCCCGCCCACCGATACACATTGTTGTAGGCCACTTTATCCCGCATTCCCCTCATTCGACGCGCACGCTCCTCCGGCTCCATGGTGAGCGCCTGATGAATGGCCTCGGTGGTCTCGTGGATGGCGAAGGGATTGACCCAGATCGAGGTGTCCAGCTCACGAAAGGCGCCGGTGANNTCCTTGGCCACGAGGTTCATGCCGTCATGCAGCGAGTTCACGATAAAAAAGCGGCACAGACGGTGCAGCGCCGCCATGTCCACCGCGCCATGCTGTTGTTTCAAAAACACGACCGGCTGCCAGCCCAGGCGTCCCCAACGCCAGTTGATGTGATCGACGAGGCCCTCGATCTCATCCTCCACGGCCTGATACTCCGGCAGATGCGAGCGGCTGGGCGCGGCGACTTGCACAAAGGAAAATTTGCCACGCCACTCGGTATGGGTCTCGATGAAGTGGTCGAGCGAGCGCAGCCGGTCGGGGATGCCCTTGGTGTAATCCAGCCGTTCAATGCCAACGCCCAGCAGACGGTCACCCAGACGGAGCTTGCGGCGCCATTTTCCCATGGCGGCATCCACCTCGGGACTGTTGGCGAGCGCTTCGTTGGCCAGGAAGTCGATGCTGATCGGGAAGGGGCGCACGCTCGTGACATGACCGCCACGGGTGATCTGCCAGCGCTCGCGGTCCACCATCGCTTCGAGAGAGTTGTCCACCGTTTCGAAAAAGTTCTGGCAGTGATTCCGAATGTGGAAGCCCAGCAGGTCATTGCCCAGCAGCCCGTCCACCAGTTCCTGCGACCATGGGCAGGTGCGAAACATCTCGCGGTTCGGCCAGGGGATGTGCCAGAACTGGGCCACGGTGAGATTCTTGCCGCCCATCTCTTTCACCATGCGTGACAGCAGACAGAAATGGTAGTCCTGCACAAAAATGATGGCCGGCCCCTGCCCCGCCTCCTCGATCACGGCTTCGGCGAAGAGACGGTTCACCTCCTGATAGCTCGCCCAATTGTCCAGCCTGAAGACGGGACGTTTGAAAGCAATGTGACACAGCGGCCACAGCCCTTCATTGGCAAAGCCGTAGTAGTAGCCCTCCTCCTGCTCCGGCGTCAGCCACACACGACGGAGCGTGTAACTTGGATGCTCCGGCGGCACGGCGAGACGGTCGTGTTCGTCCACCGTGTCGCGGTCGGCATTGCCCGCGCCGTGGGCGATCCAGGTGCCTTTGGTGGCGACCAGGATGGGGCGCAGAGCCGTGGCCAGGCCGCCAGTGGTCTCGATGCATTCCAGATCCCCCCCGTCCCCGTAGCGGTGCATGTGCGGCTCACGATTGGAGACGACGATAAATTTCACTCCACCAAGACGTGTTTCGATCAGCTCCCCGAGGAGTTCCTTGGTCCATGTGCGGCTGGAGATCATGGTACAGACCTGGTTGGCGGGCGGAAGATTTTTTGCTGAATTTCACATCTTCCGTCCATGTGTGGCTCGTTATGCTTCACAGCAAGAATCGTCCGCCACATGACAAATGGCGGTATAAAAACCTCCAGGATGCCGCGCTGTGAACAAGGAAGAACAGCCCTTTCCCTCCACCGGTGACATCGCCCGGCTCGTGCATCACATCCAGTCGGAGTGGCACGGACTGAGCCGCGGGCTCCGACAGGTGGCGGAAGCGATCTGCGATGTGAAACTCGGAGAGGACTGCGCCTACTCCAGCCCGATCTACATCTCGCCTTCCGAGGATCTGCCGCGGGTGCAGCGCATCCTGGAAAAATCGCTTGGAACCGGCCAGGTGACCTCGCTGCGGCTGAAAGTGCTGCCGTCTGACCCTGCGCGCATCGATGAACATGGACTGCTCTTTCTGCCGGGGCGCTACGTCGTGCCAGGAGGGCGTTTCAATGAAATGTACGGCTGGGACAGCTACTTCATCGCCCTGGGCCTCTTGCGGCAGGGTCGTGTGCCAATGGCGCGCGCGATTGCCGACCAGTGTTTGTATCAAGTCGAGCATTATGGCACGGTGCTCACGGCCAACCGCACGTATTATCTCAGCCGCTCGCATCCGCCGCTGCTGGGCCGGCTGGTGCTCGCGGTGTACCGTGCCACCGGTGATCTCACCTGGCTGCGGCGCTCGCTGCCGTCGCTCGAAAAGTTTTACTTCTACTGGACCGTGCCTCCGCACCTCGTGTCTGGCATCAATCTGTCCCGTTACTATGACTTTGCGCAAGGACCCGCCCCGGAGGTGGTCCGGGGAGAGGTCGATGAACATGGACGCAATCATTATGAGCGGCTGCGCATGAACCTCGCCGCAGGCGGTGAGTATGTGCAGGACGCCAGCACCTTCCTTGACCCGGAAACCGGCGCCTTGACCGCTCATGCTTACCACGCGGACCGCAGCATGCGCGAGTCCGGCTTCGATGTGAGCGGGCGCTTTGGTTTCGCCAATCTCGACGTGCTGGACATCCTCCCCGTCTGCCTCAACACCCTGCTCTGGCGGCTGGAACTCGACATCGCCAAGGTCCGTGCGTTTCTCGATGCCACCAGCACACTCGACGTCTGGCATGAACGCGCCACTCAGCGCTCCGCGTCCATCATGGAGCATTGCTGGGATGAGCACGCCGGCCTGTTCTTCGATTACGACGGACGGGCGTGCCACCGTCGGACGTATCCCTTTGCCACCACATTCTGGCCGTTGTGGGCCGGGCTGGCGACGCGGGAGCAAGCGGCGCGCGTCGTCTCACGCCTTCCAGACTTCGAGGCCAACGGCGGCCTGCTCACGAGCCTGCATCTCAGCGGCTGCCAGTGGGACAAGCCCTTTGGCTGGGCGCCTCTGAACTACATGGCGGTCATGGGACTGCACCGGTATGGTTATCGACAGGAGGCACGCAGGATCGCGCGGCGGTTTGTGACATTGGTGGTGTCTGAGTTCTGCCGCACCGGGCAGTTGTTTGAGAAATACGATGTGGAGGAGATGACCAGCGACGTGCAAGGCAAGATCCAGTTCGGCTATCCAACCAACGAGCCTGGTTTTGGCTGGACCAACGCCTGTACGATGGAGCTGCTCGATTATCTGGGCTGCCTGGGCGATCTTGACGTGGAGCAGACCTTCACCGCCAGGATTCAACTGCCACCTCGCACACTGAACAAGGCTTGAAATGAAAAGCCCCGGCGGCATCGCTGCGGCCGGGGCTGATGAGATGTTGGTGTTAAATGGGAGTTAGACGATCTCCACGGTTTGGAGGCCGAGCTGCTCGTAGTCCTTGGCGGCATAGCCTGGGATGGCGACGGGATAGCGCCCTTCGGCGTCTGGTTTGACGGGAGGCTCAGACTCCAGAGTGATGATGCTGGGCATGTGCTGAACTTTGGAGTTCAGGACTTCGTCCCACTTCAATTCCTTGCCTGAGTAGGTGGCCATGCGGCCCATGACGGCGGTCATGGTGCTCTCGGCGCCGTAGTAGGCGTTGTTGAGCGGTTTGTTCTCGCGAATCGCAGCCTGGAGGGTGTCGTGCTCGGTCTGATACGGATCGGGATCGAGACGCTTGGCGGCCTTGCCCTTGGCATCGCCGATGTCTTTGCCACCGGGGCGGTACTTCCAGATGGTTTCGCCCTTGTGGTTGTTGGCGTAGCAGCGACCGCTGTTGTCGAGGTAGATCTTGCCTTTGGTGCCGGTGAATTCCTCACGTACGGCGTTGGAGACGCCGGACTGGTGGCGGCACTGGCTGTTGATGCGGACACCGTTTTCATAGGTGTACTCGACGAAGTGGTGGTCGTAGATCTGGCCGAATTTCTTGTCCACCCGCTGCATGCGGCCGCCCATGCCCTGGGCGCTGACGGGATGACCGCCGATGAACCAGTTGGCGACGTCGATGTTGTG
>DNXB01000486.1 GCA_003506995.1 Verrucomicrobiales bacterium
GCAATCCTGTCACCTCCACCCGATTGGTCATCTTGTTTCGATGAGTTCCCAATTAAAGCGTTCATGAAAGTCTCGAAAGCAGGTCGGGCAGATCCATCGGCATCCAATCTCATCACAGTAGGCCTCGCAAATCACCTCCGCGTCATACTTCACCATATCGGCCCGCTCAACGATCTTCTGCCAGCAAAACTCACAATGCTCGTGGTCCCAATCTTCTCGTCCCTCTCTCTTCCGAAACTCGACGAACTTCAGTCGAATTCCCTGGAGCCAGTTCTCCTGTCCTGCAAGTCGCCAGTCTGAATTGGATAGTTCCATGTATGTTTTCCTATTCGCGCCCTCGTCGCCAAGGATCTTTATTCTGGACCAACAGTGAAGATGGTTAACTGATCGTGAGGTTTGTGCTCAGCTTTATAGCCAACGGTTTTGTCGGAAAAGTACGGGCTGTGGCGCTCATGGGTGTTGTTTTACCCTCCTATGCCGTTGCTGGGTAACAAAAATGTCGGTTTACGCGCTGTGGGCGGATATTGGAGGGTGAAAAATATCACCGGGCGGGCATCCGTGCTCAGCACCGCACCAAACAATACCCGAAGTCCATCTCCCAGCCGGTGGCGGTCTTCGTCACGGGGATGGCGGGAGCGAGGCGGTAGAGGAGACGGCGGCCGTCCTGCGGATTCTCCGCCGTCACCACCAAACCGGCACCGCGCAGGGCGACGAGGTGCTTGAGGGTGGCGTCGAGACGTTTGCCGACATTGCCTGCCAGCGTCGTGGCGGTGTGAGATTGACCATGGGCGAGGATCTGGAGAATCCGCCGCCGCGTGGGATCGCCGAGCGCGGCATAGACGGTATCCGCCGGGATCACCTGCGGTGGTGGCGCGGGAAGGGTGGGAGGCGCTGCGGGCTGGGACATGATCCCATCCTGCCATAACCCAGCCTCCTGACAAGCCTCACGACTCCGCAATCTTGGTCCTGGAGCCTCCCAACACTCAGGATGGCTCCGCAATCGGCATGTGGGAGGCTCCCAACACGCAGGACGGCTCCGCAATCGGCATTTGGGAAGCTCCCAACACGCAGGACGGCTCCGCAATCGGCATGCCGGAGGCTCCCAGCACGCGGGACGGCTCCGCAATTGGGTCTCGGGAGTCTCCTGACACGCCGGAAGACTCCGCAACGGGGCTTCGGCACCCGCCTTCCTCCCTGCAACTCAGTGTCTTATGACTCAGGCCACCCTCCACTCATCGGTTTGCATGGGTCGCGTCAGCGTCCTGGAGTGCGCCAGCCCTCTGGCGCTTTCGAGTGGGTTCGGAGTCCCGGCTTCAGCCGGAAAGGCGTGGCTGGAGGATGCGCACTCATGGAAACAGGCGTGAACCTTGCCGCCTGAAGGCGGGACTCCGAACTCCAGAGGACTGGAGCACTCCAAAACGGCAATCGCCCTTGGATGCCAATACCTGGTTCGTGCGCCTCGCATGCGAATGAACCCAACTGCGAACAGAGCACGGCGAACCGTGAACTAATTCCCCAGCAGCTTCTTCACCGTCTCCGCGATCTTCTTCGCACCCTCAGGCTCGTAGCCGGTTTTCACATAGGCCACCTTGCCATCGGGGCCGATGATGACGGTGTGGGGGATGCCTTCGACGTGCTCAAGGCACTGGCCGCACTTCGAGCCGCATGAATCGGTGCCCGGAGGTGGCGGGCTGGGAATCCCGAGCAGTGAGGGTTTCCGTCTCACCGCCGGGATCGAGGCTGGTGGTGACATCCGTTACTTCCTGCCAGGTGGTCAGATCATCCGTGACCCAGATGTGGTAGGTGACATCAGGAAGATTCAGCGGACGTCTGAACGTCATTGTGAGGCGATCCACAGGCGTCGTGGCGGCATCTGCCGAAATACCGACTTCGGGCGGGTTGGAGTGCATTCCAGGATCGGTGCCGAGGGCATATTCGAGGAGGTTGGCAAGGCCGTCACCATCAGGATCGGCACTCATGACGGCGGCGGGGCCTCCGAGGCCGTGAGACTCTGCCCATGTGGTGTAGTTTTTGGCAGATTCGATGACGAGCATGCCGCTGGCGCTGCCTTGGTAGTTTGAATTCGTGATCGTGGCGGCGATGAAGTAGCTGCCTACCGCGCTCGGGACTGTGTTGGAACCATCGTAGGTGATGGAAACAGCGAGGCCGGCGGGTGTCGTGGCGGCGCTGACTGCTTTGGGCGCGCCGTCGTAGGTTTGCGTGAGATTGCCCAGCGTGATGGTTGCCGGTGCGGGAGTGATGATGAGCGTGCCGCTGGCGCTGCCTTGATAGTTTGGGTCTATGATCGTGGCAGCGATGGCGTAGCTGCCTGCCGCGCTCGGGATTGTCGCTGCGCCATCGTAGGTGATGGAAACAGCGAGGCCACCGGGTGTCGTGGCGGCGCTGACTGCTTTGGGCGTGTCGTCGTAGGTTTGCGTGAGGTTGCTCAGCGCAATGGTGGCGGGCGCGGGATTGACCGTGAGCGTGGCGATGCCGGAGAGCGTGGCATTCGTGGCGGTGATGACATATTGGCCGCCGGCGGTGGTGGCGGTGAAAATGCCTGCGCCGCTGATGCCGCCGCCGCCGCTGGTGGTCCAGCCAAAGGACGCAGGCTGCGGACTCATGGGCTCACCAAACTGATCGAGCTGCGAGGCGCTGAATGCCTGCTGGCTGCCAACGGTGAGGCTGGCGGTGGCGGGTGTGACGCTGATGCCGCTGGCGGTGGCCAGCACACGCACATTCACGCTGCTGCTGGCCGCGAGGCCCTGCGCATCACGGGCGGTGACGGTGAGGAGGTAGTCGCCAGTGGCTTCAAACAATGTACTGGTGCTCTTGGCGGCGTTCGTGGCATTGATGCTGAAGGAAGGAGCCACTCCACCGCTGTGTGTGCCTGCCCAGGTATAGGTAAGGCCGGATTCGCCTCCATCGTCACTGGCGCTGACGCTGACGCCGATGTCCTGGCCGCGCACGATTTGGAAGACTGTGCCATCTCCTTCGGTCACGGTTTCCGTCGATGTGGAAGTGGCCGCCGTGGTGATGACGGGCGCTTGATTGGTCAAATCACCGCCTCCGGTGAGCGAGATGCTATCCACATACCATCCGACACTGGCGGTTCCCTCGTTTGTGGCCAGCCGCCAGCGAGCACGCAGGCTGTGACCCGCGTATTTGGCCGTGTCGGTGAGATTGATGATCGTCTGAATGAAGCCGCTGCTGTTACCTGACCATGCCGGTTGTCCGGCGAACTCATTTCTGTCCGCTGGTTTGCCGCCATTGTTCACATTGGCATTGTAGCCGTTGCTGGCAAAAGCCGCGCCGGAACCGCTGGCGATCACGTCGAACCAAGCACCGCCATCGACTGAGAACTCAAGCCTCCCGGCGTCGCGCGTGCTTTGCAGATTGTAGCTATGCCAGAAGCGGAACTGCATGCTGGTGGCGTATGCAGGGATCGCGAACGACGGACTGGTGAGATTGCACGTTGTCTTGGTCGATGGCCCGGGGGCGAAATAGGATGTTGTGGGGCTCTGGCTCTGGACGGTGGTGAGCGTCCAGTCATTGGCTCCGGTGGTGGCCTGTGAGGCCCATCCACTGACCGTGCCGTCAAAGCTCTCGCTCCATAGCGCGCCGACGACCGTGAAGGCATCCGTGAGGGTGAAGGTTTCGTTGTCAGGATTCGTGGCCTTCATGCTCCACAGGCCCGGCGCGGCACTGGCGAGGTTGAACTGGCAGCGCAGGCTCGTGGCGCTGTTGAAGGTCATGCTCGTCGTGCTGATGTCCGTCTGGCCGCCGCGCGTGAGTTTGACCACCGTGCCGGATTCGAAACCGGTGCCGGTGAGGTCGATCGTTACCGCGCCAGGCAGTGCGCTGGTCGGCGTGATGCTCGTGATGGCCAGCGGTGGCGGCGGCGGTTCCTCGTTCGCTGAGCCGCTGATGAGCAGGGAGTAGTTCTGCGAGTTGTTCGCCAAAGTGCCGCTGTAGGTGACGACGCAGCGATACACACCGGCGGCAGGCGGGCTGGAGACGAGCACCTGCTCCACATTGTCCACGTTGTTGACTCCAGTGGTGGCGGGCAGATCCATGGACGCCTGCGTCCAGGTGCCGACGAAGGGCATGACATACGGCAGATGCTCGCTGCCTGCCGGTCCGGTGATCTTCAGATGCAGATTGTTCACCAGCCGCGGCGTGCGCAGGTCATTCGTCGTCGTTGCCGTGCCCGCCGGGTCGATCCACACGAGTGTGGCACGGATGGGCGAAACGCCGTCCCACACGAATTCATGATTCAGCGTCGTCGTGGTCGAGGTGATCACACCTTCATTCATGCGCGCCTTCAGCGGATTCGCCGCGTGATCGCGGATGAGATCCACGGCGGCCCCGCCATTCACCAGGCCCCAGCCGTATTTATAATCCGGCCCCGCATTGCCGCGATCATCCGCCGTGTGGATGAGCAGGCCCTTCAGCGTGCTGGAGCGCATCGCGCCGCCGGGGAAAAGTCGGCCATATTCCTGAATGAGCAGCGTCGCCGTGCCCGTGGAGTTCGGCGTGGACATGCTGGTGCCGCTGTAGATGCCGTAGGCTGCATTGCCGCCATTGAGCGAGGAGTAAAGACCGTCACCATTCGCCACGATGTCCGGTTTGATGCGCCCGTCATCGGTTGGCCCCCACGAGGTGAATGAACTCACTGTCGCCACGGCAGGACTGCGCACGCCGCCGCTCACCGCATCCGTCACCGAGCCGACGGTGATCACATTCTTTCCCAGCGCGTCAAAACCGATGCTCTCGAAACCGCTGCGATACACACCATCGCCCGACGGATGCGAGCTGCTGCTGTAACTCACCACCGTGCTGCTGCCTGGAGTCAGCGCGACCGTCTGTCCATTCGACGGGTTGTCCGTGCGCTCATTTCCCGCGCTGCGGAAGATCAAATAATACGGTGCGCTGAAGGCCAGCGAGTCACTCTGACGTGAGTAGGTGTTGTAGCGGCCAAAGTCATACTCGTAGCCGGTCGTCGTCGTGCCATCGCCATACCATTCCCACGTCCGCGACGGGCTTCCCGCTCCGCCGACGTAGTTCCAGCCGGTGATGTAGCCGTAGCTGTGGTTCGAGAGATAGATCTTGCCAGCCTCGCCCGGTGCGGCGGCAGCGCGGGAGGTCATCTCCGTGATGTCGCTGTTCCAGTCATAACTGTCCACGATTGCCGCCGGAGCCATGCCCTTGGCATTGCTCACCACACCTGCCGCCGCCATGGTGCCGGCCACATGCGTCGCATGGTCGATGGATGCCGAGCCGTCCTTCACCACCACACGCGATCCCGTGGCAAATTCCTGATGTGTGGCCCGTGCGCTGCCACCATCCCACAGACCCACCGTCATGCCGGTGCCGGTCAGCGAGTAAGGCGCATTTCGCAGCACATCCACGCCAGTGGAAATCGCCGCGTTCGCATTATGCGTGGTAAAATACACCGGCTTGCCGTTTTCAAACCCCACCAGCTCCTGCACCACTCCGTCTGGTCGTTCGACACGAATCGGCAAGCCCCGTTTCTGTGCCTCCGCCACCGCCGCGATGCGCTTTTTCCGCTCGATCTCCTTCATCCGCGCCACCGCCTTCTCACGGTTTCCTGGTACGCTTAGATCCCCGATCTCCTCCAGCACGTCTGCGAAGGTCAGTTCCTGCTGTTCCGGCGCAGGGGACACCGGAGCAGGCGCAGAAGCCGGCTTCGCTTCCGAAACGGGCGGGGCAGCTTTTTGAGCCGAGCCCGCTTTTTCCGTCACTGGACCCTGAGGCTCTACTGCAAACTTCGAATCGCTTCGCAGCCAATACATCAGCCCCGCAGCCAAAACCACGATGAAAAGGGCGAAAATTTGAGAACGTGGAAAGCGCATCAAAACAAGTTGGAAACTACGCGTCCACACAAACGCCGACAAGTGGACAAAACAGCTCCGAATCCGTTGAAAATGAACCACTCCACTCCCCTGTAACCATCTCATCCAAATTTAGTTTCAAAGGGGCCGGGGGAACTCGGAAAGGTTTAGCGAGCGATCCAGAAGGCGCTGGGCGGAGTCTTGCAGCATCATGGCTTCTCCAACAGCTTCCTCACCGTCTCCGCGATCTTCTTCGCGCCATCGGGTTCGTAGCCGGTTTTCACATAGGCGACTTTGCCGTCGGGGCCGATGATGACGGTGTGGGGGATGCCTTCGACGCCGAAGGACTGGCCGACGCGCTGGTTGGCATCAAGGGCGACTTCGAGTTTCCAGCCACGGGTGTCGAGGAAGCTTTTCACGGCGTCTTTGGCCTCGGCCTGGTTGACGCCGATGAAGCGGACCTTCTTCGGATCGAAGACGGCCATTTCGTCGATCAAGCCGGGCAGGGATTTGACGCAGGGGCCGCACCAGGTGGCCCAGAAGTCGAGGACGATGACCTTCCCCTTCTCCTGCGCGAGATCGAAGTCGCCGCCGCCGAGCAGGGGCAGTTTGAAGGGCTTGGCGTCTTGTTTGAGCAGCGGGGAGCTTTCGCCGCCGCTCTCGGGCAGCACGGGCTCGGGGGCGAATTTGAGTTTCCAGTCCCGCAGGGCGAGCATGGCGCTGCTGTCCGGCGGGATGGCGCTGCGAATGCCGTGAACCTGCAGCAAGGGCACGCGGCAGGCGCCGAGCAGCGCGTTTTGGCCGATGACCATGTCCGGGTCAAAGCGCTCCACTTTCAAGCCGAGGCGTCCGCCGTTGTTCAACAACAGCCAGTGGGTGATGACGGGCGGCTGGCTTGCGCGGGCCTCGAAGGCGGCGCTGACATCGTCCGCAGGCTGGATGAGCCACACAACGGCCTTCACGCGATCACGCGGCACTTGATGCGTCTCCAGACCGGAGCGGATGGCGAAATGTTTTGCGGTGGCGGCCTCGATCACGCCACGGAGCAGATCGCCGTTCGCGGCGAGGAGCGCGTGGCGTGGCGGATCTTCTTTGCGGAAGCGCGGCACGGTTAGCGCGTGCTCCTTGGAGCGCAGATTGACCTCGGGAGCGGCCACGCGGCCCGGTGAGACGCGGGCGCTGAACGCTTGGATCTTCACCTCGCGCTCGCCATTGCCCCACAGACTGAAGGGCTCGATGAGAATGCCGCCGCCGGAGCGCATCTTGGGGGTGAGGACGATCTTGCGCGCCGTAACGCCATTGAGGAAGACCTCGATGTCATTTTCTCCCACGGCGATGCGCACGTTCGCGGGACCGCTGCTGTTCAGGCGGAACTGGCGGTCCATCTGGTCGCCGCTGGCTTCGAGGCCGAAGCACACCTCGCTGCCCATGTGGCCGAAGAGCAGGTTCGTGCTGGGCGCGGCGGGGTTCACGCCATCGGTGAAGAGGCGCAGGCGCAGGGCACTGAAGCCGCTGCCGAGCAGGTTGAAGCGGATCTCGTTCACCTGCATGAAGGACGGATGCCCCCAGGTGCCGCCGGCCTGGAAGTCGAGCGCGGCCTTGGCCTGACGCTTCACCGCGTCCTCCTTGCCGCGCACGCGTTGCCAGCCTTTGTCTTCAAAACCATCGAGATTGAGATTCTCGCCGCCGAACTGGATCGCGTGCAGTTTGTCAACCGGCAGTTGTTTCATGGCGACCACCTCGGAGTCGAGATCGACCTGCTTCGCGTCAATGGCCCGCAGTGAGCCGGGCAGGACATCGCCGGTGCTCAGATAGAACAATGCCTCGCTGCGCAGAACCTCCGGGCTGGCGGGCGGGGTTCGGATGATCTCTAGCTCGCCCGTGCTGATCATGGGCACCGAGTGCAAGCCGCCGATCGGCTTCCAGCGTGGCTGCGCCTCGCCACCGGCATCGAGCGTGCCGTGCAGCACCTTTTTGTTGAGGGTCAGTTTGCCGTAGGTTGCCAGATTGACCGCTGGCGCGTCCGGAGCATAGCCCTTGAACTCCAGATGATGCATGCGCGTGATTTTGAAGGCCACGGGTGTCTCCGACCAGGCCGTCTTCAGCGTGGCGGTCTCATTGCGCATATGCTGCAACTCACCCTGCGCCCACTCGCCATCGGTGAACCACAGCTCCACCCTCGGTGCCTCGATCTGGAAGAAGGGAGAGGGGGTTCCGCCTGTCTGCACACCCAGCACCTGCTCCCATGGCAGCGTGGTTTCCTTGCCGCCGGGCTCCTTCACGGTCAAAGCGGTCGCGCTGGCGCGTACGGGAGCCGCTTGAAGAGAACGTCCATCCGTCAGCTCGATGCGCGGACGCCCGGTGGTGATGTCCGCGGGCAGGGTGCCGTTCCAGGCGCGGATGCGCAGTGTTTCGAGCGTGAGATCGGGGCCTTTGTTCAGCAAGGTGAACCCCACCGGGGATTCGGGCTCGCCAGAGACACGGCGCACCTGCGCCCGCGCCTCCATGGCGGCGTCCACGCGCTCCTGTGCCGCGTTTTGCACCACGCCGAGCAAGGCGCCAAACAAGCCGCCGCCCTTGCCCGCAGGTTTTTTCTCCGTAGCCGGGGGCTTTTCCTCCGGGGCTTCATCCACGGCCGACTTGCTCGTTTCCGCGATTTTTTT
The DNA here is from genome assembly GCA_003506995.1 of Verrucomicrobiales bacterium. GTDB lineage: Bacteria > Verrucomicrobiota > Verrucomicrobiia > Verrucomicrobiales > Verrucomicrobiaceae > Prosthecobacter. The sequence goes on from DNXB01000486.1 coordinate 8,519, forward strand.
GCCGTCTGATCCGTAGATCGCGCACAGACCGGTCTTGCGGTTCCAGAACAAAGTCAGCGTGATGCGACGGTCATCGGCTGAAAGCGTCTGCACGCTTTGAAACACGCGCCCTTGCAGCACCACGTCGTCCACCCAGGTCTCCACGATCAGGCGCTCGTTGTTCTTCGTCTTGAGCTCGACTTTAAACTCCGGCCGCACGGTGGAACTGAGCGTGAACTGCATCTCCACCAACTCCGGCGCCTCCATCGGCAGGCTGGCGCTGCGATTCCAGCCGACCTGCTTCAACGCCGCGTCGGGAACGATGCGCCAGAGCTTCACCTTGCTGTCCTGGCCGGTTTGACTGCCTTCAATCCAGCCAATCGTGCTCGTCGGCGCGGCAAACAGCAGCCCGTCCGCCTTCAACCGCTGCACGCCAAGAACTGCTTCACGCGCGATGTTCAACGTGCCGAACCGCGCTGACTTCACCTCCAGCGTCTTCGCATTCATGCCGGTGATCGTGCCATACAGGCGGCTGCCATCTGCGAGGCGGATGCTGTAGGGTTCCTCCGTTTTCTCGGCGTCTTTGTGCCGGATGACCTGTTTCAGCACGTCCAGCCGCACACGCAGCGGCTCGCTGAACATCTGCGCGTTGCGCCACGCCAGCCTGTCCTTCTCGGCGGCGAGGAAATCCCCGCCGATGAATTCCCCGTTGCGCCAGTGCAGCTCGGCAGCCGAGAGCGAAGAACAGAACAGGACGATCAATGACGAAATCAGAATGACGAATGACGAATGAATGCCCCAACCCCGAAGCTCCAAGCTTCGTGGATGCCAGTTCACAGCCCGTGGACCGAGCCACCTGGCCTTGCCCTTCGTCATTCGTGCTTGGTCATTCATTCGTCATTCTGGTTTCGTCATTCGTCATTCCGCGCCAGCGCCCCATCTAGCGTTCATAGATCGGCAAAAAGCGATAGTTCAGCCCTAGCGCCAGGAGCGACATGCCCGTGACGTAGGCGTCGTTGTTGAAGCTGCCGTCAGGGGCCTGTGTCTCGCTCAGAACACGGGCAGTGGCGGTGTTCCACTTCTGCCAGGAGGCGTAGTCGCCCTGGAAAAGCGCCTGCGCCATGTAGTAGCGGAAGTACTCCTTGTAGTTCCCCTCGCTGTGCTCCAGGCGCTCGGTGATGTGCTTGAGCGTGGCCTTGAACTCTTCGGTCTCCTTGTTCTTCGACACAGCGGCCACCAGCGTGGCGATGGCGCTGCGGTTCATGGACTCGCCAAAGCCGCCGAAGCCGCCGCTGTAAGTCACGCTGCCGTCCTTGCCCGTGCTGCGGCGCATGTACTCCAGCGCGTTGTTGATGACCTCGTCGGAGACCTCCATGCCCGCGTTCCGCGCCGCGAGCAGTCCCATCAAAACCGCGCCCGTGACCGAGGTGTCCGCGTCCGTCGAGTTCGGCATGTACCGCCAGCCGCCCCAGCGGTTGTTTTTCTGCGAGGTGCCGGCGCAGCGGATGGCGAGATCCAGCGCCTGCGCGATGCCGCGCACCGGCTTCTCACCCTCCCACAGCAGCGCCTCATCCACCGCTCCATAAGCCTCGGACAAGGCCAGCATGGCAAAGCCGTGGTGGTACATGCTGTTCGGCAAATAACCCGTGGCTGCGTCCTGGCTGCGGATGATCGCCCGCAGCGCCCGGCGGATGTTCGGCGCGTAACGTCCGAAGTTCGGCTCCTCGCCGCCCGCCAAAAAAGCCATCAGGCAGATGCCATCCACGCCGGAGCCGCCATGACCGCCCTGCCAGTTGCCCTGCTCGCTTTGTTTCGACGCCAGCCAGGCCAGCCCGCGCTCATACACCGTCTCCACTTCCTGCGGCACCGCGCCGCCAAAGCGCAACGCAGGGTCTTGGGCCTGCGCCGAAGTAGCGAAGATGAAAAGGAGGCAGCAGAGGCGCAGGAATGACGAATGACGAATGATGAATGACGAATGGCCGGAGTGCTGACAGGTCTCCTGACCGTCATAAACCGCTAGCTGCCTCGTCATGGATGTTTGGTCATTCATTCGTCATTCGTCATTTCCCCCGCCCTTCGCCAGTCATCATTGGTCGATGATCATTCCTCCGTTGAAAAAGATCTGGCCCGCGTTTCCACCCTGCTTGAGCCGGTTCTTGTGATTGTTCTCGATGCCCTCCCAGTACTGCATCGCGTCCGGCAGGTCGCGGTCTTTGCACAGCTTCCACTGCTGGGGGGTGAGGATGCCCTGCATCTCTTTTTCCGGCACCCCGGCCACCGGCACCATCGCGTAGTAATACTGTAGAAACCAATTGTTGGACATGTAGCGCTCCAGGTCCGGCTGGTACTCGGCCAGCACTTTCTGCACATGCGGTTCCAGCTTGGCGCACTGCTCGCCCGAGAGGCGGCGGCGGCGGTCCAGCTCCGCCACCGTCATCGCGGCCATGGAGCGCAGGCGGTAGTCCTGCCGCGCCCGTGCGACGGTTTCGAGCTGCTTCAATTGCGAGGCGGTGAGAGCTTCCTTCAGGGCTGTCTGCCAGACCTCCGTGGACTGCGGGCTGCTGTCACCGTTGTTGCGGCTGAAGCTCACGCGCTCGGTGCCGGTCAGCAGTTGCAGGATGTTTTTGGGCGTGGCGCTCTGCACCGTCTGCCGCACATAGCGCTCCGTGTTCTGCCGCCAGTGGCCCAGGCTCTGCTCCACCGCGCCTTTCGCCGCTGTGTTGAGCCGGTTCACCGTCGCCTCAGGCAGCGTGAGCACGCGCCGTGCCTCCTCCACCTGCGGCAGCATGGCATCCAGCGCCTTTTTGCGCTCGGTGTGGAACATTTTGTAAAGATGCGTCGAGATGGCCGCCTCCATGTCAGGCGCCTCGGGCTGCGTGCCGTTCACCGCCGGCATGGCGCGCGGGGTGCTGTTGCTCGACGCCGCCAGCTCCTGCCAGCGCTTCCACTGCACGTCGTCGAGGATGGCGCGCACCGTCTCCGGCCTGGCCTTGCCCGCGTATTGAAACAACTGCTGCGTGCTGTAACTCCAGTACTGCTGGCGGCGCTGCTCGATCAGCGGCTCCATCAGTGGGAGCAGCAGCGGCTCCAGCTTCCCGCGCTGCGCGTCGTTGAGCATCAGCGCCCGGTCCATCTCCGCCAGGCAGGCGCGTGAGATCGCGATGAGGGAGCGCTGCTCACGCTGCTCCTTCTCAGATGTCATGCGCGCGCGCTCCGTCTCCGTCAGCAGCTCTTTCAGGCCATCCTTCCAAACCGGCAGCGCCGGAGCCTGCTGCTCCTCGTTCAGGCCGAAATAGGTGTTCGCCCGCATGCGCTGGCGCTCCATGGCGGAATAATTCCGCGCCTGCTCCAGCCACTGTTTCCGTCCCAGCTTCAAGGATTCCTCAATCGCCTCTTCCGAGAGCTTTTTCAGCTTCTCCTGCCGTTCCTTGTCCAGGTCCAGCTCGGTGGCGAGGTTGTCGATCTCTGTGAGCATCGTCTGCTCCATCTGCTGCCGCATGTACACCTCGGAGGGCTTCACCATCTCCGCCAGCTCGGCCTCCAGCCCGCCACGTTCCTCGCCTGCCATTTTGCACCATTGCGCGATCAACTCCTCGCCCAGCACACTCGCCGCGGCTTCCTCCCACTGCTTCTCCCAGGCCGCGCCCCGCGGCCGGTCAAAGCGGAGGTAAAAATAACTGCGTCCCGTGATGTTTCTCCGCGCCTCGTCCGGCATGGGGCGCAGCATGCCCGCCGCCCGCAGGCGCTCCGCCTCGGAGATTTGGTCCAGCAGCACCTCCGCCGCCTTTTTCAGCGCGGCGACCTGTCCTTCATTCAAAGCGAGCTTTGTTTTCATCGCCCCGATCTGTGTCTGCAAGTCCTCGTTCATCGGTCCGCGTGATTCGCGCACCCAGCGCTCCAGATAGCGGTGGATCTCCTCATCTGTCTTCTCCCGTGCCCGTGCGTCCGCGTCACTCCACGCCTTGAAGCGTTCCTCCCCGAGCGTCTTGCGCAGGGCCGCCAGCCAGTCCGCGTTTTGCTCCGGCGGCGTCCAGTTCTCCACCGGTTCGTTCAGGCCTGACGCGTCCGGCTTCCAGACGTTGATGAGCCGTTTCGCCGCCATGTCCGAGGTGCGGGAAAGATAGGTGCGCATCGCCACCACGGTCTGCGGCTTCCAGGCGGCCAGGGCAGACTCCACCGCCTTCTTCGTCGGCTCCTGCATCGCGGCGGTCTCTTCAGTCGTGAGTTTCGCCGCCGCATCCACCGCCTTCAGCACCTCCGCCATGTGCGTGGTGAGCTGCTTCTGCTTTTCCACCGCGCAGCGCTCCACAAACTCCGCCAGCGTCTTCTCCACCGCTTCAGAAAGAGGCTTCTTCAGCTCCGAGCGCGACAAATACGTCTGCGCCTGCGCGGAGACGAGGCACAGCAGCCAAAATGTCAGCAGCACCCGCGTCATTTCACCGCGCCTCCTGACTCCAGCTTGTTGAAATAGGTGTCCAGCCCTGTCTTGAACTCCTCGGGCAGCTCGCGCCCGGCCTTGCCGGTCGATTGACCCACCGGGCGTGCTTCCACGTTTGATTCCGCGTCGGAGCCATCGCCCAAACCTGCCAGCGCCGCCTCGGAAGCCGAGTCCGCCGTGCCGCCGCCGCCAGGGTCCGAACCGCCACCGCCGCCACCCTTGCCTTGCCGTTTCGCCTGGAGCAGAAGCTCAATCGCCTCCGTCTCCGCCGCGACAGCCACGGCGCCCGTGTCGGCCTTGTCCAAAATGCCCGCCGCTTCCATCATGACGCCTTGCACCGCGTTGAGGAGCTTCAACTCGCGACCGAACTTTTCATTTCCCTGCGGCAGTTTCAAAATGTCATCAAACGCCCCGCGCACCGCCGCCTGGATGCCGTACTGCTTCGAGGCCAGGTTCACCGACTTCTTCGTGTGCTCGTCCTCTACCAGCGCAGGCTTCGCGTTCTCCAGCTCACGCGTCTCATCGCGCAGCTTCATCTCATCACGCAGCGCCTTCATCACCTGGAGCACGATCTCCGGCGGCAGGCTGTCAGCGCTGCAACTGCTGCACGATTTGCACTCGCTCGCCGCCACCATCTCCTCCGCCCAGCGGTCCAGCGTGTCCGCCCAGAACTCCGCGCCCGCCATGCTGCTGCCGCTCAGGTTGTAGGCCGCCTGGTCGCCCAGATACGCCAGCATCTTCACCACCTGCGTCTCCTTCATCTGGCCGATGACGTTCTTGAAATGCATCTCCGGCTTCCGCGCAAAATACGCCTCCAGATCGGCCTGAATCACGCGCACCACCTCGCTCTGCTTCTTCTCGTGCTCCGCGATGCCCGCCGCGTCTTTCACCGGCTGTTTTTCCAAACCGAAAGCGCTCAGCGTCTTCGTGTTGAGATCCTTCGCCGCCACCAATTGATCGCGTGACGCTTTCTTGAGCCGCTTCACAAACGTGCTCGCCTCCAGACTCGCCAAAACCGCCGCCAGCTCGTCCGACACCTTCGCAAACTCGGCCAGCAGCAGCTTCTGCTCGTCAATCGCCTCGTCCATCTTCTGCTGCGCCGGTGTTTCCGCCGGCTTCGTCTCTTCCTCGCCATTTTTCTTCTTCGACGGAGCCGCCGCCATCTGCGTCGTCGGCAGTTTCATCGTGCTCGGCTTCGGTGGCGCGGGTTTTGCATTTGGGTCAGCCGCTTCCGGCTCCGCTTTGCTCATCGAGCCCTCGCGATCCGTGATACTCGGCATGTTCGCCTTCTTCTGCTCCTCCGTCGAAGCCTTGCCGCCCTGCGCTCCCTTCGGCAATTCCGCCCCGTTCGCGATCTGCGGTGCCGAAGGCTTGCTCAGCGCACCCTTTTCTTGGTTTTCCCCTTCGCTTGGAGGTTGACCATCGCTCTTCGCGCCTGCTTTGGCCCCCGAGCTTTCCTTCAGCAACTCCGCCACGCTCGGCATCCGCTTCTTCGCGATGTCTTGCAGCGACTTGAGCATCGTCGCCCAAGATTCGAGCCGCGCCGCGTCGAACTCGTCATTCCGCGTCGCCTGCTCCACCAAACTACGCCCGCTTTGGTTCAGCGCGCCCAGCCGAGAAGCGTTCGCATTCTCCGCGCTCGCCTGCTGGGCGATTTTCCGGCGGTTCTCCGGCCGGTCCAGTTCTGCGGCGGTCATTTCGCGCAGCTCCTTGTTCGTCGCGTGAAGCTGCTGCTCGCGCTCATAGGTCTCCCGTGCCGATTCCAGCCATTTGCCGAACTGCTCCGTCAACCACAGCGCGTGATCCGTCTTGTTCAGCACATGCAGCAAAAAGGCCGCTGAATAAGAGCGTTTCCGGTTCGGCAGGTAATCCTCTGCCCAAGCGCGGATTTCGAGCGTCTGCGGCTCCACGCCGTCACGCGTCGCGCTGAACGTCGCCTTCGCGGCCAGCGTTTTCTTCTCAGGCTCTCCAGCAGCGGCGATCTTGTCGCCCTTCGTCTTGTCATCGTTCACGCTGCGCCATTCAAGGCCCGTGCGGCGGATGCCGAAGTCGTCCTCCACGTTCACATCGAACGCGACGACCTCCGAGTCCAAAACCACCTGTTCCGGCGTCTCACGCCGCGCGGCAAGCCTTGGCGCTTCGTCCTCAATCGCGTTGATCCGCAGCACCAGCGGCTCGCGTGGCGTCAAACCATCGCGATCCTGCCACATCACGCGTTTTTCCACGTCCGCGTCGATCTTTCGCAATGGCGTCACGATCTTCGCGCCAGAAACCTTCTCCTTCGCGCCGTCCACTTCCGCCGAGGCCAGTTCGCGCGAGGCCGTGGCCTCCAGCGCCGCCTCCGCGCCCTTCAAAACGCTTACCGAACCGCCATGCACCTCCGTCACCGGCTCTGTCTTGTATTGCAGATACTTCGGCAGCCGCGTGCGAATGGACAGCGTCGTCAGCTCCGGTCGCGTGCGCGGCAACACGCTCACCGTCTTGCGCACATCGCCCAGCGACAGATTCAACTCCGCGTCTGTCTTCTGCGGCGGAAACGCCAGCGGATACGCGCTCTCCTTCAAACCGCTCAGCACCGCCGGTTGATCACCGATCCGTGCTTTTGCCTGGCCCGGCGACCAGCGCGTGTCCTTTTGCAGATGCACCTTCAAATCAAACGGTTCCGCATACGGCACGACGAGCCGCTCCGGCAGCGCCTCGATCTTTGCGAAGGTAAAACGCTCCACATCGCGCCACGGCGTCGCCCAGCGTGCCAGCGCATTCCAGGCCGCGTCTGGCAGCAAAGTCAGCGCCGCCACGGCCAGCAGCGCCGTCACACCTGCGGCCCAGCCCCACTGCACATGCTTCGCCTCCGGCACGGCATGGGTAAAATCCTTGTCCTTCACCGCCTCCGCCGCCTGCATCATCGCCGCCTGCACCAGCCGCTCGCTGCGCGACGCGTCCTCATGTCGAGACAACTCCACGATGCCGAGCAACTGGTCGCCAAGCCGGGGAAACGTCCGCTTCAACAACCGCGCCGCATCCTCCAACTGCCGCTGCCGCCACACCCAGCGATGCCACTTCAGCGGCAATCCAAGTCCCAAAGTCAACGCACCGGCAATCAGCAACGACGCCCGCAGCCAAACCGGCGTTTCCATCACGCGATCCAGTGCAAACACCAGCAGATACGACAGCGCCAGCCCAAACCCCGCCGCCAGCAATCCCTCGATCAGCTTTACCGTCCAAACCCGCTGACGAAAATCAGCCAGCTTCGTTTCCAGAATGGGCGGCAGTTCCGTTTTCATAATTCGAGGATGTTATCGTGATTGAACGGTCATGACGAGCTTTTGATTGGGGTCATTAAAACGCTCCGGCGGCCTTTCTTCCCACCCAAAACACACCCAACAGCACCACCAGCAGCCCCGCCCACGCGGGATGCGCCCACAGCGGCAGGCGGCGTTCTTGGAAGGCGGCCTCGGGGATGGCGGCGATGGCATCGACGATGCTTTCGGGCTTCGAGGCATCCAAAACGGCGCCTTTGGTGAATTGCGCGATTTCTTTGAGCACGTCGATGCGGGCTGGCTGGCCGCGTTTTTCGCGGCTGGTGCCTTGGATCGAGATTTTCGTCTCCAAACTTGATCCCGCCTCGGCGCAGCTCAGCATAACGCGATGATCGCCGGGTTCGCTGGGCGTGAAGGTGCCGTTGAAAAGCCCCCAGGCTTCTTCTCCGGCGGGTAGCAGGCGCAGACTCGACACTTTGCCGCTCGGCGCTTCGATTTGCGCGATCACAGCGCCTTCACGCAGCGGTTCGCCAGTGAGGCTCATGACGTTTGCATTCAGCGTGAGCACATCGCCGGTGCGTGGACGATCCGGCGAGTAAAACAGGCGCATCTTGTCGCCGCTGCTCATGTTGCGCTGATAGGCCATCCAGCGGACGACCTGACCCCAGAAGCGGTAATGATACTTGTCCTCCACGCCTTTGCGCCAGCGCCACGCGCCGTCGGTGCCCATGAAGAGGATTTTGCCCGCGCCGTAGGTCTTGGTGACGATCAACGGCAGGCGTCCGTATTGATTCGACTCGCTGCCATGCGTGGCCAGCACCTCGCTGCCCGCTTTGGCTCGCAAGGCAGGCGCATACCACTGGAAGCCTGGTAGCGTGCTCCAAACGCGGGCGCTGGCCTCATCGGTGTCTTCGAGCTTCGTCAAAAGGCTGCGCATGCCAGCCTCGGTGAGCGCGAATTTGCCCGGCGCGCTCGATCCCCAGCCGCGAGGCTGCGCCGCGTCCCAGATCACCGGCAGCAGATCAGCCAGCGGTGTTTCTTGCAGCGTTGATTGGAAGCCGTGAAAGCCCGGCATGAAGACGAGGCCACCCGCTTGATCGCGCACGAGCTTTTGCAGCGCGGCGCACTGCTCCGTCGTGAGCTGGCCTTTCTGCACGCCGACATCGCCGAGGAAAATCACGTCGAACTTCGTCAGCTCCTCGTCCTTCGGGAATTTGTCGAGATAACCACGGCCCGCGCCCACTTTGCCAAGGCCGGGATGCAACAGCAGGCAGTTCACCTCGACGCCAGGATCGCGTTCCAGCGCGTTGCGCAGGTAGCGATACTCCCAACGCGGGAAGGACTCGATCACCAGTACTTTGAGCTGCTCCTTGCGCACGCTCAGCGGCGCTTCCTGCGTGTTGTTCTCGGGATAACGCTCGTTCGGCGTTTTCGGAATCGTCAGCGTGAGCTTCACCTCGCCCGGTTTCTCCGGCTTCCATGCGATGGAGTCTTGATAACGGCTCATCGCAGGAAGTGTGACCTCCTTCGTGATGATCTCGCCGCTCGTCGATTTCATTTCGAGCACCACGACCTCGTCACGCGGCAGCGAGCTGTCGATGACGAACGGAATGCGCAGCGGCTTGCCCGCCACGGCGAAGGTGGGAACATCAAAACTGCTCAATTCGACATCCGGCAGCCGCGTCTCCGCGCCCACCGGTACCGCAAACACCGGCACCTCGCGCATGCGCAGCCGCGTGGCGGCTTGCGAAGGTGGCTGGCCCATGTTCCAATCGCCATCGCTGATCAAAACGACCGATTGGAGGTTTGGCTGCTTCTCCAGCACACCGAGCAGCGCTGCATGAATGTCCGTGCCTTCGCTCGCCGGTGTCTGTGATGACGAAAACGGCTCAATGACCACGTCCATGCGCTCCTTGAGCTTCGCCCAGAGTTTTTCGTCGATGAGTGGCTTCACGAGTTCCTCGCGTGCGATGGCTTCCTGGCCGCGAATGACATCCTTCGTGCTCATCGAACCCGAAACATCCGCCAGCACCGCCAAAACGGGCCTCGTCTCCGGTTTAAAGGTCTCCATCCACTCCGGCTGCAACAGCGTGATCGCGATGCCAACGGCGATGATCACCCGCAGCAACTCCAGCCATCCCATGATTGGTCGCCACCCACTCCGGCGCCACGCCATGAAGGCAAGTCCCGCCACCGCCACGACAAACGCCACGCCGACCGCGAACGCGACGGGCGTGGGATTGAAGACGAGTTGGCTGGTGGTGGGCTGCATGGAAAAAGCTCTCAGTTCTCAGTTCTCAGTTCGCGGTTCGCGGTTGTTCGTCCTCGTCCTCCTACTCGAACTCGTCCTCGACCGATTGAACTCTCGAAAATCGGAACGGTGCCCGAGCTTTCCCCAAGCCGCCGACAGCAGTGCTTTGGCTTGATTCGTTCCTCCACGAGCCATCGTTCCCGAAAGAATCGAGGACGAGTTCGAGGACGAGTTCGAGGACGAGAAACGCATCAGGTGGCTGGAGAGGGTTGTGGTTCACGCTTCGCCGGCATGCACAGCAGCGCCTCGCCGAGAAGCGCCATCGCCATCAAGAACAAGAACGTCCGCCACACCTCGCTCGCGAGGCTGCTTTCGTCCTCGACACGGTCTTCGATGATCTGATGATCCANNCCGTTTTGCCGAGAAAATCCGGCGCATCCTCGCGAAGCGGGCGATTCAGCGCGACGAGCTTGTCGCCGCTTTCGACGATTCCGGCTCGCAGAGGCAGTTCGGTGCTCAAAACGGCTTCGCCGCGTCTTTTCCACTCGCCTGCACCCAGCGCGTTCGTTCCTGCTTCACGCTGTTGCGCTTTCCCAAGACCGCGTGCGCCATCATTGAGCGCACGATGCAGCATGGCGAACATCACCACGCCATCGCGGGCCAGAGTGGACGCACCGGAGCCGGGCAGGGTGCCGAGGAACCAGATTTGGTTTTCGCCGGTGGTATTCGCTCGCATGAGCAGCGGCTGGTTTTCACCGAGACGGGCCAGCGGCGTGCCTTCGCCGAGGATGTCGCAGCGACGCTGCACTTCGAGATCGCCGAGCGGCAGCGCGGTGCCGCTGCGGGTGTTGGCGAGCAGGCCCGCGTCGTTGCGCCACCAGCTCTCCGTGGCCGGTTTGCTGTCGCCGTTC
>DNXB01000306.1 GCA_003506995.1 Verrucomicrobiales bacterium
ACGACCCGCCCTTCATCACCTTCCACGGCACGAAGGACCAGCGCGTGGCCTTTCTGCATGCCGAGGCCATTCATGCCGCGCTGCAGAAGGCCGGCGTGCCCTCGCTGCTCGTGCCGATCACCAACGGCGGGCACGGCTCCGTCAGTCATCCCGAGGTGAAGGTGCGCGNNCTCGACACCTCGCCGCTGCAGGCGCCGACCCCGCCTTGACGTGCAAAGACGGGTTTGCGGGCTTTGAAAAGCTGCTCCAACTTTGATCCACCATGTCGAAACACACCGCCACCATCCGCTGGAAGAACCAAGGCCCCGATTTCCTGAGACGCAAGTATTCGCGTGAGCACACCTGGCAGTTCGACGGCGGCGTGGTCGTCCCCGCCTCCCCCGCCCCGCACACCGTGCCCGCGTCATGGTTGAATACCACGAGCGTCGATCCAGAAGAAGCCTTCGTCGCCTCCCTGGCGAGCTGCCACATGCTCTGGTTTCTGCACATCGCCTGCGACGCCGGTTTCGAGCCGGAAAGCTACGAGGACGCGGCTGAAGGCCTGATGACGAAAAACGAGCAGGGCAAGCTTTGGATCAGTCGCGTGACCTTGCGGCCCAGGATCATCTGGAAAGGCCCCAAAACGCCCACGACCACGGAAATCAGCCATCTGCATGATCTCGCCCACGAGGAGTGCTTCATCGCGCACTCGATCAGGGCCGAGGTGGTGATCGGATAGCGGGCGGTTTCCCATGCGTATTGATGCGGCGCATGAAACTCTCCCACCTCCTTCTTCTCGCCGCGCCTGCGGCCTTCGCCGCCGACGTGCCGAAGCCCAAACCGAAGCCTGAGTTCCAATATCAGACCGAGGGCATCCAGATCAGCATCCCCACGGCGGACGAGCCGCGCGTGACCCAATTTGGCCCGGAGTCGGTCAAGGCGGCTGCGAAGTATCTGGATGAGGGCGCGATCTCGTGGGTGCGGGAGAAATCCTGCGTGAACTGCCACACCACCGGCCCCTACCTCACGGAGCGGCCCGCGTTGATCCCGCTGCTCGGCAAGGCGAACGAGGAGATCTTGGCCGACTTCATCGAGTTCGTGCCGAAGGAGATCAAGGAGGTGAAGGAGACGGCGACCAAAAGCGGCCACAAGCACTATCCGGCCGCCTTCACCAGCGTGTGGCGCTCCTTGGGCCTCGCGGAGTGGGACAAACACGTCACGCGCCAAACTTCGGAGCACACGGAAAAGTCGCTGCGGGACATGTTTGAGCGCCAGTCTGCCAGCGGCGCCTTCGTGAGCCACGGCGAGGTGGAGATCCCGCACATCACGACCGACTTCGAGCTCTCGCTGCAAGCCGCCCGCGCCATCACGGCGGCTCCTGGCTGGCTTTCAGGCCTCAAGGACGAAAAAATCATCGCCAAGGTCGGAAAGCTCAAAGCGTGGCTGAAACAGCCCGAGCTCAAAAACGACTTCGACCGCGTCTTGCGGCTCCAACTGGCTTTTTACCTGCCAGATCTCGTTTCAGCCTCGGAGCGCGAGTTAGCGCTGGCCCTTTTGTCATCGAAGCAGCACGCCGACGGCGGCTGGAGCACGCGGGACTTCTCCGCGCTGAACGACTGGCACTTCGAGATCAGCGAAACCGTCTCCAAACTCATCACCAGCCTGCCCGACGCCGCGAAGCCGGAGAGCGATGCCTACATGACCGCCATCGCCATCGTGCTGATGCGTCAAAACAACGTGCCGGTGAAGGACGCGCGCATTCAGCGTGGCATCGCGTGGCTCAAAAAGGAGCAGCGCGTGAGCGGCCGCTGGTGGATGCACTCGCTCTATCGCGGAAACTACCATTACATCACCTACATCGCGACGTGCCAGGCCTTGAAGGCGCTCGCGCTGTGTGACGAGCTCCAATAGCACTCACCTCCGCATCCGCCGATAGGCCGCCGGCGATTCCCCCATGCGCTTGCGAAAATGCTGCGTGAAACTGCTCGCATCCACAAAGCCGCACTGCTGCGCGATCTCGCTGGCGGTCAGGCTTGTCTCCTCCAGCAGCCGCACCGCCGCCAGCACTCGCGTCTTGAGCAAAAACTCCTGCGGTGTGATGCCAAACGCCGATTGGAAGCGTCGCTGAAGCTGCCGCAGCGATTGTCCGCAGGATTTGGCCACGTCTTCGATCAAAAGAGGCTTTGAGAAGTCACGACGGATCATCTCCACGGCCTGCGCCACCGTTTGAAACACCGGCAGCCGTCTTTCCGCCTCATCCGGCCGACGCAGCGTGCCCATCACGCCTTGTACGCGTCGGCGTTTGTCAAAGAGCGGCAGCTTCGTCACCAGGAACCAGTCCGGGATGCCTTGTGTGTCCCACCACAGCTCAATGCGCTCGATGACCTCCGCCTTGCCCGCCAGCAGGCGCTTGTCGTCATCCACATAGGCCTGCGCCATTGTGTCGGGATTGATGTCGAAGTCCGTGCGGCCGATGAACTCCGAGTCGTCGCGCATCTGATAGCGTTGCAGCAGCCCCTGGCTGGCAAACATGAGATGCCCCGTCTTGTTCTTGGCGAAGAAATACACACCGGGAATGTGGTCAAACAGCCGCTGAAACAGCAGCGTCGGCTCCAGCACCGCCATCCAGGCATTACGATCCCTGCGCCAGCGGGCAATTTCCACCGCCTGGCGCTGAGGACGCTCGCGGGGTTTGAGAGGTGTCGCATTTCGCATCATCTTTGTCGTGACGATGGTGCATGGTTCTGCGTTAATCTGCAACCTCGCAGCCAACCATGAAACCCATCGTTCAAATCTCTCTCGACCTCACCAACATCCACGAAGCGCTCGAAACCGCCGCGCTCGCCATGCGCGCCGGAGTGGACTGGCTGGAGGCCGGCACCCCGCTCATCCTCGCCGAAGGTCTGCATGGCGTCCGCGCTTTGAGAAAAGCCTTTCCCAACACTCCCATCGTCGCCGACCTCAAAACGATGGATGGCGGCTACCTCGAAGCCGAGATGATGGCAAAGGCCGGTGCGACGCACGTCGTCGTCATGGCCCGTGCGCATGCGGAGACGATCAAATGCGTCGTCAAAGCGGGCAAGGACTTCGGCTGCAAGGTCATGGGCGACA
>DNXB01000459.1 GCA_003506995.1 Verrucomicrobiales bacterium
CAATCCTGTCACCTCCACCCGATTCGTCCTGGTTTGCGCGGTTCATGGATTCTTAGTTGTTGGACTTCTTGGAGATTGTCATGCGACTGGCGCACTTCATCAAACGTTCCGCATCAGCGGCATTTGCCGCCTGAACTTCAACAACATCGTCTCCTACCTTGATCTTTACGGAACAGCGGTTGGCCTGACAAAACTTCGTTACAGATGCCCACAATGCAGCAGGAGCAACGACACTCTTCAAGCTAGCCATCCACGCCTGAAACCCAGATGAGCTGAGAGCAATCAACTGGAGCTTCTCCAACTCAACAGTCCCCAAATCCTCATTCACAAACTCTATGAACTCCGATAGCAAAACACCATCATTACCTTCGGCATCGAAGACGAACCATTCGTTATGCTCAGGCATCTCCTTCCGAATCCGCGCCAAATGGCCTTCGAGGTTTTCGATGGCCTGGGGAATGTTCAAGTCCGGAGTTGGGCTGCTGCTCACTGGTGATGTTCTGGTGACGATTGATATGGAGGATGGAGAGCCGCCGATAGTGACACTGAGGGACACTTCAGAGAGGACGAACGTTGTTTAGCCACACTAAATTGTGGACGAATCCGATTCGTCCACAGTTTTCTTTTGGTTTTCAACCTCGGCTCAACCGGCATGCGCCCATGCGGGGCGCCCGGCCTCAAAGGTCACGCGTTCCTTCGTCAAAGGATGCTGGAACGTGATCTTCCAGGCATGCAGGCACAGCGGCGGATCAGCCACGGCGAGGGTTTGCGTCTCGCCGATCTCGCCATCGGCCAGATAGGCGGCGTCGCCGATGATCGGGAAGCCGAGGTGCCAGAGGTGGATGCGGATTTGATTGGTGCGGCCGGTGATCGGCCTCGCTTCGAGCAATGCGGTGCCGTCGGCATCGCGCTGGAGCACGCGGAACTCGGTGCGGGCCGCGAGTCCGCGCTCTTGAGCCGCCTGTGGCAAGGGCGGCACAGGCGTGGCGCAGCCGCCAGGCGAAGTGCTCAGTGCCGAGTGCTCAGTTGGGCCTGTCTCAGCACTGAGCACTGAGCACTGAGCACTTTCTGGACCTTTGCCAGACTGCCCACGCATCACCACATGACGCCCGCCCAGCTTGCCTGCTTCGGCGCTGACCGGAGCATCGCAGATGAACTCATCCTGCGGCGGATGGCCTTTCACACGCGCCAGATAGAGCTTTTCGATCTCGCCGCGCTCAAACTGCGGCTGCACGAGGCGGGCGAAGTGCCGTGTCTTGCACAGGACCATGACGCCCGTGGTGTTCGCATCCAGCCGATGCACGGTGCGCGGCCGCAGCGGATGCCAGACGGCATCGACAATGAATTGCAGCGTGTTGCGATTGAAGCGACCGCCGACATGCACGGGCAGCGGCGCGGGTTTGTTCACCACGAGGATCGCCTCGTCTTCAAACAGCACGCGGATGTCCGCGTTCACGTCCGGCTCACGCTGCGCGGGCGTGAGATGCAGGTAGTGCTCGCCTGCGCGGACGATTTGATCCGCCGTGACGCGATGACCGTCCTTGTCAGCGAGACGGCCTGCTGCGGCGGCTGCGAGCCAGGTTTCGCGGCCGATGTGCGGCATCACATGGCAGAGCGTGTCGAGCAATGTTTTGTGATCGCAGGCCGCCGGGACATGCAGCGGGCGTTCGTGCGCGTAAGGCACACTGCCGGGCAGGGGAGTGGCGGCGGCACGAATCGCCGCATGGCGTTGCTCGATCTGCTCGCGCTGCTGCTGCTCGGTTGTTTTGAAGCAGTAGGGGCAGGAGACATGCTCCACATAGCGCGGATCGGCCTGCTCCTCGGCCGTCAGCGGCGTCTGGCAGGCGAAACACTGCGAGGAGGCCGTCTCATGCAGCCCGGGATCGACTCCCACACGCTGATCGAACACAAACAGCTCGCCGTCGTAATGCGCGCTGCCGCATTCCTCAAAGTACTTCAAAATCCCGCCCTCAAGCTGCCACACATGCTCAAAGCCCTCGCGCTCCATGAACGGCGCCGCCTTCTCACAGCGGATGCCGCCGGTGCAGAAGGATACGATCTCGGCTTTCTTCATCTCCACAGGCAATCTGGCCACTGCGGCGGGGAAATCGCGGAAGGAATCAATGCCTGCCACCACCGCGCCTTTGAAGGTGCCGAGCTTCACCTCGTAATCATTCCGAGTGTCGTAGAGCACGACCTGCCGGCCTTCGTCGAGCCATTGCTTCAGCACCTTCGGTTCCAGTCGTGGGGAGGTGTACTTCGCCGGCTCGATGCCCTCGACGCCAAAGGCAATGATCTCCTTCTTGATGCGCACGAGCATGCGCCGAAACGGCTGCTCCGCGCTCTCGCTGTACTTCGGCTTGAGACCCTCCAGCCCCGGAATGCTGCGCAACTCATCGACAAGCGCGTCCACATCCTCGCGAATGCCCGCGACGAACAGGTTGATGCCCTCGGTGCTCAGCAAAATCGTCCCCTTCAGTCCGCACTCCTTGCACATGTCCAGCAGCCGCAGGCGCAGCTCTTTCAAGCCGGACAGCGAGGCGAATTGATAGCAGGAGATGTTGGTGATGACGGAGGTGGCGGACATTGGGAGGGGCAAAAAGCATGGAAACCTCGTTTGCGCGACTGCAAAGCGTTCATGAGCGCAGGAATGGAACAATGGTCCGCAACGGAGTTCATGCCGGACAGAACCATTGACGCAACGCCTCCCAGTCGATACTTTCCCACCATGTCCGCTGCCTTGAAGCTCCTGCCGACGCCTGCGCCCGTCATCACCTGGGAGCGGTACTTGCAGCGCCTCGCCGCTAGCGACGTGAAGCTCGAATACGTCAACGGCCAAGTCTATGCGATGGCGGGAGCCTCGGAGGACCACAACCGCATTGCTGGCAATGTCTTCGGCGAGCTGTGGCAGGCGCTCAAGGGCAAGCCGTGTGAGCCATTCGTGGCCGACATGCTCCTGCGCATCGAGTCCGGCCTCGACAAACTTGGCTATTTTCCGGATGTCATGGTCATCTGCGACAAGACCGACCGCAATCCACAGCACCGCACCGCGCCGAAGCTGCTGGTGGAAGTGCTCTCCAAATCCACGCGCCGCATCGACACGCGCGAGAAACTCACCGCTTACCAAGGTCTGCCCTCCCTGGAGGTGTATATCACCCTCGAACAGACGAGCATGAAGGCCACGATCTACCGCCGCTCCAACCAGTGGTGGCCGGAAATCGTCGAGGGCGAAGCTGCCGTCATCACGCTCGATGAACTCGGCATCAAACTCGCCCTGCGTGACGTGTATGCGCGTGTCGAGTGGTCTGCGGTGGAGTCTGAGAGCGAGGCTTGAGCATTCACCATCATCCACCATGCGCCTCATTCTCATCGCTCTCTTGCTGGCAACCACCTTCGTCCATGCCCAGCAGCCCGCCGCGCCGAAACCGAAGGCCTACACGGACCCAGCTCAAACGGACGACGATTTCGCGATTCAGGGCGAGTACACCGGCCAGCTCGATGGCAAAAGCTACGGCGTGCAGATTTGGGCGCAGGGCGGCGGCAAGTTCGAGGCGGTGAGTTATCAGGGCGGACTTCCTGGGGCTGGCTGGGATGGAGATCGTGAAAAAGTGACCAAGACCACTGGTCTGCGGGGTGAAGGGGAGAAAACGGCGATCTTCAGTGTTAAAGACGGCACTTTGAAGGCCGAGGTGACCGGTCAGAACATCCTTGTGAGCAACACCGACGGCGTGCGCGTGATGGAACTCAACCGCACGGATCGCAGCTCGCCCACGCTGGGTGCGCAGCCGCCGGAAAATGCCGTCGTGCTCTTCGATGGCAAAGGCGTGAACCGTTTTCCCAATTCTCGCGTCGATGAATCCATCGGTGCGCTTATGGAAGGCATCACGAGCGAGGACACCTTTGGAGATTGCAGTCTGCATGTGGAATTCTTGCTGCCCTACATGCCGGACGCACGCGGTCAGGGTCGTGGCAACAGCGGTCTGTACCTGCAAGGCCGCTACGAGGTGCAGATGCTCGACAGCTTTGCGCTCGACGGCAAAGACAACGAATGCGGCGGGCTGTACAAGATCGCGGCTCCCAAACTGAACCTGTGCCTGCCGCCGCTGGCCTGGCAAACTTATGATGTCGATTTCACGGCGGCCAAATACGATGCCGCAAGCCAGAAGACCGCGAATGCGAGGATCACCGTGAAGCACAATGGCGTGTGATTCACGAGAATCAGGAACTGCCCGGCAGCACGACATCCGCGCCGAAAAAGGAGGAGAACACTCCCGGGCCGATCTACCTCCAAAACCACGGGAACCCGGTGCGCTACCGGAACATCTGGGTGGTGCGGAAGTAGTGGAGAAGGCTCGGCACCTGCCAAGGGTGTGAACAACCGCCCCGGTTGTGAATATAGCCCCGGCAATTTTCCGCGAATAATTATGGCAATCGGACTGGCAATCCATTATTTAAGGTCCATTAAATACCGCGATTTGCCAGCCTGTGCCGCTGGTTGCTGTGTCCTCCCGCCATGTCCGCCGCGAAGAAAGGTTCCAAAAAGACCGCCAAGCGCTCCACCCGGAAGCGCCGGGACTCGGACACGCACGTCATCGACTACCAGCCGGAATCCCCGGTGATTCGTGAGCATGAGGCCGTGGAGCGCCGCCGTCGTGGCTTCCGCACCGCCATGTGGATGATCGCCGCGATGATCATCATCGGCCTCGGCTGGGTGACGTGGCATGAGGCGCTGGAAAAGAACTCCCAATTTCTGCTCAAGGCGGTGGAGGTGAACACCGAGGGCACGCTCACGCGCGAGCAGATCGTCGCCGCCACCGGACTGACCACGGCCACGAACCTGCTCACCATGAACCTGCGCGAGGTGCGCGCCAGGATCGAACGCCTGCCGCAGGTGAAGTCCGCCGTGATCCACCGCGACTACCACGGCAAACTGACGCTGGATGTCGTGCAACGCCTGCCGGTCGCGTGGATTGAATGTGCGAAATGGAAACTGATGGAGCCACTGAGCGGCAAAGGCTGCCTGATAGACGCCGAGGGCGCGCCGGTGCCGTGCGATGTGATCACTAAGCAATGCCTCGCCATGCCGCGCATTCAATTCCCCGCCCTCAGCGAGGCTGTGCCAGGCAAAGTGGCGCCGGATTTGCAGGTCCACGCGGCGCTGCGCCTGATGCAGGAACTGCAAAAGCGCGACGAAGATGGCCGCGCCAAACTGGAACGCATCGAGATCCCGAACGCGTGGTCGCTCGTCGCTCATTTTGCCGGCGAGGCCAAAATCACCTTCGGCGTGGATGATCTTGAACCGCAGCTCGCCCGCTTTGACCGTTTCATCCGCGAGGCGCGGCAGCGGAACTGGCGCGTGGCCACTTTGAACCTCCTCGCGCGGGTGAACACTCCCGCCACTTTCCACGAGCCACCGGATGTCACCGGGCTGAACCTGGCGGACACCGCCGCCACCACCCCACCCGCACGCTGAACCCCCATGGCCAAAAGCACGATCTACGCAGGACTCGAAATCGGAACGCACAAAATCTGTGTCGTCGTCGGCGAGGCGAAGCGTGACGGGGCCATCAAAATTCTCGGCGTGGGCCAGGCGCCCTCGCGTGGCGTGCGCAAAGGCGAGATCGTCGATTTTGAAAAAGTGCAGACCTGCGTGAACGACGCGCTCGTGCGCGCCGAGGACCGCAGTGACGTGATGATCCGCAACGTCTTCCTCGGCGTGACCGGCGCGCACATCGAGAGCCTGAACAATCGTGGCCGCCACCGCCTCGCGGACGATCAAACCGAGATCACCGAGGATGATGTCGAGGAGGCGAAGGAGATCGCGCGCAGTGTCTCGATCCCGCAGTCAAACGTGTTCCTGCACAGCGTCACGCGGCAGTACATCGTTGACGGCGTCGAGGCCGTGCGGCAGCCGATCGGCCGCGAGGGCCGCGTTCTTGAGGCGGACTATCACATCATTCACGGCATCCGTGGCCGCGTGCAGAACGCCATCCGCTGCGTGCGGGAGATTCCGCTCGAAGTCGAGGACGTGGTTTTCAATCCCGTTGCTGCGGCGCAGGTCGTGCTGACGCGTGAGGCGAAAATGCAAGGCGCGCTCATGATCGACTTCGGCGCAGGCACCTGCGACTACGTTTTGTACGAGGACGGCATGATCACTGCCTCCGGCTGCGTGCCGCTGGGCGGCGATCACATCACGAACGACGTGGCGATGGCCCTGCAAATCCCGAACGGCCGCGCTGAGCGGCTGAAGGTCGAGGAAGGCAGTGTTTTGTATGACGAGGTGCCTAATGGCGAGATGCTCAGCATTGAGGACGACACCGGGCTGGTTCTCGGCGAGGTCGAGCGTGCTTTCCTGAACGAGGTCATGAACCTGCGCACCAAGGAGATTCTCATCCAGGTGCGCGTGCGCGTGGAGGAGCATCTCGGCCGCCTGGGCGCGGGCATTTACCTCACGGGTGGCGTGAGCCTGATGAAAGGCGTTGACGCCGTGGCGCGTGAGGTGTTTGGCATCAAGGTCACACGCGCTGGTTCCGCTCCCGTCAGCGGCATCACCGCCACTTTCGAGAACCCGCAGTATTCCGCGCCCATCGGCCTCATTCGCTATGCGCAGATCCTCGACAGCGAAAAACCATTCCTCTCGCCCTTGAAGCGCCTCGGCAGGCGCATGCAGGAGCTTCTTTCCTCCGTCACTCTTTAAATCAGCAGCCAGTTCATCCTCAACCACCCACGATTATGGTAGAATATGACCGTTCCCAGTCCCGCGAAGGCACCAGCCAGACTGGGCCTCGCATCTGCATCGTTGGCATCGGCGGTGCCGGCTCCAATGTCGTTGATCGCATCACGCTCGACCGCATCGTCGAGGCCACGCTCATCTGCGCCCACACCGATGTGCGCGTGCTCGGCCACTCGATGGCCCCGGTGAAGATTCAACTCGGCGCAGAGCTGATGAAAGGCATCGGCGCCGGTGGCGATCCCGATCTCGGACGCGAGGCCGCCTTGTTCTCCCGCGAGCAGATTCGTCAGGCGGTCGAAAACCACGACATCATCTTCATCAGCGCCGGTCTCGGCGGCGGCACCGGCAGCGGCGCGGCTCCCGTCATCGCCGAGATCGCGAAAGGCACCGGAGCGCTCGTTTTGGTGGTCGCAACCATGCCGTTCAGCTTTGAAGGCCGCCGTCGCCTCGCCCAGGCGGAAGAGGCGCTCGAACTGCTGCAAAAACGCGCTGACGCGCTCGTGCTGTTTGAAAACAATCGCATGGGAGAGCTCATCCTGCCGAAGGATGGCATCCAAAAAGCCTTCAATCAGGCCGATCAGCTCATCGCCCAAAGCCTGCGTGCCGTTTCCACCATCACCACCACGCCAGGACTGGTAAAACTCGGCCTCGATGATCTCACCGCCGCGCTCGCCACCGCGAACGGCCGCTGCCTGTTCGGCTTTGGCGAGGCCCGTGGTCAAAACCGCGGCACCGAAGCGCTCAAGAAGGCGCTCAAGAGCCCGCTCATCGACCAGGGCCGTCTGCTGCATCAAACGCAGACACTGCTTGTCCACGTCGCCGGCGGCGAATCGCTCACACTGGTCGAAGTCGAGGGCGTCATGAAGCAGCTCGGCCGCCATGTGCCCGACCAGACGCACATTCTCTTCGGCCTCGGTGTCGATGCAAAGCTCGGCGATGCGGTCGCCATCACGCTCATCAGTTCTCTCGGCCTGAGCCAGCTCAACGCTCATGCCACCGCCGCGCCACCGTCGGAAATGCTCCAACCGCGT
>DNXB01000121.1 GCA_003506995.1 Verrucomicrobiales bacterium
TGAATAAGATGAAGGCTGGCAGCGGATCATCGACAGTATCAAGCAAACGATTTGCAAGAGTGATTCCAAGGAAGACGGCCCCCACGGCGATAATAAGTACAGAGGCACCGGCGACTTGAGAATAAAGGTCACCTGAAAGCATGTCGATTACTTGTTGGATAGGATTCATGAGAAGATGTTCAGAGTTAAGAAAGAGCGATTGCTTGAAGGCATAGGAAGTCCTTCAAGCAACCGCTGCGATCTGTTTTTAGAGGCCGGGCGCTGGCGCTTCCCGGCCTCTAAAAACAAACCACTGCCAACCTTTCATCCTACTCATTGCGACTTGAGAGCGGAGCAGTTCATGACTCGACTGACTGCCGTTCAGCACGGCGGATACAGCTTGCCGGGAGTAGCCCGGCTTACTGGTGGACTGGTTACCTGTCAGGCCGCAAACAATTCTTGCGGCAATTCTTCCTGTTCGTTGAAGTCGCAAGCCTCGGAGGCTGGCAATACGGTTTGTTGATCACAGCGGGCAGTTCTGCGCCGGGCCTGTGCGGTTCGTGTTAGCCTCCCACTTTCAAGGGCCGCGCCTCTCCAATTGGCAAGTAAGGCGTGACTGGGAATCAGCATCAGGACCTGGTCATCATTGAATTTGCCAATCTCGTAACGATTGGCCCCCTCTTTGGTGAAGTCGGAATCCTCTAACCCCTTCGTTACATACGATGACCCGTCCCGTGCATCATCATATACTCGAATCCGAGTCATGCCGCCGCCAAGTCCCATCCAATACCCCATGGTAAGCAGACAGGTGGATTGACGCACGAACGATGGCTTCAGACCGGAAACTAAGGCGTGCCAGTGTAGTCTTTCAGTCTGCTCCCCGAATTCCTCACGAATGACGAATTCGGTATCTTGCAGAATGTCCCCGCGTCTCTCCTTCTTGCCGAAACTTGCCAGATAGCGCAGCAGTTGGAACTGCATTGCATGGCGTGCTTTGGCCCCCATCGTCCGCGAGTTCTTAAAGGTGCAGGTCAAGAAGAACTGCCACTCAGAACGCTGGATGTGGTGAAGGAGAGACGACATAACGAGGAATGACGGTTTATGCGCTCTTCCGCTTGTCACCGACGCTGCCGGGCACTGCCAGTTTCACCTGACAGACGGGGATACCGTTGCGCAGGTTGTTGATGCCCATGATGAACAGGGAGAAATTGGCACCCTCGACGATGCCCTTGTCTTTGATTTCTTCCTCGGATGGCTGGAACTCAATTTGCCCCGGATAACGGAGCAGGGGATTGGGTTCCGCATCCAGGGCGAACGCACTGTAGTACGTCACTGGCTGGCCTTTGGCGTTAGTCACTTTGCGGGATGTCACTTGAGCGATAACAGCGTTGATTTGCATGCTGGTTGTAGGGTCTATGCCTCCTGTGTATGCGGCTGGTGCGCGAAGGCTCGCACGTCGCCGTTTCCGTCACGGAAAATTGACACCCCCGCCGCTTGCGCGACCGACGAGGCGGGAAGTTTTGCCGACGCTGGGGACGGGCCAGCCGCTTGTGCTTCCAAATCGTTCACCCAGCGCACGCTGATAAGCGCACCGGGTTTGCAGCAGGCGATTGCGGCCCGAAGCCCGGCAACGTCTCCACGCATCAAAACAAAACACCCTGCGGCCATCACGGGACCGCAGGGCGGGGCATTGCGAGCAGGGCGAACAAGCGCCTTCTGCTCTTCTACGTCTGCCCTGACTTGGGCCTGCCACTGCATCGCTTGTTCCCTCGTGCAGTCCTGAGGCCAAATTCGATAATTGTCCGAGCACAAAGCGGCGGAATGATCCGCTACACGCAAGCCCTCACTGTGGCCTTTGCACCGGGACAGGTTTACTTCACGCGACGTTCTACGAATGCGCATGTTGACCCTTTCGCGGATGCGACAGAGGGCCAAGGGGAAGCAGCAATTGCATTGCTGGCTTGCTTCCTGGAATCACAGAAGGCACCCACTCAAAGAAGAGCGGTTTGCGTTTATTCGCGGCAGAATTGGCCGCTTTCCGTGATGTATTTAAGCCTGTCATGTGAATCTTCCCGGCTGAGAATCCGGGGCCGCTTGTGGCGACGCGATAATCTAAAAACTATGGTGCCGATTTTGGCAAGGAAAACTTTTCTATTTCTTTCGCGGCCTCATTCAAGAACACTGAACAGCTCCCCAAGTAGAGCACGATAAAGAGGCAGGCAGGCACGAAAACCAAGGTAAAAGCAGCGGCAATCATGGCACCAATGCAGCCCAGGCGCTTCCTGATCGTCAAAAGCTCCGCATAAATTTGTTCGTGGCGTTCCATGGAAAAAGAGACGCGCCGGAGTTCTCAGGCTCCGGCGCGTGTGCCCAATGAAGAGCTTTGCTGACAGGCTTAATTGACAGCGTTGTAGAAATAACAGGTCATCACTGGTATTCAAGGAAAACTGTCAAGAAATCTCTTTTGCTTTACATTGATTGTTTGTAGTTAATAGGCGCTGGTTCAGTTTGACTATGAAGATTCAACTTGTGAGTTTTATCCCCTCGTTAGCGTGGGAAGATGGAAGTGATTATCAACTACGTCGAGATGGACGGCGACAGACACTCAGGCATGCAAGACTTAGCCGTGCTGCCCCGCATCGGAGAAACCTTTTGCCGAGGTGATAGGCTTTCGTGGTGGCGAGTTACCGACGTGATTCACACTGAGTTGCAGCATGATCCGAATCTGCCAGTACTGGTTGTTGAACGAACCGAACCACCCGACGCAATAACCCTAAAGAAATCAGACCTAAAGAAAGGTTGAGCAAATCCACCTGGTTCCTCTTCATCTGGTACCATACGGCGTGAAATGCAAATAACTTGCCAAAGCAAACAATTTGCATTAGCGTGGGGGGCATGAAAGCGACTCAGCACATGCCTCAGATAATCCAACCTTACCAGCGAGAGGGGAAATGGTTCTATGTGTCCCCTTTTTCAGGTCGTGAACTCGAAGTCAGGAATCCTTTGGTGGTAGCAAAACTCCAGGAAGATGAAAATCGGCAATCGTAGTATCCTTGTGGGGCGACAGGGATTTTAATTGCTGCGGCGTTAGTCTGTCACTGTGGGCGACAAAACCGCCTGAATCGCCTAAGCTCGTGTATTCGAGCCACACTTCTTTTCCTGTGACTGTGAGGGTTCCACCCCCGACAATTTGAACGGTTTTGCCTTCGTATTTGGTGTGTAAATCTTCCATCCTGCCAGCCTAGCCACACGGCCCAAGAGACAAGCAAAATCGAGCAATGCCACGCTCATCTTTGATTTGAGTCATTGCCAAAACCGCCTCGCATGTGGGCGATCATGAGCGCGCCGATAACGACCCAGAACACCACGGCAGCAAAGAAAAATGGGTGATCGTGCTTGTAGGCCCAGAAGCCCCACAGCAGCTCAGAGAAGAAGGGCATCGTCAAAGACAGGGTTGCGGCGGAAACTCCCCACAGGGAGGAAAAGCCGTTCACTTGGACAGAAAGTACCACAGACCAGATGTGAATGCCTGCCATGAGCAGGCACAGAAGTGTTGATTTCATGCGGGGAGACTAGCTAAACGACGGCTCAAGAGTGAACTTATAATTTTCCACAATCAAACTGAACCAGTGCCAGTTAAGTAGGCTGGTTTGGAGAGTGTGAATAGCCTTGTGTGCTCACCTGACGGGCGGCAGCGCCCTGCTCAAACTTTTCGGAAAGACCGCTGATGGTGCCGAACGCATGGGGTCCAGCATAGCCAAGCCCTCTGAGCCTTGGCAAAGTCTGCGGATGAGTGGCGGAGGCTTGAGCGAACTTCCGAGTTCGTTCCCTGGATGGTNNCAGAGTCAGGAACGCCGCAGAGAAAGACTTTCTGCATCGAGCCTCTGCGGCGCACCAAGCTCGGCGACGTGGCTTTTATCAGCGAGGCGTGGCTTTTATCAGCGCCTCCCTTGAGACCGAACTTGGAAGTTCGATCTACTTGCGCAGGTCGTCTCTGGGATGGCCTGGCTGACGTCAAGCTTCCCCGATGTCCCCCTGCCCCGATTCTATTCCGTCATTCCGTCCCAGCCGCCTGCAGCCTTCACCGGGATCGAGCTGGATGACCCGGATGCCTGCCGCCGGAGTGCCGGCGGTGACTTCGAGATGGATCAGGCCGGGCGGATCACTCAGCCGGTGATTCTGCGGTCTGGATCACAGCGCCGCAAGCCGATCTCGTGGAGCGAGGCGTTTGAGGTGATTGCCGACACGATCAATGCGTTACACTTTCCAGGAGCGGTCGGCCGACGAATAAGGTGGGAGTTTGACCCGTGCGCGGCCGCAGCAACGTCCAAGGCGACCGCACGGTGGGCGTATTTGAGAAGATGCCGGAGTGTTTTTTGAGCAACTTTGAGCGTGATTTTCATTTCCAGGCTCCGCGCCGACACGGTTGCTTAACCGTGGCAGCAATCATAGCTGTGAATGAATAGTAAATGAATGTTTATTACGCCATTGGCGGCAATCGAGTTTAGCCAGATTCGGAGATTTAATCACGCTATAATCGTTACTTTAAAGTTATCTTTTATTCACATTTGCACCCAACTGAACTGCCTCCACGTCATCACCGGTCGCGCGGGATTGCCCCTGCCCTGCCTCGGGCGTAGCGAAAAAGAAACGCGAAACGGCGTGGATCGGTTCCTCGCGGTGGAAACCGCGTGAGCGTGGTCCACGCCTCCCACGGCAAGCAGCGCCGCCTCTTTCCCCTGAGCCGTAACCATGCTGTTGGGAGGAGATGAAAGCGCGACAGCGTCCTGGAGTGCTCCACCCCTGTGGAGCTTTACGCAGGCCAAGCGACGCACGAAAGCGCCAGAGGACTGGCGCACTCCAGGACGCTGTCGCGAGCCTTCGCCCGCAGGTGTTTGCGAATCCGTGGAGAACCTGCTCCCACGGCATGGGTAAGGCTGAGGCAAACGCCCTGGTGCCCATCGACAGCTACGCGGATGTGAGTCAGACGCCGGACCTCGAAAAGCGTGCTGATCACGGTGAGGGTGGCGGACGTTGAGATTGATGTTAGGATGCCAGGGATTGGAACTGCACCGCAAACGTATTCAAGAACTGGATGTGGATGAACTGGCTGTGGTTCTCTACATTCGCCTGGTTTTCCATGTGCTTTTGGGGGTTGTCGCCATGATCATGGGGTTCCTGGCATCGCAGGCACTCCTGCCTGAGGCCTGGAATGAGTTCGCCGCACGGGTCGTCATGGGAGTGGTTGGGGCGCTGTACTTCGGCTGGGCAGTCCGAACCTTGTGGGTGATTCGGCAGGAGCTTCGCACTCGTGAGCGACACGCATTGACCCACACCCCCACGTTTTATTCCTGGGCGCGGGCAACGCATGTGTTTGCGTTCGCCTCGCTCACTCGGCCCTTGCTGAGCACCTGGACTGATGGCAAGGCGCTGCTGGACTGGGTGACCGGCATGGGCTGGGTGATGAGCTGCCTGATGGCCGGGTTTTACCTCCTGTATTTTCTGCTGTTGTTCCTGGTCTGGCAGCGGCCTCCGTTTGTCATCGTGAGGGCATTCATCCTGGCTCTGGCAGCGGCGATGGTGCCACCACCTGATCTCGCGATTCGCGGTGAACCACCGATTCAAGAACCCACGCCCGCCGCCAGGCTTGAATCAGCCTCTTGATCGGACAGAAAACAGCTCACTGCGGCAGTTGGTTCGGCGCGGGCACTTTGCCGGTCACGATGTCCACCCGGGCGCCGGGTTTGATCCACCGGCACAGCTCAATGATGTCCGCCGAGGCCATGCGGATGCAGCCCCAGGAGGCCGGTGTCTCCAGCTTTCCCTCGGCGGGCGTGCCGTGGATGTAAATCGAGCGCTGCTGGGTCCGGGCGTTGCCTTTCTCCAGGCCTTTCAGAATGAGCACCCGCGTCACGATGGGATCACGCCCCGGCGCGTTCACCGGCACGATTTCTCCGGTCGGCTGGCGGGCTTTCAGCCGAGAGCCTGTGGGCAGCCCCTCCCCCACGATTTTCACCACCTCCAACTGCCCCAGCGGCGTCCGGCCGGAGCCAGGCTTGTCGCCCAAGCCAAACTTGGACGTGCTCACGGGGTACATCTTCTTCGGCTTCTTCCAGTCAAAGGTGACCATCTTCTGCTGCGCCACGCCGATCACCAGGCGCTGCGGGGCGACGCTGCCAGGCGTGAGTTTCGCCTCGCGAATTTCCGGCTCTTGCACACGGCGATGACCGCAGGCTGCCAGCGAGAGCGCCAGCAGCGGCATGTGGAGGATTTGAATCCAAGATCGCATGATGGGTGACTTCGAACTTAACTATCATTACGCCCCCACCAGCTTCAATGTCCGCTTTTCCTTCGCGCTCTGGAACGCGGTATCGACGATCTGCTGACCGACGCGTGAAATGTCGAGGCGCAGCGGCCCGATCAAAGGCGCGCCGGTTTCGAGGTGGTGAATGACATGCTCCACCGGGTTGCGGTTCGGCGCTTTCACCTCGTCCACCGGCACCTCGTAGCCCTCGGGCCGGGCACGGGTCTGCACGCGGATGGTTTTCTCGTAGTCGTAGCAGGAGATCGTGCCGTCGGCGCCTCTGAGCACAAAGCCGCACTTCGGCTGCGGCTGGAAGGTCCAAGGATCGGTGAAGGTGCCCCAGCGCGTCTCGCTTTTGCTCAAACCGAAACTGTAGCGGATCACGGCCACGGCATGCTCATCCACCTCCAGCCCGGCGGGTTCGTCCCACACGCCGGTGACTTCGAGCGGACTCTTGCCACCGAGGTGCCAGGTGCCCAGCGTGGTGCCGTAGCCCATGTAATCAAGCAGCGATCCCCCGCCCTGCCCGGCGCTGTAAAACCAGCTCGCGGCCTTGTCGGCGGCGCTCGGTTCTTTCTCGATCTTGTCCGCGCCATGGTAAAGCGGCCCACGATTGCCGCCGTGGTGATGAAACTCGCGCACCTCACCGATAACGCCCTCCTGGATCAAACGATGCGCCGTCTGCTGCCCGGCGTCCCACACCAGCGGCCAGTTCACCGTCAGCAGCTTCCCCTGCGGCTGCATCGCCGCGATCATCGCATCCGCCTCGGCCAGCGATCCGGCAAAGGGCTTCTCCATGATGATGTGCGTGCCATAGGGGGCGATCTTTTCCACCCACTCGCCATGCCTCGACGCCGCCGGGCAAAGGATCACGATGTCCGGCCTCGTCTGCTCCATGCAGGCCCGGTAATCCGTGAACACCTGCTCCTGCGTGAGGCCAAAGTTCCGCGTTGCATCCACCAAGCGCTCCGGCTGCTCATCGCTGATGCCCACGATCTCGGCGTTGGCATGCTGCGAAGTCTGCCGCAGCAGGTCGCCCATGTGAAAGTGATCGAAGTTGATGCCTGCGACGCGCCATTGTTTGCTCATAAAGTGCGCATCGAAGCCGAAGCGCAGGCCGATGACAATCCAAATCCGGTTCATCTGAGAAGCGGGTACACTCGCAGCGCACGGCGAGGTTCCCCTCACCTCACCTCTCCCCGCAACCGAAGGCAGACCAAGCGCATGCACTACGCGGGGAGAGGGACCAACAAGCACGCCATCTGGCCTGAGCGCCCTTTTTCAGTCCCTCTCCCCGCTGTAGATAACCCCCATGGTCTGAACCATGATGCGGGGAGAGGTTAGGTGAGGGGGCGGCACAGCGTTTGACCCGGCAGAGACAGCGCCAACTTCCCTGACGAACCCCAAATCCCCTCTTGCCACACTCCGGCCCACGCCTTTCATCCACGCATGGCCGCCAACGAACTCCGCGACACGCCGGGACGCCTGTTGCTCGGCTGGGCGCTGCTGCTGAGCTGCCTCGTCATCCTGGCCTGGCGCATCCACCTCCACCCGGCGGATTACGAGTGGACCGAATACCCGACTGCTCTAGGCGACATGAAATACTACACTGCTCTTGGCAAAGAAGACCGCTACGAGCCGAACCTGCGCTTCAAAGGCCAGGAAAAAGGGGTGTACCGCCGTGCTGTCGATCCCGTCGTGTTCGACGATGCCACCATGCTCAAACTCGCACCCGACGCCACCGGCAGGCACCTCGTTTACCAGCGGGCGCAGGACTGGGGAGACGCGAAAGCCCCCGTTTACCTCAAAAGCGGCGAGAACCGCTACATCGAGTTCGGGTCGCGGAAATTCTAACCGCCGTATGTTCCCGTCAGCAAGTGATTGAGGGCCAAAAACGGCTCACAGAATGCTCTTGGCACCCCCGCAAATCTCCCTTTACTCCGCGCCCCGAACCTCCCCTCCCTGCCTCTCATGCCCATCGCCCGCGCCCTGCTCTCTGTTTCCGACAAAACCGGTCTTCTCGACTTTGCCAAAGGCCTCGCGGCGCTCGGGGTGGAGCTGCTTTCCACCGGCGGCACCTCCAAGCACCTCAAGGATGGCGGTCTCACCGTCACCGACGTCTCCGATCACACCGGCTTCCCGGAAATGTTCGACGGTCGTGTCAAAACCCTGCACCCGAAGGTCCACGGCGGTCTCCTCCAGCGCCGTGACAATGACGAGGACAAACGCAACGCCAAGAAGCACGACATCCCCGTCATTGACCTCGTGGTCGTCAATCTTTACCCCTTTGAGCAGACCGTCGCCAAAAAGGACGTCACACTGGAAGAGGCCATCGAGAACATCGACATCGGCGGCCCGTCCATGCTGCGTTCGGCGGCGAAAAACCATCGCTGGGTCACCGTCGTCTGCGATCCAGACGACTACGCCGCCATTCTCGCCGAGATGAAGGAAAACGCCGGTGACACCACCCTCGGCACCCGCGAACGCCTCGCCTGCAAAGTCTTCCACCGCACTGGCAGCTACGACTCCGCCATCGCCAGCTTCCTCAACAAGGAGCAGACCACCCAGAAGACCTTCAATCTCTCCCTGCCCCTCTACGCCGAGCTGCGCTACGGCGACAATCCGCATCAGAAGACCTCGCTCTACGGCAACTTCGGCGACTACTTCGTCAAACTGCACGGCAAGGATCTCAGCTACACCAACGTCCTCGACATCCAAGCCGCCGCCGAGATCGCCCTCGAATTCCGCCGCCCCACGGTCGCCATCTTGAAGCACACCAATCCTTGCGGCGTCGGCTGTGCGGATGAAGACCTGCGCGAAGCCTGGCAGAAGGCTTTTGAGACTGACAAGCAGGCTCCCTTCGGCGGCGTCATCGTCGTGAACCGCAGCATGACGCTCGGCCTCGCCCGCATCATCTCCGAGATCTTCACCGACGTCATCATCGCGCCCGACTTCGATGCCGACGCACGTGCCCTGTTGCAGAAGAAAAAAAACCTGCGCCTCATCCAGATGCTCCCCGGCGTGGCCGAAGCCCTCGCCGAACCGATCATCCGCTCTGCACCCGGCGGCGTGATGGTCATGGACAGCGATTTCCGCGCCCTCGGTCTCGACGACCTCGAAACGAAAGTGAAGACCGTCCGCCCGCCGACCCGCGACGAACTCGAAGCCATGCGCTTCGGCTGGCGCGTCGTGAAGCATGTCAAATCCAACGCCATCGTCTTCGCCACGCATGATCGCACCCTCGCCATCGGCGCCGGTCAGATGAGCCGTGTCGATTCCTGCCGCATCGCCATTTGGAAGGCCAAGGAGGCCGGGCTCAGCCTCAAAGGCAGCATTGTCGCCTCCGACGCCATGTTCCCCTTCCCCGACGGCCTGATCGCCGCCGCCGAAGCCGGCGCCACCGCCGCCATCCAGCCCGGCGGCTCCGTGAAGGACGCCGAAGTCATCGCCGCCGCCGACGAGCACAAGCTCGCCATGGTCTTCACCGGCGTGCGCCACTTCCTGCATTAAGAAGACTCGTGAAACAGGCAGCGCCTGCCTGTTCTTCTGGCCGCCTTATCTCCTGTTCCAATCCGGAATTTCACAGGAGATAACGGAGGCAACGGGGACTGATCGCCGTCTCTTGGCCCTTCGCCCTTCGCCCTTCGCCCTTCGCTCTTCGCCCTTGGCTCTTGGCTCTTGGCTCTTGGCTCTCCGCGATAGCGCTCCGCGTGATCACCCCAGACACCGCCGGAAAAAGTCCACCGTCAAACCGAGCGCCTGCCGGGCCAGTTCAGCGTCGTAGCGCAAGCCTTCATCGCGGAGAAAGGCATGCGCGGCGGTGAATTCATGCCAGGTGAACTTCACTCCGGCGGCGGTGAGCGTTTGATAGATCATCGCCCGTCCCTCGGCGGGCACATGCGGATCCTGGCGGCCAAAGACCATCATCAGCTCGCCGGTGATCTCCGCCGCACGCGCCAGTGAGTCGTCGTTCATGCCTGCCCCGAGGCTGCGTTTGTGCAGATCGGTGGGATAAAAGCAGGCCGCCGCTGCCACGTCGGGTTGCAGCGCGGCGCGATAGGTCAGATGCCCGCCAATGCAGGGGCCAAAGGAACCGAGACGGCTCGTGCAGGCCGCGTGGCTCTTCAAATAGTCCAGCACCGCCCGGTTGTCCGCGTCATAAGCCGCCACCGTTTTTTCAGTCTTGAGCCGGTTCCCCGTGTCCGAGCCCGCCTGATCATAACCCAGCACCGTTCCCGCAGGCAGAGACTCATGGTAGATCTCCGGCAGCGCCACGATGAAGCCATGTCCCGCCAGCGCGGCGGCTGTGCGGCAGATCGGCGCGGTGAGTTGGAAGATCTCCGAGTGAAACAGCAGGCCGGGAAAACGTCCTTCCGCCGCAGGCCGCAGCACCATCGTGCGCATCGGGCCGGACGGTGTTGGAAGTTCGACGATTTCGGGTTCACGGAGAGTCATGGGCAGGAAAAGGTTCGGCTGTTTGCCCACGCTAGCACGCCTTCGTCCACCAGCACCTGGTGAATCCAGGCACGGCAGAAAAGGCGGTCACGCATCGAAGTCGCGTTGGCCCGCTCCTGTTTTTTTGAAGTGCTCGCACTCGCCCGCATCCTCTCTACCGCTTGCCTCATGAAACGCCTTCGTGCCGTCCTTCGTCAGCATTTGAAACTCGCCTCGCTCGGGCTGCTTCTGACGGTTTCGGGCGGCTGCACCCGTGACGCGTGGCAAGACGCCTTCACCCTGAAGGTTTTGCAGGTGTCCTACGACGATCTTGGCCCGGAGGCGATGGTCGTGCCGGCGCTGGGTCCGCGTGGCAAGGATCTGACCATCACCGTGCATCATGGCGCCACCGATGCAGAGGCGCGGCCACGCCTGCTCAATGTGCATCAGGGCCTGCTGCTCCTGCGCAAGAACCACCGCAGCCTGCCCCCGACTCCCGCCAACGACGCGCTGCGCCAGCGCATGGCCCGCGCCTACAGCCGCCTGTATCCATACTACCGCACGCGTCGGGATGCCGTTCTTGGCTCACCACCGTTCTTCGGACGTGGCAACATGATGCGCATGCAGCTCATGCCTCCCATGCCGCCG
This sequence comes from Verrucomicrobiales bacterium, assembly GCA_003506995.1. Classification (GTDB taxonomy): domain Bacteria; phylum Verrucomicrobiota; class Verrucomicrobiia; order Verrucomicrobiales; family Verrucomicrobiaceae; genus Prosthecobacter. The sequence goes on from DNXB01000121.1 coordinate 11,366, forward strand.
GCGATTTGACCCGCCGGAGCGCGGACGCCCTCCATTCTCCCGAAGCAGAGCTTCTGCGC
>DNXB01000007.1 GCA_003506995.1 Verrucomicrobiales bacterium
TGCACCAAGGCGAGATAGAACAATATCCGTCTTGGGATTGACGGGCGAAGACGGTGCAAACACCAGAAACAACCGGCTGTGCTGAGCGGCAGCACAAACAAAAGCAACCATGAACGGATTGGTGAGTCGATGTACTGGTCAATGCTCATTCGGGACCCGGTGCTTGTTTACTTCCTGCCACAGTAGAAAAAGAATGTAGATGCCTCCTGCAGCGAGACAAATCTCCCCTCCCGCTTTCCAGACCAGCGTGTTGAGCCACTCATGGTCTGAGAGAAATGCGTGTTCAGGATGGTTGTGCTCGACCACGTAATTCTGGTACAGGTTCAAACCTGCATAACCTGCCCAAAGCAAGACAGCGGGAAGGCTTTTCCAAAATCCATGGCGTATTAGGATTGCGAGCACGCATGCCGCAAGCGGGATAGCCGCGACAAGGTCCGTCGTCATGGGGATCGTCAACATCACTCCCCCTCCTATTTCAACGGCTTCGCCGCCGGAGCCAGCGCCGGTGCCACAAACGCGTCGAATACCAGCACGCCCTTGAGCGAGTCCACGGCGCGTTCGAGCTGCCTGTCGCCGAGATTCGCCAGCTCAAGCGCCGCAGCCTCGCCGGTGCCATGTGTCATGCGCCACTTCGCGACGCGGCTTTCTTCCTCCGAGGTCAAGGCGGCGACAATGTTCGGCACCACGCCGTTCTCGTGGATCGTGCGATGACTCGGCGTGTAGTACTTCGCCGTCGTCAGCCGCATGGCCGCGCCATTTTTCATCGGCAGGATCGTCTGCACACTGCCTTTGCCGAAACTCGTCGTGCCCACCACAATCGCCCGCTTCAAATCCTGCAATGCGCCCGCCGTCAGCTCGCTGGCGCTCGCGCTGCCGTGATTGATCAGCACGGCGATGGGATACTTCCTCGGCTCCTTGCCGCCGCGTGAGGGCGTGCGATACGGCGGCGGATTTTGCGAGGCCACACGGCCCTCCGTGGTCACCACCACCGTGCCTTCGGGCAAAAACTCGCCGCAGATCGCCACCGCGCTGTCCACCAGGCCGCCGGGATTGTTGCGCAGGTCGAGCACGAATGCCTGCATGCCCTGCTTTTCCAGTTCGTCCAGCGCGTCGCTCAGTTCAGCCGCCGTCGGCGCGTTGAACTGCGACACCCGCGTGTAGCCGATCTTGTACTCGCCCGCCATCTTGGGAGACAGCAGCATCGGATCATGCACGGACGACTCCGCCAGGGTCTCATGCTTCACCTTGAAATCGAGAAACTGCTTCGTGCCCGGCCGGCGCACCGTGAGCCGCACTTCCTCGCCTGCCTTGCCCTTGAGAAGCTGCATCGCCTCGACCACGCCCACGGAATCTGTCAGCACGTCATTGATCCGCACGAGCTGATCGCCCGCCAGCACGCCTTCCGCCGCCGCCGGACCGTCCTCGCGCACGGTGATGATCGTGAGCTGGTTCTGCCGCAGTGCGATGGTGATGCCGATGCCCTCCGACGTGTCGCTTTGCTCGCGCTGCATGTCTTCAAACAGCGACTTGCCCATGTACTCGCAGTGCGGGTCAAGGCGGCGCAGCATGCCTTCCAAAGCCCCTTCCACCAGTTCTTCATAGGTGATCTTGGATTCATCCACGTAATTCTGCCGCACCATCTCCATCGCCCGCGTCAGCATCTCCATCTGCTTGTAAGCATCCTCCGGCGGCGGTTTCACAGGTGGAGCGGCGGGTTTGGTTTCCGGTTTCGTATCAGCAGGCGTGGGGGCGGCTTTCGGCGCGGGATTCGCGGCCGGAGCCGTCGCTGGTGCGGGAGCAGGAGTCGTCGGCGCCGCGTGAAGGCTCGTGGCGGAGATCAAGGCAAGCGAAAGGACCAAAGGACTGCGCATGGGCGCACAGTGCATGATTCAGCGCTCTGGAACAGTGAAAAGTCAGCCTTGCAGCGAGTCTCGTGGCTGGCTTCAATTGGCAGCGCATGCCTGTCGTCCTCACCAGCGGCCCCTATCGCCTGTTTTTCTATTCCGATGAAGGCAACGAGCCGCTCCATGTGCATGTCGAGAGGGAGAACAAGGAGGCCAAATTCTGGATGGAGCCGGTGCGGCTGGCCTCGGCCGGAGCCTTTGGAGCAGCGGAAATCCGCCGAATCGAACGCATTGTCACGCGGCACAAACAGGCTATCATCCGTCGTTGGCATGAGCACTTTGAATCCTAATCTTGAATCTCCCAAGGCCGTGAAAATCTCCTTCGATGGGGAGATGCTGCGTGTGTTGCTCGAAGGTGGCCGCCAGATCGTTGTCCCCACAGCGCTCTATCCACGACTGCGTTTTGCCACGAAGGCCGAACGCCGGAATTACCGGCTGATCGGTGGCGGTGCCGGCATCCACTGGCCTGCTTTGGATGAGGACATCAGCGTGAAAGGATTGCTGGCAAAAAAAGGATCATCTGAATCCCCGCATTCGCTCGTGAGCTGGCTTCTCGCCCGCAAAGAGAAAACAGAAGGCTCCCAACCCAGACGGCACGTCATTCAAGTTCTCCCACCGCCCAGGAAGCGGCTCTCACGCACTCGGATGAATCTCAAGCAGGCTGTCTGATCGGGGGTGTCNNATCGGGGGTGTGTCACTGCAGCGCGATCCCGCCCCAGTAGGCGAACTCCATGTTCCAGCCGCTGGCGTGGGCCTCAAGGCGCACGGTGACTTCCTGGCCCTTCCACTTTGCCAGATCGACCTCCACGGTCTTCCAGCGCGGCTTTTCATGGTCCACGGCCACCTCCTTGACGACTTGACCGTTGACCACGGCCTTGACGATCCAATCCCCCCGATCATCCGCCGCCACGCTGAACTTCAGCTTCGTCTTTTCGACCTTCATTTGGCGCTCAAAGCTCGCGGGTTTGGTCTTCTCAAACGGATGCATGAGCAGCACGTTCGTTTTGCCGTGGTATTCGGCCAGTTTGACCGGGGTTCGCTCGAAATCGGGCGCGGAGACCTTCCAGTCGGGATTCCACAGGCTCACGCTTTCCCAGTCGATGGCGCGCCAGTTGGTCCCTTTCGGCTTGGAGGCCGTTTCAGGCACTTCGACGCCTTGGATGAGCAGTTTCTTCTTTTCCGGTGTCAGCGGGCCTTCTTCCGGCGGGGCGAGAATGTACCACATCATGTCGCGGAAGGCCGCGTCGGGCAGATTGCCGAATCCCATCGGCATGAGGCTCTGTTTCGTGTTCGTGAGCGAGGCGATTTGATCGCGCGGCACGACCTGCGCCGCGCCACCGGCCCCGAGCAGCTTCACATGCCCCGGCGTATCCTCCACGACGCGGCCGGCGAGCGTGCGACCGTCCTTCGTGCTCACGGTGAAGTTTTCGTAGCCGTTGCCGATGATCTGGTTCGGATCGATCACATTCGCCAACAGCGCGTCCAGATTGCTGCGCCCGCTGCCGATGAGGTCCGGACCGACCTTCTGCCCACCGCCGTGGAATTCGTGGCAGACCATGCACGTCGCCGTGAACATGAGTTTGCCATTCGCGAGGTCCGGCTCGCCCGTTAGGCAGACTTGTTTCTTCTGCGCGATGAGCGATTTCACGTCCTCCGACGAGTCTTGCCACGCGCCGAGCACCTTGAAGGCGTGATCGCGGATGGCTTTGTCCTTGCTCGTCGCCAGCGCACGACGAACCGGAGCCGGGAAGCCGCTGGCGCTGACTTTTTCTGCGGCAATGGCATCCAGCATGGCCTTTGTCCATGTCGCCCGACTGGAGAGCGCCTCCAATGCGGCGATGCGCAGATTGAAATCCTTCGATGCGGCTTGTGTGATGAGTGGCGCGATGAACTCATCGCCCCCGAGGTCCGCCGCCGCGCGAATCGCCGCCACACCGAGCGTGGTGGACGTGCCGGGAGCCAGCAGCGGCTTCAGCCCTTCCTTCACCGCATCGGTTTTGACCTTCCGCAGCGATTGCAGCACCGCGATGCGGTCCTTCTCCGGCTTCGAGGCATCGTGCAACGCCACGATCATCTCCTTCACCGCCGTCTCATCGCCCCACAGCACCGCGAGCGTCTGCGCATGCTTCAGCACGTCCGCATTCGCTGATGCCCGCCACTTCGCGAGACTGGCCGAAACATCTTTCAACGGCTTCATGACACCGCCTTCCTGGCCTTTCACAAGGCCATCCAGCGCATGAGCGAGCAGGATGTCGTGCTCGGCGATCTTGTCGCAGAACTCGACCGCGAGATCGAGGTTTTCGGCCTTCCGCGTGTCGCACAGGCGGCGCATGGCTTTGTGGGAGAGGACGCGGGAGAGGGGCTGGGTGGTGGTGGCGATGCCCGCGAGCCAATCTAACCAGGGTTTGGCAGTGTCAGCCAAAACGGGTTCAATCGCCATCCAGATGGCCAGCGGCAGCACCTTGTCGTCTGGGTGGACTTGCGCCGTGAGCAGCTTTGTTTCAAGAATTGTCGGGCCGTTTGACCTTCCCATGGAGTCTAGGGATGGGCGTGCTCGATCCGAGGTAAGATGCACTTCACGCTTCTGACGTAGCGCAATGCTCACCGCCAGTCTGACGCTGGGGTCAGCGTTTTCCGCCAACTCATCAAGCCAGTAATGGCCCACATGACCTCCTTCACCGAACAGGCGTGCGGCCCATGCTTTCAGCACCGGACTTGGGTCATTTTTGGCAAGCCACTCGATGGCTCGATAGTCTTGTGAGTTGATTGCGGACAAAGTCCAGATGGCTTCGAGCCGCACGGAAACCGGCGCATCGCTCTTTGCGATCTGTAGCAGAGCCTCCCTTGTGCCTTCCGCGTGTTGTTCGATGAGCATCCTTCTCGCCATCCGGCGCATCCAGTTGTTGGGATGCTCCAGGGTCTTCACGAGAGCGGCGGTGGGAAGTTTTTTGAGGTCGAGGTCAATCGAAGATCGCGAAGGGAACCTTGAGGCGAAAATAGGCTCCTCAATCTTGCTTGATGTGACAATGGCCTTTTCGAGTTTTCCCTTGGAATCCGCATGATGAAAGCTACCCGGCGCTTCACTTTGGACCCCATTAGATGTCTCCAAGTTGATGAAACCCTCGAATTCTGGCTTTGTGTGAACAACACGCCAGATTCTTCCGCGCTCGCGGTCCACGCCTTCGGGATTCGCCTTGGCGTTTTGGTAGCAGGGATACTTGTCGCACCAGTCCATGACCCAGAGGAAGCCGTCGGGGCCGGTCTGGGTGCTGACGGGGCGGAACCAGCCGTCGTTGGCGCGGAGGAAGTCGCGGCGCGGCTCGCACTTGAAGGTGGCGCCGACGGGCGCGAGCACTTCCTCGTGGATGGCGTTGTCGTGGATGTTGCCGATGAAGGCGTGGCCGTGCGTGTCGGCGGGATAGCGGCCACCTTGATAAATCTGCACGCCGGCATACGCGGCACGGAAGTGTTTGTGCTTCACGATGCTGGGCAGCAGCTCGTAGGCATACGGATTCTCCGGCGCACCGCCCTGGCGGACGTAGATGCCGCCGGGGGCCATGTGGAAGAAGTGGTCGATGACGCAGGCGCTCACGAAGAAGTTGCCTGCGGCGTCGTAGTCGCAGCCCCAGGGGTTGCTGGTGCCGTCGGCGAAGACTTCGAATTCCCAAGGTAGGGCAGGCATTCTGCCTGCCTCGGGTGTGCCGGGCATTTTGCCCGGCTTCCCATCCTCGGGCAGGATGCCCGAGACACTCGGAGACAGGCTGGAAGCCCGTCCTGCCGGCCTCGCTCTTCCAATCCCCGCATCAAACTTGAAGCCCTCGCCCTCCGGCTGTCCGGGGCGGCGGACTTTGCTGTTCGTGAAAACGCCGTGGGTCATGTAAAGCCAGCCGTCGGGGCCCCAGGTGAAGCTGTTGACGAGCTCGTGCGTGTCCTCGCGACCAAAGCCGGTCAAAACGACACGCCAGGCGTCGGGTTGGTCGTCGCCGTCGTCATCACGGAAGTGGATGAGGTGCGGCTGCTGGCCGACGTAGATGCCGTTGTCGCCGCAGATGATGGCGCTGGCGAGATTGAGGCCCTCGACGAAGACGGTGCGCTTGTCGGCGGTGCCGTCGTTGTCGGTGTCTTCGAGGATGATGACGCGGTCGCGGGGGATCTTGTCGCCGGTTTTCGGCAGCGGGTGGTATTGGTCGTCCTTCGCCTCGCCGCCGAAGGGCGCGGGATGTTCGGAGCCATTCGGATACTCATAAGCCTCCACGACCCACAAGCGGCCGCGATGATCCCAGGTCATGGCGACGGGATTTTGCACCATCGGCTCATGCGCGAAGCAGCGGACCTCGTAGCCCTCCGGCACGCTCATTTTGGCGCGTGCTTCTTCAGGAGTGGGGCAGGCGGTCTGGGCGGCTTTACGTTCGCCCTCGATTTCTTTGCCAGCGGCAAGCAGGCCGGCGGTGAGGAGGCAGCAGGAGAGAAAAACGAGAAGGCGCATGGTGAGGCAGGTTGTAGCAGGAACTACGGCGTGACGGCAAGAACGATGTCGGACACGGTTTGGGCGGAATCGGACGGTTTGCCGACAAAATCATGATGGGTAAAATCACTCATCAGGCCAATTCCCCCGATGATTTTTCCCATCATGATTTTGTCGTGAATTGAATGGCGAAGCAAAAAACATGTCCTGTTAACTTTACCTGGTTAAGATTTCCGGCGTGATTTTCTAGCCCGTGACGGTGCGCGGACATCCGCATCATTGTTCGCAAGACGGCGGTCAGCCTGCTGCTCTGCTGTGTGAACATCATGACAAGATGCAAAGGGTGGGAGTCGATTCTTGACAGCCGCCGAAGCCCGGTTTTTTGGAGGCTCTTTGTCTCCACGTCTCCGAAGCGACTCTCCCGGTATGGGAAGGAAGCGTTGGGCAAGGAGCCGGGCTTTCCTTTGACATCGGGGGCGGGGTTTTCAGAGTCAGGGTGCCATGATGCTTTCCCGACCTCTTGCCCTTGCCTGTTTGCTGATAACCACCGGTGCCGCTTTCGCGGTGGATGATTATGTGCCGGGACCGGATTCGAAACCGCAACCCGGCGTGCCGAAGGGCGAGGTCATCAAGCTGGAGTTCAAGGGCAGCCAGATCTTCCCCGGCACGGTGCGGGATTACTGGATCTATGTGCCGGCACAATACACCCCTGACCAGCCGGCCTGCGTGCATGTGAACCAGGACGGCATCCAGTGGCAGGCGCCGGTGGTGTTCGACAACCTCATCGCCAAAAAGGAAATGCCGGTGACGATTGGCATCTTCGTGATGCATGGCCGCGTGCCCGCCCGCGATGGCAGCACGGCGCTGGATCGCTTCAACCGCAGCGTGGAGTATGACGGCCTCGGCGAGAACTACGCGCGCTTCCTTCTCGAAGAACTGCTGCCGGAGGTGGAGAAGCAGAAGACGAGCGATGGGCGGGCAATCCGCCTTTCTCCAAATGGCAATGACCGCTGCATCGCGGGCAGCAGCAGCGGGGCCATCGCGGCTTTCACGGCGGCCTGGGAGAGGCCGGAGGCCTTTAGCCGGGTGTTCAGCACCATCGGCACTTATGTGGACCAGCGCGGCGGCAATGATTACCCGGTGATGATCCGCAAGCATGAGCCGAAGGCGCTGCGGGTCTTCCTGCAAGACGGCAGCAACGACGCCAACGGCACCGGCGGGAACTGGTTCCTCGCCAATCAGGAGATGCTGTTGGCCTTTGAGTTCGCCGGTTACGAGGTGAACCACGTCTGGGGCGATGGCGGGCACAACGGCAAGCACGCGACGGCGATTTTCCCCGACGCGCTGCGCTGGTTGTGGAAAGACTGGCCGAAGCCGGTGACGAAGGGCGTGGGGTCGAAGGCTCCCGTGATGGAGGTGCTCGGTGCGGACAGCGAATGGCAGCTCGTGAGCGAGGGCCACGGCTTCACCGAAGGCCCGGCGGTGAACGCGAAGGGCGAGGTGTTCTTCACCGACATCCCGAACAGCCGCATTCACAAGATCGCGCTCGATGGCAAGGTGACGGTCTTTGCCGAGGACACCGGCAAGGCGAACGGGCTGATGTTTGGCCCGGACGGACGGCTGTTTGCCTGCGCCAGCGGCAAGAAGCAGATCGTGGCCTACGACGAGACAGGGAAGGCCAGCGTGATCGCCAGCGACATCGACTCGAACGACCTGTGCGTGGCGCAGAACGGCAATCTCTACGTCACCGATCCGCCGCACAAGCAGGTGTGGCTCATCACACCGCAGGGCGAGAAGCGGGTGGTCGATACAAATGACAAGGGCGGCATCGCCTTTCCGAACGGCGTGCGTTTGACGCCGGATCAGAGCCTGCTGCTCGTCGCGGACATGCGCGGGCAGTTTGTGTGGAGCTACCACATCGAGGCGGACGGATCGCTGAGCGCGAAGCAGCCCTACCATCACCTGCGTCTGCCAGACGGCATGATGGAAAGCGGCGCGGACGGCATGACGCTGGATACGAAGGGCCGACTCTATGTGACGACGCATGCGGGCCTCCAGTTCTGCGATCAGGCGGGCCGAGTGAACGGCATCATCGCCAAACCGCAGCGCAAGTGGCTGGCCAACGCGGTTTTCGGCGGGGCGAGTTTCGACGAGATTTTCGTGTGCAGCAGCGACAAGATTTTCAAGCGCAAGACGACGGTGAAGGGCGTGCGGTCGGCTGACGCGCCGATCAAGCCGGAGAAGCCGAGGCTGTAAGAATGGCTTCGCGTTTCTGGTTTCTAGTTCCAAGTCGTTTGCGACTTCAGCACCAGCTTGGAACCTGAAACTTGAAACCTGAAACTTTCCCCATGAAGCCGATTCTCCTTTCCTTCCTCCTCACCTCCTCGCTTTTCGCCGCCGATGTCGCTTCTGTGACGAAGCAGGAGCTGCCCTCGCTCATCACGCTCTACAAAGAACTGCACGCGAACCCGGAGCTGTCGCTGCACGAGGTCGAAACGGCGGCCCGCATCGCCAAGGAGCTGCGCGAGGCCGGATTGGAGGTCACGGAGAAGGTCGGCGGCAACGGCCTCGTCGGCGTGCTGAAAAACGGCGAGGGGCCGGTGATCCTGGTGCGCACGGATTTGGACGGGCTGCCGGTGAAGGAGCAGACCGGCGCGCCGTATGCGAGCACGAAGGTCGTGAAGGATGATCTCGGCCGCGAGGTGAACGTGATGCACGCCTGCGGCCACGACATCCACATGGCCAGCTTCATCGGCACGGCTCGGGCTTTGAGCCAACTGCGCGACCAGTGGAAGGGCACCGTGGTGATGATCGGCCAGCACGCCGAGGAGCGCGTGCTCGGCGCACGGCTCATGCTTCGCGCGGGCTTGTTTTCCAAGTTTCCGAAGCCGGACAAGGCCATCGCCCTGCATTGCGCCTCTGACATGGCGCATGGACAGATCGGCATCGTCGAAGGTTACGCGCTGGCGAATGTCGATAGCGTGGAGATCGTCGTCAAAGGCGTCGGCGGGCATGGCTCCATGCCGCATCTGACGAAAGACCCCATCGTGCTCGCCTCACACATCGTGCTGGCCTTGCAGACCATCGTCAGCCGCGAGGTGCGGCCCGGTGATCCGGCGGTGGTGACGGTGGGAAGCATCCACGGCGGCACGAAGAGCAACATCATCTCCGACGAGGTGCGCCTCCAGCTTACGCTGCGCAGCTATCAGACGGACACGCGCAAGAAGCTCGTTGAATCCATCAAGCGCATCGTCAAAGCCCAGGCCGAGTCCGCCAACATGCCCGCCGACAAGATGCCCGAGGTCATCGTCTCCGACGACCAGGCCCCCGCGCTCTACAATCAGCCGGCTCTTTGCGCTGAAGTGCGCGGCCTGGTCGGCTCCGCCATCGGTCCTGACAACGTCCTCACCCGCGAACCGGTCATGGGGGCCGAGGATTTCGCCGAATACGGCCTCACCAAGGAAAAAGTGCCGCTGTGCATGTTCTGGCTCGGCACGCAGCCGCCGGAGGTCGTCGCCGAGGCCAAGGCGAAAGGCACCACGCTGCCTTCGCTGCATTCACCCTTCTTCAAGCCAGTTCCCGAGCCCAGCATTGAAACGGGAGTGAAAGCGATGACTTCCGCAGTGATCGGACTGATGAAGAAGTGAATTTCTCGTTATGAGCGACGCCCCCGAATGGCCGGTCAAATGCCGCGTGCAAGCCGCGGAGGGGTGGCTGACGCTGCGCAACTGGCAGGAGGCGAAGGCGGAGCTGGACAAGATCACCGACGAGAAAAGCCGCAAGCATCCCGAGGTTTTGAATGCCTATGCGGACGTCTGGGAGGTGTCAGAGGATTGGGCCGCGCTGGCACGCTACATGGAGGTGCTGATTCTCTACGAGCCGGACGAGATCAATCACTGGCTGAGGCTGAACGCCGCGTTGTTGTTTTCCGGTCGTTTCACGGAGGCGCATGAACGCATTCTGGAGATTTTGAAGGTGCATCCGCATCATCCGGCGCTGCTGTTCAAGCTGGCGGTCACTTTGGGCGCGCTGGAGAAGCTTGAGGAGGCGGAGTGGGTGCTGGCGGAGCTGTTCACGCTGGAAAACGGCAAGTATGAGCGGACCTACCTGGGCATGGCGCTTTCATGGGATGAGCTGGCGCCATTGCGTGAGCCGTTGCTCGCCTTGCAGCGGAAGCTGGATGAGAAAAAAAGCGGCGATACGGATGCCGAAGTCAGCGAGTGAGGGTGTGCGCACGAATGAATCCGGCGTTCTTTTTCATCGCAGCATGAAGGAGTGCAGGTGCGCGGCCTCGGCGGTGGAAAGGCGGTGATTCCCGGCCCAGATGAGCGCGTCATGCCAGCCCCAATGTCCTTGCAGCACCAGGCGGGCCGGCTCGTGGGCGAGCGGCTGATCCTGGCGGAACAACCACCAGACACCGACATCGCTTTCGAGGTTCCAATAGACGTACACGTAATTCAACCAGCGCACCCAGGCCGCGCGACGGGCGAATTCATCGTCAAACATGGCGTAGATTTTTTCATCCGTCGTTTCGGGGAAGTGCTTGTGGATGGCGGAGACGGACAGCATCTCCTGCACGGTGACGACGATCAGCGCGAACTCCTTGGTGCGATGCAGCACGCGGTCGAACACGCCATGCACGAGGCGGCTGTAAAAAATTTCCTCCGGGTTTTCCTCCCAGCCATTCAGCAGCGTGAACGGCGGCAGATGCAGAAACCAGAACGGTTCGCCCGGTTTGGCGATGAACGGATGACTCACACAGGCGATGTAGCTTTTCCCGGCCTCCGGTGAGAAATCGAAGAACTGGTGGTCCGCGATGAGCTTGGGATTGATCTGGATCGTCTCCAGCGCCCGCTCATTCAGCTCCTGGCAGAGATGAATGCAACTGGTGTCGTAACCGCAAAGGCGCGCCCAGGAGGACAGATCATCCAGGCGCGGTGCGCATGGCTCCTCGTGACAGGTCCGGCACTCAAAGAGTGCGCTGTCATCGCCTAGGTCATTTGGGTCTGCGCTCATGACGATTCGATGGATTTGTTGGAGGAAGGAGCACGCCTGACGAGCGGCGAAGAATCAGATTCATGCCAACCATGATCATGAGCAGGCCGCCCCCGGCCCAATAAAGCGCCCAGCGCCCGCCCTGCTCCCAAAATCCGAGCAGGGCCGCAAGCCATGCGCCAGCCGCGGCCAGCATCGCGATCATGCCGGTTCGGGCGAGAAATCGTCCCAGAGAAATCATGGTGCGGAAGGTTCAGTCACTGTTCTCCCAGGTCAAGACGCCGGTGCCTTCGTCCAGTCCGAGCCAGAGCACGCCGTTCATGCTGATTTTGACCTGAATCCAGGCCTCCCACGATTCTGTAAATCTATCGCGATCCACACGGAGACAACAGCCCAGGTCGAGTCTGGCCAGAATCGCGTCAACGAAGCTCGCGGTCTCCTCGTCGATGGCATTGTAGCAGCGGCCGTTCCATTTCGGCCCGGTGAAATACGAATAGAGTTCCTCACATGCGCTTGCCGGCAACGGAACGTACACACCTTCGAGTTCCGGGTGCTGGCAGGCGTAACCGGCGACCTGGTTGGTGTAGCTTACGCCGGACGGACAGGCGATGATGAGCCCGAGGCCTTCGTGTTCGTAGAGATCGATGGTGAAGCGTGGGGATGACATGGCGTTTAATGTTGGGGTGACAGGCGGGGCTCCAGCAGCGCCTTGACGCGGTTCAAATCGTCCGCGCTGGCAAAGGTGATTTTGATCCGGCGGGCCGCGTCCTCAATCAGCAGCCCGTGTTCGGCGACGAGGAATGAATCCGCCGGTTTGCCGCCGAGCATGAGCATCAGTCGGCGTCCTTGACGCCAGCCGACGGGATCACGCAGGCGCTCGTCCTGGGATTCAAACTCGATCTCCATCTTTGTACTGTGCCAGGAGGCTGCGATCGACAAACCAAGGAGATTGTGGGCCATGATCACCGGCAAGGCGCGGGCATGACCGGGTTGGTTGATGCCAAACTCCTTCAACGCAATGCTTTGCTCAACAGGCGTGTCACTCACCTCATGCAGGCTCAGCAGGGTGAACTCCCGCGCCAGCACGCAGCGGAAGCCGGTGTCCTCGTACAGCGACTCGAACGCGGGCAAAACTTTCTTGTGCAGGGATGCCGCAGTTTCTTTGTCATCGGTGCTGTAACTGCCGCCTCTTGCGAACCCCAGCGCGCTTTTCTCATCCGAGGCGAACATCGGCAGCGCCACGTCCGCCATCGTGCCCGCGCACCATTCCCAGGCGTTGCCAGCCAGGTCGTAAAGCCCCTGCGCATTCGGTTCAAAACTGCCGACCGGAGCGAGTGTCGCAAAGGCATCCTCATAGCCTTCGATGCCGCCACTGTCCTCGGTAATCGTTTGTGCCGAAACCAGCCCTGCGGCCCGGAGCTTTTCATAACGCTCGCGGATTTCACCTTCTCTGAAATTGCCCGCACCGGGCGGTGGCGGCCACGTTTCGCCCCACGGAAAAGCGCCGGTCGTCTTGCCCACGGCGAGCGTCCACTCCTCCTGTGTCGGCAGACGGTAGTAGTCGTGCGCGCCAATGAGCCCCTCCTGCCGCTCCCTTCGAGTCAGCCAGTCGCAGAAGGCGGCGGCGTCATACAGGTTCACGACGGTCGCCGGTTCCCAGCCGGAGATGTTGGGGGCGTTTTTGCGGTCCCAAGGCCGCCGGGTGTCTTCCACGAACAGGCTGTAGTCCATCTCGCGCGTCTCCCACACGCTGAACATCACCGTGGAGCCGCGCAGCGGAACAAAGCGCATGCCCAGGCTGTTTTCCCACGCGGTCATCGTGCCGAGCCGCTGCTGAAGACCGCTTTGGAATGCCCTCACCGTCGTGTTTTGGACCGCCTCCGGGCGCATGGCCAAAAAGGCCCGCAGATGCGCCTCAGCCGCGCGCAACTCGTCCGCCGCGTTTTCCGCCACGCTGAGATAATGATACGTTTCAGGAATCCATGGCGCGATCTGGGCGCAGGCGCGGAAATGCAGCGCGGCGGCGCTCAGATCATTCTTCGAACGCGCCTTGACGAGTTTGGTCCTGGCCGCCTCAAACTCAATTGCCAGTCCCGAGGGCGGGAAAGGCGGCGGCTGCAGCTTCGACGCGAGCGCGTGGACTTTTGGCGCGAGCACCTGCACCTGAGCATGATGATTCATCGCGAGATGCCAGGCCAGTTCGTCGCGATAAGCGGCGAATGCCTCGTAATTCCGCCCGTCGCGGTCCAGCTTCTGGGCATGCGAATCCGTCAGCGCCTGGCCGAGGCTGGAGGTGCCTGAAAAACGCGGCGGCGTGATGCTTCGCCACTCGTCCGCCATCTGCGCGCTGATCCAGCGCGTGCCCATGCCGGTGCTGCTGATGACCAGCGCCATCGTTGCCGTCGTGAAGACACCGGTGAGCCACCTGCCCCAGCGTGTGCGTGGCAGCAGCACCAGGGCGATGGCGAGCAGCAGCAAGAATCCGATGCCGGTGAGGTCCGTGCTCAACGGAGTGCGGGTCGTCAACCCAAGATGTGCGGCCAGCATCAGGCCCAGTCCGGCCAGCAGCAAGAGCAGGGCCGTGGTGCATAGGATTCTGGCCGCGACAGACATGATGAGGTGCAGGCTCAGGGTTTAGGCGGTATCACCGGAGGTGGAGGTTCGCTGTTGCCACCCTGCTTCTTTTCGTCTGGCAGTTCTCCTCCGGCGAGAAGCGTGTCGAGCTTGCTCTTGGTGATCTGCAACGCGTCGCGCTTGTTGACGATATCCACCTCGGCCTTGCCCACATCTTCATCAGCTTTCTTCAGCAACTCCGTCACCTCCGCCTCTTTTTGGGTGGTGGCGGCCAGCAGCGCTTCGGCCTCGGCCCTGTGGCTGGCCTTTTTCATTTTGGCCTCCTCGGTGTCCTCGGGCAGGGCTTTGATCTCCTCCACCTTCGCTTTCGCCTGCTCCACCTCCTGGTGCGCCGTTTCCTTGTCCTTCGTCACCTCGGTCACCTTGTTCTTTGCCATCTGCTGGGTTTTGACAGCGACGGCGAGTTCCTGAATCTGCTGCGCGGCCACCGGCATGACTTTTTCCATCTGCGCCCTCAGTTTGGGCATGCCGGGGTGAAGCTTCTCCAAATCCTCTCCGCTCACACCGCCGCGAAACCAACTGCCGTTCATGCTTTCCTGTCCCTGCTGGGCCACATACGATGCCTGTGCCAGCACCTCCACCGGCACGTTCTCACCAAACGGCTCCATTTGACCCAAGGATTGCTGGAGCTGGGAAAGCAGCGTCTGCGCCTGCTTGAAGGCCGTCTGCGCTCTGGATGCGGCCCCCTTCGGTGCCTGCCCTTGGATGCCGGTTTCCGTGTCGATACCGAACGGGCTCTTCGCATCCTTCAACAAGGCCGTGGCCTCCTGCTTGCGCTCATTGACGACGGCGTCGCGCAGATCCGTCTGCTTGCGCATGTAATCCCGCGATTGCTCCACGAGCGCCGCCACTTCCTGCCGGTGCTTTTCCTCGGCGGCACGCAACGCCTGGTCGGCGGCCAGTTGTTGGTTCCATTTGTTTTGTGCGAGCTGGAGGTTGTTCTGGTAGCTCTGCCAGCCGGGATAAAGCCGGACCGCCTCCGCGAATGCCTTGACCGCTTCCGCCCAGTTTTGCTGCTCCCCGTGTTTCCGGCCACGGTCATTGGCGTCTATCGCCTGACGGCGGGCTTGTTCGAGCTGTGCCGCTGCGCGCTGCGTCTCACGCGCCCCCTCCACAATGCGGATGTTGCTGCGATAAACATCCGAATCAGGATTGTATTTCCACGCGAGGCGGAAGTACTTCTCAGCGCTGTCCCATTGCCCCGCCTGGTGATAAAGGCGCGCGTACTCGTTGTAGCACCAGGCGATGTTTTTGTTCACCAGCTTTAAATAGCGCGCCTGTTGCGGTGACCAGTGCCGAAGCAGATCCGCCGCCTTGAACAGCTTGCCGAGGCAGCGATCAAGCCATTGCTTGTTGCCGCTACTTTTGAATCCATTGAGGTCACCAATGGAGTCGTTGTACAATTTCAGCGCGGCCTCCGCATTGATCTCCGCCTGAGGCTTCTGCGGCACAGTCACCACCGGGGGCGAATTGTCCCGCCATGGCGGGGGTCTGGTCCGCAGGCCCACGCAGTCGTGCCCGCCTGGCATGTAAGCCTGGCATGCGCTGCACCAGCCGAGATTGTATCCTGGGCTGCTGCTTTGACCAAGCACCTGAGGCAGAGCCAGTGCGAACACCGCGCCAAGCACCACCAGCCATGGCACACGATGGACATGGTTCATTTTGCTCCTCCTTTCCGGGATTTGGAGCTGTCTGGAAACACGGTCGTGATCTCATCAGCCTCTTTCTCGTTGGCGATCTTGCCGATCATGGTCAGCGAAAAGAGAAACCGCTGGTCCAGCAGCTTGTAGGCATCCTCGTACTCCTTCACGGTGAGCTGTTTTTGATCCATCCGCGTCACCAGCTTCGCCGTTTCGGTTTTCCACACCTGGTAGGCCTCGAAAACACGCTCCTTCTCATCATTCTGCACGCGATCAAACGAGTGTAACAGACGCAACGCTTCGTCTTTGATCTGCTGCATGGCCTGTTGCAACGGCGTGGGTTTCGCCGGTTCCGGCGGCAGAATGAGATCGAGCAGATCCTCGTCACTGTCCTCGGGCAGTTGGAAGGCCGCGCGCAGTTTTTGGTCAGTTTCCTTCTGCCGCATCGCCACGCCCTGCTTCAATCCTTGTTGCGCCTGCCCGTCCAGGCTGGCGATGAGTTCGGCATACGACATCGTGGCGAGGTTGGAGTTCCGTCCGCCTGCCCGCGCCTTGATCTCCTCATGAGCGGCCGACGCCTCCTTGCCCGCAAGGTGCCCACTCACGCCTTTGGCATAACCCTTCACCTTGGCGGGATCGACGGTGAAGTCCTTCACCTCGCGCAAATCCACCACGCTGGCTGGAATCACCGGTTCTGTGTGCACAGGCAGGGCCTCGACCTTCTGCAAGACACCAGTCAGCGCCTCAATGCGGCCCTTTGCCGCTGTGATCCCGGCATCGCAGGTCGCCATCGTGTTCTGAGCCTTGACGATGGCTTTCTCAATGGTCGGCACCGAATCCTGATCTCCATCCGCCAGCGCCTTGGCCAGCAGCGCCTCCGCACGGTTCAGCAGGGCGGTGGATTCCTCCCGCTCAGATTGCAGACGCTTGGTCTCCACCGTCGCTTTTTCAATCCGCTGCTGCAATCCGGCATTCAAAGCCTCGGACCGAGCTTCGTGTGTCATCAGCAGCAGACCGCAGATGAACGCGATTGTTTGGAAGGATCGGGCGATATGGCGCATGTCAAACCTCCTTGGCGATGACCAGGATGCTACGACCACGCCACCGCCGTTGCAAGACGCAATCCTCGCGATGAATCGCCCGCGAAACGCGTTTGTTCCACCCATGAACGACATTTCCCGCCGCCGTCTTCTGCAAACTCTGCCGCTCGCCGCTCTCGCTAGCAGCTTTCACATCCATGTCCGCTCGCAGGAGTCAAAAAAGTCCTGGATCACCGGCAATCCGGCCATCGACAAGCCGCGCGAGGTGGCGATCAACCTCTTAAAGCCCACGCAGGCGCAGATCGAGCACGCGTGGGAGCTGCATTTCGGCTCGGTGGTGTTTGAGAGCTACGGCTTCGCGCCACGCTGCGCCATTGATGCGGAGGCAATGAACGCGGCCATCCAATCGGGCGCTTCCGCTGGCGAGATCGCCGATCTGCGCGAGTCGATGGGCATGAACCGCAACGCGACGAACGAGCGAGAGCGGAAGGAGTTTCTCGACGCCTTTCACGCCGCCGGAGTGACCTGCATTTTCCAAAACACCGGCGAGGAAGGCAGCGATCCGATGCGCCTGATCAAACGTCTCGCGCATTTCACCAAGGCGACCGACTTGATGAAGCCTGCGCTGTCCAAGGTGGTCACGGCGGAGGAGATCGTGGCTTTGAAGAAGTCAGGTAACGTCGGCCTGTGCTTCACCACCAACGGCGTGCCGCTCATGCAGGACTGGGAAAGCGTGAAGGATGAGCTGCGTTTCATCCGCATCTTCCACGAGCTCGGCACGCGCATGATGCACGCCACCTACAACCGTCGGAATCCCATCGGCGACGGAGCAGGCGAGCCGCACGACGGCGGCTTGAGCGACTTCGGCCACGCCGCCGTCGCGGAGATGAACAAAGTCGGTGTCATCGTCGATGTGGCACACAGCGGCTGGAAAACGGCCTTCGATGCTGCCAAAGCTTCCGCCAAACCGATGGTGGCGAGTCACACGACCTGCGCGTCGCTTTACAAGCACTTCCGGGGCAAGCCGGATGACACGATCAAAGCCATCTGCGACACCGACGGCCTCGTCGGCATGTGCTGTATCCCGCGTTTCCTCGGCGGCAAGGGCGACATCACCGCGCTGATGGACCATCTTGACCACGTCATCAAAAAGTTCGGCTCCAAACACGCCGCCATCGGCTGCGATGTGGCCTACACCTCACGCTTCGACAAAGAAGAGCGTGCCAAGCTGCTCAAGGCCCCGGGCGGCCGGGCGGATCGCTGGGAGCACCTGTGGCCGAAGGATGACTATCAAACGACCATTGAGGCCGAGCAGAGCGTCGCCTGGTCCAACTGGCCGCTCTTCACCCTCGGCATCATCATGCGCGGGCATAGCGACGATGCGATCCGGCAAGTCATCGGCGGAAACATGCTGCGTGTGCTGAAGGCGAACACGGTGTCATGAAATTCATCGCGCCAGCCATTCTGCTGGGCCTGCTGGCGGTGGCGAACGCCATCGAACCGCAGGTGATGGTGAAGCCCCGCATTTCCGTGGTCGAGCGTGAGGGCATCACGGGCGCGGGACAGATTGTGGCGGCGGGAGATCGGCTGCTGATGTTTTATCCGAATCATCCTGATGACTTTGGTGGCTCCGGCGGGACCGGGGCGAGTGTTTCAGAAGATGGCGGTGCGACTTGGAAAGCACAGCCGGATGACTGGCCTTTGACAAATAGGGTCGATCTGTGGGCTGATCGTCTGCGGGATGGCTCTCTGCTCGCGTTTGGCATTCGCTGGGCGCCTGATCCGAAGAAGCGCGGCGAGATGACGGCGAAGGATGTGCCTGCCGATGCGTATCAGATCGCGATTTCAAAGGATGCGGGCCGCACCTGGCGGCCGGAGACAGCGGTGATTGAGTGCCCGGCGGAATTTGGCGTCATCGCACGTCCTCTGCCACACACGTTCGAGGATGACGCGGGCGCGTTGTTCATGCCCGCCTATGCGTGGGGCAAGCAAGGCAATCACGCGCTGCTTTTGACCTCGGTGGATCACGGGCGGCACTGGACGGTGCTTTCGAGTATCACCACAGCGGCGGCAATGGTGAAGGCAGGCGCACCAGTGACGACGCCTTGGCTCGAAACGACCGTCTCGCCGACAAAAGGCGGCGACTGGCTCGCCATCGTGCGGACGGGCAGCAGCGCGAAGGCATCGCTCGTGAGCGTGAGGTCTGCGGATCGCGGCGTAACGTGGTCAGCGCCGGAAAAACTGCCCATCTCAGGCAAGTTGCCGACTTTGCAGCTCCTGCCGAATGGCATGCTTGCCCTGCTCACCGCGCACACAAAGAACCACTGCCGCCTTTACCTTTCCGCCGATGGGAATGGCCGCGAATGGGGCAAGGCTCACGTTTTGACGAGCCTCAGCGGCGGCAATGCAGGCATGGCGATCACTGGGAATGATTCGCTTGTCGTCATCACGCCTGCGAACCGCCGTATTGATGCGTGGCGCGTGTCGATCCGCCCACCAAGCGATGTGGTGAAGGACGTGGCAGCACCAGCGGACATCACCTTTGCCAAAGGCGTGCTGTCGTGGTCCGGATCGGGCGCGAGTTATCGCGTGACGCCGGTTTTGATCAAAGCGGCCGCAGGCTACGAAGACACCGAAGTCCTGCCCCACGCCAGCATCGCGACATCAGATCATAAAATCGACCTCGGCCGCCAGCTTCTGATCGGGGCGACGTATGTGTTCGAGGTCAGCGCCGTGGACGCGGAGGGACGTGTGTCCGCTCCGGCTCGAAGCGCTGAGTTTGTGAATCGTTGAATCATGCGCCGCTTCTTCTGCCTCCTGCTCAGCCTAGCCCTTCCTACGATGGGCGCGGAGGTGCATTGGTCTCTCGTTCCACCGAAAAAAGCCGCCGCGCCTGCGGTGAAAGCAAAGGACTGGCCGCTGCGGGAACTGGATCACTTTGTCCTCGCGAAGATGGAGGAGCAGAAGCTTTCGCCGAGTCCCGACGTGGACACTGGCAGCCTGGTGAGGCGGCTTTTGTTCGATCTGACCGGTCTGCCGCCTGCGGAGGTGCCTGGCGAGGCTGACTTGCCGCAGATCGTGGACACTCTTTTGAAGAGTCCTCACTTTGGTGAGCGCTGGGGGCGTCACTGGCTGGACTTGGCGCGTTACGCCGACAGCAACGGTCGCGACCGCAATGTGATCTTCTACCATGCGTGGCGTTACCGTGACTATGTCATCCGGGCCTTCAACGACGACAAACCCTACGATGAGTTCATCCGCGAGCAGATCGCAGGTGACTTGATGCAGGCGGCGAATCAGGCTCGGCGAGACGAGTTGCTCACGGCCACGGGTTTCCTCGCGCTGGGCGCGAAGGCGCTGGAGGAGCAGAAACCAGAGATCTATCGCATGGATGTGATCGACGAGCAGATCGAGGCGATCAGCCGCAGCGTGCTCGGACTGTCCGTGGCCTGTGCGCGCTGTCACGATCACAAATTCGATCCCATCCCGACGGCGGACTACTACGCGCTGGCGGGCATCCTGCGCAGCACGCAGCCGCTCCACGGCTACGGCCCGCGCGGCATCAAGGCCACGGCGCATCATCACACCGAGTGGCATGCGCTCGGAGCGGATGCGGCGAAGCTCGCACCGGCGGCGCTGGCCTATTTCAAGAAGCTCGATGCCGAGATCCTCGCGATGCATGAGGCGCGCTCCGCCCGCTACGGCGTGTCCAAACGCATCCCGGAGATGAAGCGTCGTCTGGTGACAATCAAAGGCGCGGAGAAAGACAAGCTGGCGAACGAGATCGCTGAGATGGAGGCGAAGGTGGTGGATTGGAATGTCAAAGNNTGGAGGAGCTGAAGGATGCCGCGCCGCCACAACCCGCGTGGGCCATGGGCGCGCGTGATCGCGACAAGCCGGAGGACAGCCGCATTCACATCCGCGGCGAAACGACGAACCTCGGTGAGACCGTGCCGCGCGGCTTCCTGCGTGCCATTTCCATCAAGGATGTGCCCGCTCCTTCTGCGAAGCAAAGCGGACGTCTCGAACTCGCGCAGTGGCTCACGCATCGTAACAATCCACTCACCGCCCGCGTGCTGGTGAACCGCGTGTGGCAGAAGCTCTTTGGCCGTGCGCTCGTCACCACACCGGATGATTTCGGCATCACGGGCGCACGGCCTTCGCACCCGGAGCTGCTCGATTTCCTCGCGGTGCGGTTCATGGAGAAAGGCTGGTCGGTGAAGTGGCTCATCAAAGAAATCGTGCTCAGCCGCGCCTACCGCCAGTCATCCTCGCGCACGCATGATGCGGACCCGGACAATGTGTGGCTCTCCCGCATGACGCCGCGTTTGATCGAGGCCGAGGCGCTGCGCGATGCCGTGCTGGCCGTGAGCGGCCAGCTCGATCCGTATCCGCCGCAGAAGCCCTTTCTGGACCGCTATCATCCTCAGCGGGACGCCGAGCTGAGCACCTTTAAGCCCTTCATGACCACGGCGGATCTCGTGGATGATCATCGCAGCATCTATCTGCCCGTGGTGCGCGGCACGCTGCCAGAAATTTTTATGCTCTTCAATTTCGCACCGCCGGAGCGGCCCGTGGCGCAGCGTGAGGAGGTCATCCTGCCCGCGCAATCGCTGCACATGATGAACAACCCGTGGATCATCGAGCAGGCCGGTCATCTCGCGCGTCGTGTGACCACGGGCGGCACCGATGCGCCCTCGCGACTCACTCGCTTGTATGAGCTGGCCTTTGCCCGAAAGCCCACCGAGATCGAGATCAACCGCGCCTCCGATTTTCTCGGTCAGGACGCCTCCGAAGAACGCTGGACCAGCCTCTGCCAGACCGTGCTGGCCTCGGCGGAGTTTCGTGTGCTCAGGTAGCATAGGCTTTCTAGCCTGTGTTTCATCGCCCCAATCTTTTCCTCAGATTCAAACCACCAACTCCAACCAATGGTCATGCGGACTCATTCCACGATCCAGCACCCGACACAGGCTAGAAAGCCTATGCTACGTCGCGATTTCCTCCGCCATACCAGCGCTGGTTTCGGCGCTCTGGCCCTTTCGGGTCTTGCTCATGCGCAGGGTTCGCATTTTCCCGCGAAGGCGAAACGCGTCATCTTCCTCTGCATGCGCGGTGGGCCTTCACAAATGGAGACGTTTGACCCGAAGCCGGAACTCACGAAACGCACGGGTCAGCCAGGACGACGAGCCAACGTGAAGCTGCTTGGCTCGAAGTGGAAGTTCGCCAAACACGGCCAGAGCGGCATCGACGTCGTCGAGCTGATGCCAGAGATCGCGAAGCACGCGGACAAGCTCTGCCTGCTGCGCGGCATGACGACGGATAACGAAAACCATCCGCAGGCACTGGAGCAGCTCCACACGGGGAGTTTCCAGTTTGTGCGGCCCTCCATGGGCGCGTGGGCCGTGCATGGACTCGACACGGAGAATGCCGATCTGCCGGGTTTCATCTCGATCAATCCGCTCACCGCGCTCGGCGGCCTGCGCTACTACTCCAGCGCGTTTTTGCCCGCCGCATGCTCCGCCACGCTGCTCGGCGATGCGAACCGGCCAGGCGCGAAGCTCACGCTCGGCGACATCACAAATCCGCGCCTGCAAAAATCCGCGCAACGCGA
This sequence comes from Verrucomicrobiales bacterium, assembly GCA_003506995.1. GTDB lineage: Bacteria > Verrucomicrobiota > Verrucomicrobiia > Verrucomicrobiales > Verrucomicrobiaceae > Prosthecobacter. Next base: position 22,290 of record DNXB01000007.1, read on the forward strand.
GCAGCTCGACCTCCTCCAGGCGATGAATCGTGACTTGCTCGCCCAAACCGCCGATCCGCGTGTGGAAGGCATCATCGAAAGCTATGAGCTGGCCTTCCGCATGCAGGGCGAGCTGCCGCGCGTGATGGATCTGAGTGGCGAGAGCAAAGAAACGCTCAAGCTCTACGGCGCGGACAAATCGCCCACGGAGACCTTTGGCAGGCAGTGCCTCCTCGCGCGGCGCTTTGCCGAGGCAGGCGTGCGCTTCATCGAAATCAGCCACCTGGAGTGGGATCTGCACGGCAGCCTGTTTAGTGGCATGACGCGAAATTGCTCGCAGATCGACAAACCCATTGCCGGGCTGCTCCAGGATCTCGACCAGCGCGGCTTGCTGGAAGACACGCTCGTGCTGTGGGGTGGCGAGTTTGGCCGCACGCCGGACGATGCCAGCCAGGACGGGCGCGGGCATAACAACAAGGGCTACACCATGTGGATGGCCGGCGGCGGCGTGAAAGCCGGCCACATCCACGGCGTGACAGACGAGCTCGGCTACGAGGCCCTCGATGGCCAGGTCCACATCCACGACCTGCACGCCACGATGCTGCACCTGCTCGGCCTCGATCACGAACGCCTCACCTTCCGCCACGGCGGCCGCGACTTCAGGCTCACGGATGTGAAGGGGAAAGTGGTGAAGGAGATTCTCGCATGATCAGCAATCGCGGCAGAATGGCACTGCACGCAGCGTAATTCGATCATGAATCGCCTTGCCGCACTGCTTTTGGTTTCCACCTGCATCGCCTCTGATGAACTCACCGTGCTCGATCCTGCCTCCAAACCGGCGGAGGCCTTTGAGAACTGGCTCACGCGTGAGTTTGTGGCGATGACGGAGCGGCGCAGCGAGGCGTTTGAGAAGATGATCAAGAGCGAGGCCGCGTGCAAGGCGTGGCAGGAGGAACGAAAGGCGTTTTTCCTCGAGCGCATCGGCGGGCTGCCGGAGCGCACGCCGCTCAATCCGCAGATCACGGGCACGCTGAAGGGCAAGGGCTACCGCGTGGAGAAGATCATGCTGGAGACGCGGCCGGCGTTTCATCTGACGGGGAATTTGTATCTGCCGGACACGCCACCGCCGTGGCCTGCGGTGCTGGTGCCGTGCGGTCACAGTCATGATGGCAAGGCGGCGGGCCAGTATCAGCTCATCTGCATGCTGCTGGCACGCCATGGCATGGCGGCATTGTGCTACGACCCGATAGGCCAGGGCGAGCGCTATCAGATGCTCGATCTGGCGAAGGAACGCGCTGTGTTTGACGACGCGCCGCATGTGAAGGTACCGCATCCGAACGTGCGGCTCATGTGTACCACCGAACACACGATGACGGGCATCAGCAGTGCCTTGATCGGTGCAAATACGGCGCAGTTTCGCATCTGGGACGGCATGCGGGTGATCGACTATCTCCAAAGCCGCAAAGACATCCTCGCCGATAAGATTGGTTGCACGGGCAACAGCGGCGGGGGCACAGAGACGGCGTATTTGATGGCGCTGGATGATCGCATCCTCGCGGCGGCACCTGGCTGCTATCTCACGACGTTTCGGAAGCTCATCGAGACGAAAGGGCCGCAGGATGGCGAGCAGAACATCTTCGGTCAAATCGCCTTCTGCATGGACGAGGCGGACTACTGCATCATGCGCGCACCGAAGCCGACGCTCATCTGCGCGGGCACGCGGGACGTCACCTTCGACTTCGGCGGGACGTGGGAGCTGTTTCGCGATGCGAAGCGCTTCTACTCGCGCATCGGCCATCCTGACATGATCGACATGGCCGCTCCTGACGCGCCGCATGGTTTCACGCTGCAACTGCGCGAGGCGGTGACGCGATTCATGGCGCGGTATCTTCTCGGCAAAGACATCGTCGTGCGCGAAGTCGAGAAGCTGCCCGACTCCTTCGATGACAACCTGCTCCGAGAGTTGTCGAAGCCTGACTGGACGCCGGAGCAGCTTCAATGCTCGCCCAAGGGCCAGGTGATGCTTTTGCCGGGCGAGCGCAGCGTTTTTCAAATCAACGCGGAAACCGCCGCGAAGCTCAAAACAGCCCGTGATAGCGGTTTGGGCCCGAAAACGGTGCGTGAGGCCGTCGGAGCCTCCGAATCGGTGCCGGAGCCGAAAGTGGAGGTGATCGGCAAAATCGAGCGCGAGGGTTTCAGCATCGAAAAGATGGCCCTGAGCCTCGAAAATGCCTTCCAAGTGCCTGCGCTGCTGTTTGTGCCGACGAAGCCGAATGGAAAGGCCATCCTCTATTTGCACGGCAGTAGCATGAAGGCCGACGCGGAGGCCATCGAGCAACTCGCGAAGGACGGGAACCTCGTGCTCGCCGCCGAAATGCGCGGCATTGGCGAGACAGAGACGGGCTTTCGGCGGAAGTCGTTCGGTGCGGGCCAGTTTGGTCGCGACAACCTGGAGATCCTCACGGCTTATCTCATGGGCAAGAGCTTCGTGGGCATGCGCACCGATGATGTGCGGAGCTGGGCACGCGTTTTGAAGTCCCGGTCATCCGAGGTGAGTCTTATCGCCATCGGCGAAGCGGCCATTCCCGCGCTGCATGCGGCGGCGCTGGAGCGCGATGTGTTTCAGACGATCACGCTGCGGCAGATGATCCCGAGCTGGGAATCGCTCGTGGGCGCGGACGGCACCTTCGATCAAACGGTGAACATGGTGCATGGCGTGCTGCGGCACTACGATCTGCCCGATTTGATCCAAATGGTGGGCAAGGAGCGGGTGGTGATCGAGCAGCCGGTGAATGGGATGGGCGTGAAGGTGGAATGAAGTCAGCCGCGCGTGGCGTTTATGCGGGCTCATCTGCATGAAAGCCATCTTCGCCGCCTTCCTCGCTCTCACTCTCGCGGTCACTGCGCGTGACAAGACCCTCGACATCTACTGGATCGACTCGGAGGGCGGTGGCTCGACGTTGATCGTGACACCAGCGGGTGAATCGGTGCTCATCGACACCGGGAATCCGGGCGGGCGTGATCCGCAGCGCATTCAGAAAGTCGCCACGGAGGTGGCGGGGCTGACGCGCATTGATCATGTGATCATCACGCACTTTCATGTCGATCACTTTGGTGGCCTGGCCGAACTGGCAGCGCTGATGCCGGTGGGAACGCTGTATGACAAGGGAATCACCGAGGCCAGCCCCGATGGCAAGGCGCAGGACATGCGCTGGACGTTGATGAGCCGGCCCTACTGCGATGCGAAGGTCGAAAAGCGCGTCACGCTGGCCGCAGGCGATGTTTTGCCACTCAAACAGACCGAGGGCAGCCCGAAACTCGTTTTGCGCTGTCTCGGGGCGAATCAGAAATTCATCCCACCATATCCTGATCAGCCGGAAAACCCGTTGAAGGGCTCCGTGCCGCCGAAAGCGCCCGATCCGAGCGACAATGCGAACAGCGTGGTGATGGTGCTCGACTTCGGCGGTTTCCGCTTCTTTGACGGCGGTGATCTGACTTGGAATGCGGAGGAGAAACTGGTCTCGCCCTTCAATCTGGCCGGCACCGTCGATCTGTATCAGGTGAACCACCACGGTCTCGACAGCAGCAACAACCCCATGCTGATCCAAAGCCTTCAGCCGACGGTTTCCGTGATGAACAACGGTCCGAAGAAAGGCACCAGCAAGTCGGCGATGGACGCGCTCAAATCGACTCCGACGATCCAGGCGATGTATCAGGTGCATGAGAACATTCGTCCCGATGCCGAAAACACCGCCGACAAGGCGATGATCGCCAATCACGGCGATCTGGCCGAGGGTTGCGTGGCGCAGCACATCCACTGCGTGGTGAGCGCGGATGGAAAGAGCTACACGGTGAATGTGCCGTCGCAGAAGCACTCGCGGGCGTTTCAGACGAAGGCGAGGTGAGCGCAGGCGCAGCAGAAGCCAGTTTTCGGCCATTGAGCCGCCGCGTTTCCGGCGTATGAGGACAGTCATACCCCCAACACCCCGACCATGCTCATTCCGACCTCATTTCCCACTTCCAACGGCCCTGCTGAATCCAAACCACTGCTCGCGCAGGAGGGCTGGATGGTGCAGCACCTGTTTTACACGATTGACCACGGCTACTGGGCGGCGCTGACGCCGGAGGAGCGGCAGGAACGCCGCGAGAACTTCACGCGTACGATCGTNNACGATCGAGGCGATCCGCAAGCATCCCGGCACGCAGTTGCTGGCCTTCGCGATGGTGTCGCCGAAGTCGGAGCTGGGTTTCATGCTCATCACGCCGGATCTGCACGATTCGCAGCGCTTTGAGAAGCAGATCAGCCTGGCGCTCGGCCCGGACGTGCTCACGCCGAGCTACAGCTACCTGTCGATGACCGAGTGGACGGAGTACTCGCAAACGGAGGACGAGTTCAAGGCGCAGATCGAGAAGGCGGAGGGCCTGGCCCCTGGTTCGGAGGCCTTTGAGAAGCGCCTGTCGGAGTGGAAGGGCCACATGACGAAGTATTTTAACGACCGCCTCTATCCCAATCTGCCCGACTGGCAGGTCTTCTGCTTTTATCCGATGAGCAAGCGCCGCAGCGTGGGCGCGAACTGGTACGCGAACGAGTTTGCCAAGCGCCGTGAGCTGATGGGCGGCCATGCGAAGACGGGCCGCAAATACGCTGGCAAGGTACGCCAGCTCATCTCCGGCTCCACGGGCCTGGACAGCCACGAGTGGGGGGTGACGCTGTTTGCGCACGATCTTTTCCAGATCAAGAGCATCGTCTATGAGATGCGCTTTGATGAAGTCACCACGCAGTACGGCGAGTTCGGCGACTTCTACATCGGCATCCAGACGCCCACTGGCGAGCTGCTGCAGCGGGTGATGCTGAGTTGATTTGGCGGACAAAAGGCATACGCTTCGCCCATGACCGCCACGCTGACGCCCACCGTGCAGACTTTGATCGAGTCTTTTCGCAACCTTTCGGCTGAGGAGCAGGAGTCTTTTCGCGAGGAAATTGCCGCAGGTGATGGGGATGCGTTCATCCCTGAGGCGCATTGGGAGATTCTGATGGAGCGAGAGCGCCAGTTCCAGCAGGGCCAGGACCGGGCGATCCCGTGGGATGAGGCAAAGCTTGAACTGCGCAAGAAATGGGCGGCACGATGAGGATCAACGTCCGGCCAGATGCTTTCCGCGATCTCGATGCCGCTGCTCAGTTCGGTGACATGCAGGAACCTGGTTTAGGATCTGAAATTTACGCATTTCTCGAAGCAGAGATCGACAGACTGATGCGAACTGCCGGATTGCATCCTCGTCGCGGGCGCTTTCATCGTCATGTCGTGCGCGGCCGTTTCCCCTACTTTAGCGTTTACTACACTTTGAGCGGTGATGTGGTGGAAGTTCACGCAGTGCTGGACGGCCGGCGTGATCCACAGGACAATCAGCGCACACTCCGCACCCGTTGAAGCCCTTTCCATGCTCAATCAGCCCCTCACCATCGCCAACCGTCAGTTCAACTCCCGTCTCATGCTTGGGACGGGCAAATTCGCGAGCGGCGAGCTGATGCGCGAGGCGATCATCGCCTCCGAGACGGAAATCGTGACCGTGGCGCTGCGGCGGGCGGATTTGACGGGAAAGGGGGATCCGTTTGCGAACATCCTCGATTTCATCCCGAAAAACATGCTGCTGCTGCCGAACACCAGCGGCGCGATGAACGCGGAGGAGGCGGTGCGCCTTGCCAGACTGGCGGTGGCGGCCGGTTTGCCGAACTGGGTGAAGCTCGAAATCCACCCAGACCCGCGCTACCTGCTGCCGGACCCGATTGAGACGCTCAAGGCGGCCGAAATTCTCGTGAAGGAGGGGTTTATCGTGCTGCCTTACATCAATGCCGACCCGGTGCTGGCCCGTCGCTTGCAAGACGTGGGCACGGCGACGGTGATGCCGCTGGGCTCGCCGATTGGGTCGCATCAGGGCATCACCACGCGGCGGCAGATCGAGATCATCATCACCCAGGCCACGGTGCCGGTGGTGGTGGACGCGGGAATTGGCGCTCCCAGCCACGCGGCGGAGGCCTTTGAGATGGGGGCGGACGCTGTGCTGGTGAACACGGCCATCGCCGTGGCGTCTGACCCGGTGCGCATGGCGCAGGCCTTTAAAATGGCCGTGGAGGCCGGGCGTGGCGCTTTTGAGATCGGTCTGGGCGAGAGCGCGGAGGAAGCCGCCGCCACGAGTCCGTTGACGACGTTTCTTTACCAGTGAGGCCCGGCTATCGGGGTGATTCAGCCCTTCACCAGGTAGGTGAAAGCGAGAACACCGCAGAACAAGAGGGCGGCTGCGAGACACATTCCGTAAAAGATGATCATAGAGGCCGGGCATTTAGCGCGAATTGACCCTTTCGCCAGCGGAAATTTCGCTTGCCAAACCGGGGTCTCGGGGCAAACTCCGCGCCCCTATGGCAAAAACATGCTGGCTCGAGCGCGACAAGCGCAAACGTAAAACCGTCGAAAAGTACGCGAAACTCCGTGCTGAACTGAAGGAGAAGGGCGACTTCGTCGGCCTCTCGCTGCTTCCCCGTGATGCAAGCCCGACACGTCTCATCAACCGCTGCCGCGTTTCCGGCCGTCGTCGCGCGTTCATCCGCCGCTTCCAGATGTCCCGTATGACTTTCCGCGAACTCGCCTCTCAGGGCATGATTCCTGGCGTGACGAAGTCGAGCTGGTAGCCTTCCCGTCCGAACTGGCGTTCCGGCCTCTGTCGCCGGCCGCCCGGGAGGAGGTGTTTCGCTTTCCTGCATGCCCACCTACTCTTACATCGCGGAAGATCCTGAAAAAGGATGCCCTGCCTGCCGCAGGGGCTTTGATTTGCGTCGTCCGATCAGCAGGCCCGCGCTTGAGGCCTGCCCGTTGTGCAAGCAGCCGGTCAAAAAGCTCATCTCCGGTTTCAACACACCGAAGTACACCAAGCCGCTTTCTGTGTCCGACGCCAAGGCCGCAGGGTTCACCATTCTGGAAAAGCGCTGCGACGGGAATTACGAGAAGCTCTGAGCCTCCCTGCCGCGCCTGACCTGACCCCATGATTCTGTTTTTCGCCAACGCATCCGCCGAACTCGTGCGTGAGTGGAATTTCACGGCCAGCGAACTGTTCTGGCAGGCGGTCATTGTGCTGACCATCGTGCTGCTGAACGCCTTTTTCGTCGCCGCCGAGTTTGCCATCGTCAAGGTGCGTGACAGCCAGCTCACCGCCGCCATCGACGAGGGCACCAGCGGCGCGAAGTTCGCTCAGCAGGTCACGCGGAACCTGGACGCCTACCTTTCCGCCGGCCAGCTTGGCATCACTCTCACCAGCATCGCGCTCGGCATTTTCGGCGAGCCGTATGTGGCGATGGTCGTGCAGCCGATGCTGTTCAAGCTGGGCATCACCAGCGAGACGATCATTCGCTGGACTTCCATAGGCATCGCGTATGCCATTGTGACCTATCTGCATGTCGTTCTCGGCGAGCAGACGCCTAAGGTGCTCGCCATTCGCAAGTCACTCGCCGTCTCGCTGATCATCGCCCGGCCGCTGCACCTGTTCTACGTCTTGCTGAAGCCCGCCATCTGGATTCTCAGCGCCAGCACGAACGTGATGCTGCGCTTGTTTGGCATCTCTTCCGTCTCCGAGCACGAAATTGCGCATTCGGAAGAAGAGTTGCGCCACATTGTGGCGGAGAGCCAGAAATCGAAGGAGGTGACGGAGACGGAGAAGGACATCCTGCTCAACGCCCTGGCCCTCAACGACCGCTGTGTGCGAGATGTGATGACGCCGCGCAACACGGTCATCTCCCTGGATGCGGACGACAGCTTCGAGGCCAGTCTCAAGACTGCCATTGATTCGAAGCACACGCGTTACCCGCTTGTCGAGGGCCATCTGGACCACTCCATCGGCATCATTCACATCAAGGATCTGCTGGCGCTCATCGGCAAGCCGCAGCCCGACCTTCGCAAGATCAAGCGCGAGCTGCACATGGTGCCGGAGATGATGCCCATCGACAAACTGCTGCGCTTCTTCCTCGACAAGCATGTCCACGTCGCCCTGGCCGTCGATGAGTTCGGCGGCGCGGTCGGCATCGTCACGCTCGACAACGTGCTGGAGGAAATCGTGGGCGACATTCAGGACGAGTTCGACCACGACGTCAGCGAGTTCAAACGCATCAATGAGAACGAGTTCACCGTCGAGGGCACCTACAACCTCTACGAGCTGGCCGAGCAGACCGGCATTGAGCTCGAAAGCGACGAGGTCACCACCATCGGCGGTTACGTCACGCATTTGCTCGGCCATCTGCCCAAGGTGGGCGAAAAAGTGACCATCGAGGACTACGAGGTCACCACCACCAAGGCCGATCTGCGCCGTGTGCAGCAGTTGCAGTTCAAGCGTCTTTCCAGTGTCGCGGATGAAGCCGCCGCGGCCGATGGCACGCCCGAAGGAGTGTGACTCACTTCGGACGCACCTCGTTCCACACCGGCCACCACGCCTCGAACTCCGACGGGCGCACCCGCACGCGGACGATGCTGCCCTCGGTGAGCGACAGCAGCCGTTCCTCGACCACCTCGATAAACCTGGCTCTTTCGCTCGCGGTGATGTTTTGCCCGGCCCAGCGGCGCAGCAGCGCGGCGGCGTCCAGCTTGCCCAGGCGCTTCACCACCACATCGCGAATGAAGTCCGCGATCTCGTTGCGGTAGCGCAGCAAGATCGGCTCTGGCTCGCCCAGTTCATCGCGGATGGCCGCGTAGCGGGACGCGGACTGCTCATACGCATGCACAAAGACCTCGCGCAGCAGTTCGATGCGGTTCAGCTCGTACACGCCCAGGATGCCGGTCGTGTAGTCCCGCACCGGGACTCCCACAAACGACAGCGGCGACATGTTCGCACAGATCAG
>DNXB01000445.1:0-18824 GCA_003506995.1 Verrucomicrobiales bacterium
GCCTTCCGCGATCAGGCGCTCAACAGCCTCACCAAAGGCCACTTCGTCGCCTGGGTCGGCACTTACGATGACCTCAAGCAGGGCAAGCCCGGCCAATATCGCGTCAAGCTCCTCCACAATCACGCCGAGCGTGTCGGTGACTGCGGCTATCCCGGCATGGAGCTGCTGCCGGATGGCACCATCGTCGCCACCACCTATGTGAAGTATGCGCCTGGCAAGGAGAAGCACTCCGTCGTGAGTGTGCGCTTCAATCTGGCCACCACCGACGCGCTAGTGAAGCCTTGATACGCCTGCCGCCGGCTTTGAGCTGCCGGAGGTGTGAGGCGGCAAAAAATGAAACGGGAACCGGAATTCCCGCGAAAGTTTCGCCTCTCATGCGACGGATGATTGACTCGTCTTTCTCCTTCGTTCGTATCACCGTCATGAAAACCGCGCTCACCCTTCTCACCACCTTCCTCATGGCTTCCCTCGCCCCGCTCACTTCCGCTGCCGACGCACCCGCCGCCAAAACTGAAACGGCCATCATCGGCGGCGGCTGCTTCTGGTGCGTCGAGGCGCAGTACCTCTTGGTCAAAGGCGTGAAAAAAGTCGTCAGCGGCTATGCTGGCGGCAAAACGGAGAATCCGACCTATGAGGACATCTGCACGGGCGAAACCGGCCATGCCGAGGTCATCCAAATCGAGTTCGATCCTGCGGTCATCAGCTTCAAGGAGATCATCGACCTCTTCTGGGACGCGCACGATCCCACCAGCGTGACGAAGGAGGACATGGTCAAACACGGCAAACTCCTCCCCAAAGGCACCGCCTACCAAGGCAACGACTACGGTACGCAGTACCGCTCCGCCATTTTCTACACCAGCGAGGAGCAGAAGAAGATCGCCCTGGCCTCCCGCGACGCCGCCCAGAAGAACTGGAAAGACCCCATCGCCACCGAGATCGCCCCGCTGAAGAAGTTCTATCCTGCCGAGGACTACCATCAGAACTTCAAAGCCCTCAACCCCAACCAGGGCTACGTCCGCGCCGTCGTCGATCCGAAGACCGAGAAGTTCAGGCACACGCTGGAAGACAAAGGCAAGATCAAGCCCGAGGCGAAGTGAACCATAGTTGTCTGCACACTCCGTGTGCGGCATCCAAATTCGTTCCAAGGCGGAGGCAACCCCTCCGCCTTTCTTCTTGTCACCCGGCGGCGATTCTGGCGGAATCAGGGTGATTCGATTCTCCACCCATGAGTGCTTCACAGACCGGCATCCGTTTCAGCATCATTCTGTTCTGTGCCAGCGCAGGTGTCATGTTCCAAGCACTGCGCATCACCAAAGAGCCGCCGGAGTTTCGTTTGCTGGCAAAGGTGGTGTCAGCGAGAGGCCTGATACCTGCCCAGGCTTCGGATCACGAAAATAATGCCGACTATTACGGAACGATCCTTGCGACCCTGGAATCGGATATAGTGAAACGCCGTGCGCTGGAGCATGTGAGAGCATTGAATCCCGAACTCAAAGAGAGTGAGGTGGAGATCCGTGCCGCTCAAACCAAAGGCACGGCCATTTTCAACATTCAAGCCATCGGCAGAGACCGTAATTACACCCAAACCTATCTCGACGCGTTGCTCGATGAGTTCATGACTTCCCGCCAGGATTTGCATGTGCAACTCAATAAAAACGGCAGCACCATGGAGAAGGATGTCGCCATCTTGGAACGTGCTAGCTACGGTTCGGAAGTTTCTGACGACTGGAAGTTCCCGATTTTGATTTTCATCGCAGCCATCGGCGGCGCACTTTTTGGCTTCTTGCTCGATTGGATCATTAGGGGGGTGATTTCGCTTCGTTCACTTCTCGCAGACACTTGACCCACATCGCCTTCGCCAATCCACCCATCGAGTCAATCCATTCGTCATCCTCGGCGATCTCTCGCAAACTCGGCCGCCTTTCCTCTCGCATGAACACCTCCCACCACCGCTGGCTTCTCGAACAACTCCCGCAGTGGGACGTGACGGTCTCCGGGACTCGCGGATTCGACTGCCAGTCGAATCTACGAAGCAGGTGTGTTCGCATCGAAAAGCCTTGCCACTCCTCCGCGATTCTGGCCGAATGAACGCCTCATGAGCACCTCTCGCATTCTTTCTCGTGTCATCAACACCCTTGTCTTTGCCATTCTGGGCGCCAGCGTCGGTGTTTGCTATCAAGCCTCGCGCATCACCGGCAAGCCGCAGGAGTTCCGCTCACTGGCGAAGCTCGTTGCCAGCGGAGGAAAAGCAGAAGAAGACATCCACATGCGTTGGCGCGAATCGCAGATGGATTTTTATGGCACGATCATCGAAACCATCGAATCCGCTGAAATGAAACGCCGCGCCTTGGAGCGTGTGCGAGCGCTGAATCCCGATCTCAAGGACAACGATGTGGATATTCGCGTCACTCAAACCAAGGGCAGCTCCATTTTCAACATCCTGGCGACTGGGACCGAGCCCGAATACACGAGAATTTTTCTCGATGCGCTGCTCGACGAGTTCATGTCCTTTCGACAGCAAATTCGCGAATCGCAAGGAGGGAAGACGCTCCAGCAGTTCCTCCAGGAGGTCGCCGCCAGACAAAAAATCATGGAGGAAGCGTTGGTTCGCATGGAGCAGGCCCGCAGCAAGGTCGAATCGTTGAGCGCCAAGGCGGATCAGGAGAGGCTGGTGACTCGTCTGACCAAACTCAGAGATCAGCGTGATGGCCTGCGTCTCGAACTCAAACCCCTGGCGGCAAATGATGCTGCCCGAGCTTCTCTGGAAACAAAAATGGCTTCTATCGAACAAGAAATCTCCATGGTCGAAGCCGAGCTGGGTCGTTACGAGCCAGACATCGCCGAACTGCGAACGGCTGCCGAGCGATATGCCGTGGATAAGGAAGCCTACCAAAAGCTATTCGAAAAACTCGATGGGTTGCAGGCCCAGTTGAATTCGAGCACGGATTACGTCGCCATCCAGGAACGCGCGACTCTCGCCAGCGAGCACGTCGAAGACTGGAAGCTTCCCATCGCCGTCGGTGCCACCGGTGGTGGGCTGCTCGGCGGTTTCGTGGGATTTCTGCTGAGCCTGATCTTCGTGCGTTCTCCCAAGCCGTCGCAGATTCCAGCGGCGCTTTGACTCACATCGCCTCCAGCAATCCTCCCATCGAGTAAATCAATTCGTCCTCCTCGGCGATCTCGCGCAGACTCGGCCATTCTTTTCCCATGAACACCTCCCATCACCGCTGGCTTCTCGAACAACTCCCGCACTGGGAAAAGGACGGACTCCTCACCGCCGACGCGGCGCACACCTTGCGCGAGCGGCATGTCGTGGATGAATCGCAGCCGGGGCTGGCGCAGATCGTGATGGGATCGCTCGGGGCTTTGCTCATCGGCACCGGCTTGATCGCGGTGATCGGCTACAACTGGGATGACTTCTCGCGGCAAGTGCGTCTGCTGTTTGCCTTTCTGCCACTGCTGGCGACGCAGATCGTCAGCTTTCGGGTGCTACAGCGTGGCGATGCCGCCGCAGCCTGGGTGCGTGAGACGGCGGCGCTGCTGCAAGCACTTGCGACGGGCGCGTGCATCGCGCTTGTCTCGCAGATCTACAATCTCGGCGGCGAATGGCAGGATTTCCTGTTCTGGTGGATGCTGCTGAGCCTGCCGCTGGTGTGGGTGCTGCGTTCACATGCCGTGGCCATCTTCTACCTTATCGGAATTGCGGTGTGGAGCCTTGATCAAGGCTACGGCAAGCCCTGGCATGACAGCCCGCTTATTTATCCGCTGCTGCTGCTCGGTCTTCTCCCCTACTGGCCCGGCTGGCCGCCCAAGACCCCGCTCTCCATCTCCGTGCGCTGGGTCATGACGATCAGCGCCATTTTGGGCCTGTGCAGCGCCGCTGTTTTCGTCAGCGCCCGCAGCGATGGCTACTACAGCCATCGGGATGAAACGTTCGTCTGGCTCTGGACTCTGATTGGTGCCGGCCTCACGCTGTTTCCCCTCAGCCGGGCCGGGGTGGCTGAATCCACCGGGCGCAAACCCCAGGTCGTGCTCGGCTCCCTCTGGCTGCTTGGCTACGGCATCGCGGCCACGTTCCAAGATGTGAGCGATGATATTCTCCAAGGCGCCGCCAACGCGCTGAAGCTGCCCTGGTGCTGGGGTTTGCTCGGCGTTCTCGCGCCGTTCGTGATTCTGGCCTGCCTGCGCCGTCGCTGGGCCGTGCTGGCGATTGCCTCCATCGCTTTGCTGCCGCTGGTCGCCATTCCATTCACCCAAAGCCAGAGCGAGCACAGCGCGCTGCTTTCCTGGCTCGTCACGCTGCATCTGTCGCTCATCGGCATCACGCTCATCGTGCTGGAGTTCGCCGGGAGGCGTGGCGCGCCGCGGTTAGGCGCCGCCCTGCTCTGCCTGCTCATCATCGCCCGCATGTTTGAGAGCGAGCTGTCACTCCTCGCCAAAGGACTGGCCTTCATCGTCATCGGTGTGGCCTTCCTGGCCTTCAACATCTTCATGAGCCGTCTTGCCCGTCAAAAACAACTCCCTCAGCCATGAAAGCTCTTCCCCTCATCATCTTTGGCATCGCCGCGCTCGCGCAGTGGGCCGCGCCTTTGACGCAAATCTGGACGCATGAGCAGACGCTCACGCAAGGCACGCTCATCAAGCTCAAATGCAGCGCCCCCGATCCCTACGACCCGCTGCGTGGCCGCTTTCTCGCCGTGCGGCCGGCACAACGGGAAGTCAACGTGTCTGCGGACATGAAGCTGAAACAAGGCATGCAGGTGTTTTGCGACGCTGACCACTGGCGAGGATGGTCTCGCAACCATCACCAGCCTCTCCCTCACACCACCCGCCAGTGGCGACTACATCCGGGTGAGAACCGGCTACGCTTATGAAAGCAAGGCGACCATCGAGTGGCCCTTTGAGCGCTTCTACATCAACGAAAAACTCGCGCCGGAGGCGGACGAATGGTTCGCCGAGAACATCCGCACGGACAAAGGCATCATTGCCGAGGTGCGCGTGCTCAACGGCCGCGCCGTGCTGGCCGATCTGAGCCTGGATGGCCGTTCGTTTCGCGAGATTCTTAAAGAGCGCGTGAAGTAGCAAAGTGGTCCGCACAGTCCTCTGTGCGGCGTGTCGATGGGTGTGAGGTGCGCTACAAATAGGCTGCGCACATAGAAAGTGGCTTTGGAATCATGCGAAAGTCTGTGGCATTGCGGAACGCCGCACTGGGGACTGTGCGGACCACTTTCAAGATCGTCACTTGCATCCGGCGCTAGCCTGCTTCATTCGCGGCGCTTGCAACCGCTCCACCTCATCGACGCCATCGGCCCGTTTTTTCGCGGGCATGACGTGCGCACGATCAACTGGTCGAAGATTCCGTGGCAAAACCTGCCAAAGACTCGCGATGCCGCCGCAGACGCGTGGTGGACGCTGGTTCGAGCCGATTTGACGAAGTTTGCCGACCAGGCTGCCGCGTGGGGCTTCAACGCGGTCTCGCTCGATGATGTGACGCATCTGGCAGATCACGCCTGGCTGGAGCCGGAGCTGCGCGGGCGCATCGCGCTCTACCGCGAGGAATTCGCCCGCTGCTTTGCCCTTCTCACGGAACGCGGCTTGGCGGTGCATCTGACGATGGACGTGATGACCTACACGCCCGAGCTGCGCCGCCGCATGACCGAGGCGAAGCGCGGCGTGAACGATTACCTCGCCGAATTGCTCGATGGCTTCTTCACCAGCTTCCCGCAGGTGGCCGGAATCATCGCCCGCATCGGTGAATCGGATGGGAAAGGCGTGCATGACGAGTTTCGCAGCGAGCTGGTGATTCAAAAGCCAGCGCAGGCCCGCCAGTTGCTGCTCGATCTGCTGCCGGTGTGCGAGAAGCACGCGCGCCGCCTCATTTTCCGCACCTGGACCGTCGGCGCGTATCGCATCGGCGATCTGATGTGGCACCGCCGCACGTTTGCGAGCGTGTTTGAGGGCCTGCAAAGCCCGGCGCTGGTCATTTCGATGAAGTACGGCGAGTCCGACTTCTTCCGCTACCTGCCGCTGAACTCGAACTTCTTCCGCACCGATGTGGCAAAGATCGTCGAGCTGCAGACACGGCGCGAGTACGAAGGCTGCGGCGAGTATCCGAGCTTCACCGGCTGGGAATACGAGCGCTACGCGCACGAGCTGAAGCACGCGAAAAACGTCATCGGCTGCATGGTCTGGTGTCAGACCGGCGGCTGGGTGCCGTTCCGCCGCATCGCGTTGATCGATCCCGAGGCCATCTGGATCGACCTGAACACCTTCGTGACGCTGCGCATCATGAAGGATGGCATGCCCGTGGAGGAAGCCGTGCGTGTTTTTGTCAAAGAGCGCGGGCTGGGCGATGCCGAAGCGCTCATCGAGCTGCTGCGCTACTCCGACGAGGTCATTCGCGAGCTGCTGTATGTGGAGGAGTTTGCGCAGCAGAAGCTGTTTTTCCGCCGCGTGCGCATTCCGCCGCTGCTCCAGGTCTATTGGGGGAACATCTTCATCAATCACAGCGTCAAGAAGCTGCTGCGCCACTTCGTGCGCGAGCCGGAGGCCGCCCTGCACAGCGCCGCCCGCTGCATGAGCCGGCTGGAGCAGATGATCATCCTCGCCCCGCGCGCCGGTGTGCCCGTCGCCGACCTCGAATACATGCGCGACACCTTCCGCCTCCTGGCCCTGGCGCGTGAGTACAACTTCACCGAATTCACGCCGGAGATCGAAACGCGGCTGCGTGAGGCGAAGCGGGCCTACAAGGCGAAATACCCGAAGCGCGGCCTGCGCGCCCGGTATCGCATCAAGATGGGCTTCACGCCCTTCTGGCTGCATCGCCGCTACATCGGCTGGGCCGTCGAACTGCTCATGCGCCGCCGACGCGGCTACCGCATCATCGACCGCCTGCTCATCCTGCATGTGCTGTCGATGATCTACCGCGTGATCGCGCTGCGAAAGCCGCATTGGATTCCCGGCTTCGCCAAAGAAAGCGCGATGGGCGTGGACGTGGTGTTCCGGTAAAGTAGCCCTGTTCCTGCGGAACAGGGTGGTCCTTGTTGCACAGCAACAAGGCTACTTTGGCTCAAATCTTCACGTCCCAGCCCTTGCGATAACCACCTTCGCGGCCCCAGAGCTTCAGCGCCTCGGTGTTGTCGAGGATCTTGCCGGTCTTGGGATCGCATTTCACGACCGTATTCGTGCGATAGGCCATGTTGCCCAGATGGCACATCATGGTGCTCTTCTGGCCTTCGGCGATGGGGCTGTTCAGCTTCGCCTCGCCGCGAATCGCGTCGAGGAAGTTGCCGATGTGCGCGGGATCGCCGCCGCCAGCGCCTTTGCCCTTGCTGATCTCGACGCCTTTCGGGTCGTAGATCGTCCAGGTGTCGCGACCGGCGGCCATGGTGCCGTTGTCGCCATAGAACATGATTTCTGAAAGCGGTTTCTCCGCAGCGCGTGGGTGGCAACTGCTCTGCACCCACTCGCAGCCCGCGTGGCCGAAATCATAGACCGCCGTGCCCGTGTCCGGCGTTTCCTGCGCGTCATCGTAGAAGTAGCGGCCGCCGTTGTAGGTCGTGCGCAGCGGATAGTCGCCCTTCAGGCCCCAGCGCAGGATGTCCAGCGTGTGGATGCCGTTGTTGCCGAGTTCGCCGTTGCCCCAGTGCCACAGCCAGTGCCAGTCGTAGTGCGCGAACTGCTTCATGTCGTGCTTCGCATCATCCGGCACCGGCCCTTGCCACAGGTTGAAGTCCAGATCGGCGGGCGCGGGCTTTTCATTCACGGCGAGGGTCTTGCGCGTGTTGTAGTAGAAGCCACGGCCAAAGCGCACCGTGCCGATGGCGCCGCCGTGCAGCGCCTCAATCGCCTCCTTCATCCAGGTGCGGCGCTGATTGCCCATCTGCACCACGCGGTCGTATTTCGTCGCTGCCTCGACGATCATCTCCGCCTCGTTCGCGTTCTGGCTGCCGGGTTTTTCGACATAGACGTGCTTCCCGGCCTGCATGCAGAGCAAAGCGGCTGGCGTGTGCCAGAAATTCGGTGTGGCGATGAAGACGGCGTCGAGCGTCTTGTCATCAAGGAAGGTGCGAAAGTCTGTCACGCCCTGGCAGGACACCTGCTGCTTGTCATTCACGGTTTTGAGGCCGATTTCGAGACGTTTCGGGTCCACTTCGGCCAGGTAGGCGATTTCCACGTTCGGCAGCTTCAACAGCGCTCCGACGTGCCCCATGCCACGGCCCAGCGCCACGACAGCCACCTTGAGCTTTTTCTGCGCGGCATCCGCGGCACGGAGTTTTGGCAAAGCGGAGACTGCGGCGAGCGCGGACGTTTGGTGGAGGAAGGATCGGCGGTTCATGGTGGTGCAAAGAATCGGCGGCGAATGGGGCAGTCTTGCACATCAATCTTCCTCCTCCTCTTACTCCTCCTCCCTTCGGTTCCCGGCTTCAGGGAGGAAGAGGAGGAGTAAGAGGAGGAGCAGGATTGCCAAACGGCGGTTTTTGCGCCAACAATCCCGCGCCCTATGACCTTCGCCGAGCTTCACCGCATCTATCACCAGCCCTTCTTCAACCTTCTCAAGCAGGCCCGCGCCGTGCATGACGAACATTGGACGGACAACTCGGTCCAGCTCTGCACCCTGCTCAGCATCAAGACCGGCGGTTGCAGTGAGGACTGCGGCTACTGCGCCCAAAGCGCCCGCTACACCACCAGCGTGCAGACGGAGAAACTCATGCCGAAGGAGCAGGTCATGGAGCGTGCCCTCGCCGCCCGTGCCAGCGGCTCCACCCGCTTCTGCATGGGTGCCGCCTGGAAAGGCGTACGCAAAGGCACTCAAAAGTTCGACCAAGTGCTCGACATCGTGCGCGACGTTTCAAAGCTCGGCATGGAAGTCTGCGTCACCCTCGGCGAGCTCGGCGCCGAAGAGGCTTCCGACCTCAAGGAAGCCGGTGTCACTGCCTACAACCACAACGTGGACACCTCCCCAGAGCATTACCCGAACATCGTCAGCACCCACACCTTCGAGGACCGACTGCGCACCATCCGCCACGCGCAGGACGCCGGCATGTCCGTCTGCTGCGGCGGCATCCTCGGTCTCGGCGAGACCATCGACGACCGCCTGAAGATGCTGGAGGTCATCTCCAACTTCAATCCGCAGCCTGAAAGCATCCCGATCAACGCCCTCATGCCCATCAAAGGCACGCCGATGGGCGACAACGAAGTCATCGATGCCTTCGCCTTCGTCCGCATGATCGCCGTCACACGCATCGCGGTGCCGAAGGCCAAAGTGCGCCTCAGCGCCGGCCGCACGAACCTCAGCCGCGAAGCCCAGGCCCTCGCCTACTTCGCCGGTGCCAACTCCATCTTCTACGGCGACAAACTCCTCACCACCGCCAACCCCCGCGCCAACGAGGACATGAAACTCCTCCGCGACCTCGGCCTCGCCCCCCTGGAGCCCAATCCCGGCCTCGAAGCCCCCGAGTCGATGGACGGCGTGCCGCTCAGTCCGTGCTGCTGATCGAGAAACCAAATCTCATCATCGCCATGGGTCTCTGGGGTCAATCAATCATCTCAGGGGTCGGTAGTGTGCTACTTTGAAAAATCAAAATAGCCCACTACTGAAAATTTTAGTCTCATGAGCACCGAAGAACAAATCTACTCCTACCGCGTCACGCGCAAGGTCCGCACCGGCGGCAGCCGCATACTCTGCATCCTCGGCATCCTGCTTGGCCTCGTCTTCCTCATCTTCATCTTCTGGCCCGTGGGCCTCGCTCTCATGCTCATCAGCGCCCTCATCGATGCCAAAACCCGGCTCATCTCAAGCTGCGGTCACTGCGGCAACGAAGTCGCCCACACCAGCAGGCTGTGTCCCACTTGCCAGGCCGATCTTGCTCCCGAGCCGCGCAAGGGATGGTTTCACTGAACTCGTCGTCTGTGCTTCCATCCTTCGCAGTTGAGCGAATGATGACATGCCTCAAAAAGTGAGGATTCAAACCACCGCCTTCAACAACCAAGCCAGATACAGGCTCGCGGTCTTGCCGACCTCGACGACTTCGGCGTGATGCAGCGTCTGCGGCCGCAGACCGGCGGCCCAGTTGGTGAGCATGGAGATGCCGGCGACTTCCATGCCGAGGGCGCGGGCTTGAATCGCCTTGGTTGACCTCACACGCAAAAGAACTAACCTCCAGCCATGCAAGCCGTCGAATTCACCACCGAGCTTCACGGGGACACCAGTTTCCCGATTCCCGGAAACATCGCCGCTCAGCTTCCCAAGAGCGGCACGGCGCGTGTCATCGTTCTGACGGACACGGACGATGATTCCGGCTGGCGCGAGGCGGCCTACGGCCAGTTCCTCAAAGACGACGCTGAAGAAGACGCGATCTACGAAGCTCTCGCGTGACATGTTTGGCGAGATCCAGCTCTGCCGGTTTCTTTTCCTCACTTCGGGCTAGTGGTGAGTCAGGCTTAAAATGAGCATCCTTGGAGGGTGTCAAAGGCGCGCTGGCGGACTCTGAACGTAGGCCGGATGTGTTCGGCGCGCAGAGCATCGCCAACACGATGAAATGACCTTCGCCGAACTATCCGGCTGGCGCGGGGGCGTGGAAGTCAGGCGCGCTCAAAGAAGCCGGATAGTTTGGCGAAGATGGCCGGCGAGATAGCGGGGTGGTTCTCCGCCAAACACATCCAGCCTACGGTGGCACAGCTCCCACATTTTAAGCCCGACTCACCACTAGAACTACGTTTTCACCGCCTTTGCGCTCGAAGCCGCCACGCCGGTCGCCTGCTTCATCAAGCGTGCATAGTGAGCCAGCCGTTCGGCACGGCTCATCGCGTCCAGCTTGCTGCTGGTGGTCTCGCGCCACTGCCGGGAGGAGGCGACGGCATCAAACGCTTTCGGTGGTGTTGCCATAGATCAATTGAAGTGGGTTGATGATACGCACGGGCGGGTAGCCCTGCAAGAGGTTCACCGCGTTGAAACCCGCCTCCCGCTGCACGTTGACGAGATGCTTGAAGTTCCAGCTCACCAGGAAATCCAGACGTAAAACGGACACGACCGCGACATGCCTGGCATCATCGGTGTACTTGGGGCTCACCACGGATGCCGCCAGATAAGCCTCTGCCAGCTCTTCCATTTCCTCCGTCACCATGAGCAGACTCGGTGGGTCGGCAAACGTACGATGGAACAACTCACGCACCTCGTCAGGGGCCTGCGTGATTTCGTCGAACGCGATGATGGAGGTCTGAAAGTGAAACCGCCCCGCGTCCCGCAGCCGCCACAGCTCCTGGGTGGCTTCTTTCCATTCGTCATCGAAGTAGCCACCGATGACCGAGGTGTCGAGATACAGCGTGGGCGCATGCATGCGTGAAATCATGACATGTTCTCCGACCATTGTCCTGCATTCATTACACCACCGCCTTCAACAACCGCGCCAGTTACAGGTTCGCGGTCTTGCCGACATCGACGACTTCGGCGTGATGCAGCGTCTGCGTCCGCAGATCCGGTGGGATGGAGCCCGTCGGATGTCTTCCGCCGACACACATGCGCTCAGCTTTTTTTCATCGCCGCCCAGGCAAAGCGGAAGGGCCAGGTGATGGCAAAGATGACGGAGCCGATCAGGGCCGCCGCCAGGTTCATGGGGAACAAGACCACTTGAAGAAGGGGATGCAGTAGTTTCTGCACCAGCGCGAACCGTGACCAGGCAATGGTCGTCGCGGTGATGACGATGATGCCCGCAAACTTCAGGATCTTCACCTTCATGGGCCCCATGGCCTCGAAGTAATCATGGAAATGCAGCTCGGACAGCAGCAGCAACCCGACGTAACCGATCAGGATGAACGCGGTGTGCTCCAGCACCGGATATTTGGCGA
Organism: Verrucomicrobiales bacterium; assembly: GCA_003506995.1. Lineage (GTDB taxonomy): Bacteria > Verrucomicrobiota > Verrucomicrobiia > Verrucomicrobiales > Verrucomicrobiaceae > Prosthecobacter. The sequence continues at coordinate 11,848 of DNXB01000445.1, forward strand.
TCATCTTGATCGCCACGCCCGCCACCAGTCGCAGAGCGATGATGCCGATGGTCACACCCACGTACACGGGCCAGAGGTCCTTCGGGCTCAGGGCGATCGCCGCCACCACGTTGTCCACGCTCAGGCTCAGGTCCATGAGGGAGATCATGGCAATGGTGCTGGCAAAGGTGCGGTGATGCACGTTCACCACCTCGCCCTCGTCCTCGGCGACGTCCTTCTGCCCGGCAAAGTGCGCACACATCAGCCACACGAGGTACAGCGCCCCGATCAGCATCACCCAGTGGTTGTTGATGATCCAGGAGGCGAACAGCAGCGCCACCACTCGGAAGCCATACGCGCCGAGGTAGCCGATGTTCATGGCCTTCGCGCGCTTCTTCTCATCCAGATGCGAGGCCATGGCGGCGATGGCCAGGGCGTTGTCCACAGACAGCAGCCCCTCAATCAAAATGAGGCCCATGATAACTGGCAGGGCTTGAACAAAGGCGGCCCAGAGTTCGGGCGGGGAGGCGGCGAGGAGTGCGGCAGGCATGGGCGCGAATGATGGAGGAGCGGGCCATGCTTTCCAGTACCATTTGGGGCTGAAACAAGATCACCCCGCCCCATGCGCTGGAGCGGGGTGATGGCATCCTTCGACAGGATGAAAAATCACGAGTACGAGGACTCCACACGCTTCGCCACGTCCTTGTAGCCGTAGTCCGCGTTGTAGATTTCCTTGAGCGCGTCGAGGCTCCCGGGCTTGTCTCCCATTTTCTCCAGCACGTGCGCCAGCTCGTAGAGCACCTCTTTTTTGATCGCATCCATGATGAGCAGCTCCTTGGATGCCTCCAACAGCGAGGTTTTGGCCAGGTCGTTCATGTTCTTGCGCTCAAAGCAGCGGCCCAGCAGCAGGATGGCCTTGATGCGCATGTTCGGGTTCGATTTCGCCTGCTGGAGTTCGGGAATCGCCTCCGTGAACATTCCGGCGTTGAAGTAGGCCTGGCCCAGCTCGTAGCGCAGCGTCTTGTCGGTCGGATTGCGGTCCACGCGGCTTTTGGCCTCGTTGATGACCACGCTGGAGCGCTGGCGGCGGATTTCGGCCACCTGGGCGCGTTTTTCCTCAATGTCAGGCGCGCCCGGATTGGCCTCGATCTCACGCTCAAAGTCCTCGATCTGCTGGTCCTGCACCTTGTCACGGATGATTTCCACTTTGCGCTGCAAGGCCACGTCCCCTGGGTTCAGGGTGAGGGCGTAGTCGTAAAACATCAGCGCGCTTTCGATCTGGCCGAGCTTTTCGTAGAGGTCGGACATGCGCTTGACGATCATGATGTCCGACTGGTCGGCATTGTACTGAGCGATGGTCTCTGCCAGGAACTGCTCCATCTGCTCCTGGGTCATGCCCTGGCGGCTGAGCATTTCCAGCTTCGCGGCCTCGCCGCCGTCCTTCATGGCGTTGCGGAAATTGTCGCCGCCCCAGCCCTGGCGCAGGATGGAGGTGCGCGCGGCGGCGTCTTTTTCCCCCTTCATCGCCTCCATGTCACGCGGGTTCGCTTTGACGATGAGGCGGTACACCTCGCTGGCCAGCTCCGGCTGTTCATGCGCCATGTAATGCTGCGCCAGCTTGTGCATGTGCTTCGTGTTCTCCGGATGGCCGGCGCGGATGGTCTCCAACGCAAAGGCCGCCAGCTCCGGGAAATGCATCTTCATCGCGATCTCATAGAGCTGCTCGTTCGCGTTGAGATTGAAGGGGTCTTTGCGGAACACGTTCTCCTCCATGTCGGCAATCGCCTCGGCTGGCTCCTTCTTCGAGCTGGGCTTGAAGCCGCCCAGGCCGAAGCTGAATTTCTTGCCGCCGCTGCCGCCGCTGGCCTCGCTCTCCGCGCTGCGCAGGAGCTTGCGGCCGTCAATGAAGCCGACATTGGCAATCACGATGGGCAGCAACTGGTCGATCACATACTCCCAGTTTTTCCGCTCGGCGGAGATCAGTGCTTTTTTCCAGAGGGCCTGGTGCCGGGGGTCGAGTTCAGCTTCCTTGACGATCATAATCCTTGGGGGGGCTTGGGCTGGTTTGGGTGGGTGCGTTTTGAAGTCATTTTTTGCCGCCGCCGAACCAGGCGGCGATCGCGCGCAGCTCCTCGCCGGTGCCTTCGGTCAGCGCCTTCAGGCTGAAGCCGTGCTCAAAGAGCACCATCCAGATGAAGGTGGCGGTGATGAAGGCCAGGGTCCAGAGGACTTTGGAGAGGAGACGCATACGAGAATTTACTCACTCTATGAAGAAAAGGCGGGAATCGTCCAGCACGGAGTTACGCGGGCGGAAAAACCTTCACTCTTTTTCAAACAGCAGCCGGAGGCTGTTCAGGCACACCACCACCGTGCTCCCCTCGTGCGTCAAGACGCCCAAAGTCAGCGGCACGAGGCCAAACAGCGACGCCACCGCCATCACGATCACGCTGCCAAGGGAGATGATCAGGTTCTGTTGAATGATGCGCCGTGCCCGCTGGCTGATGCGCCGGGCCGAGAGCAGTTTTTCGATCTTGTCCTGCATCAGCACCACGTCGCTCTGCTCCAGCGCCGCGTCGCTGCCACGGGCGCCCATCGCCACGGAGACGTAGGCCGCGGCCAGGCTCGGCGCGTCGTTCACCCCATCGCCGACCATGGCGACTTTGTGCCCGGCCTGCGTCAGTTCGCGAATCGCCGCCACCTTGTCCTCCGGGTGCAAACCGGCCCGCACCTCGGCGATGCCGAGTTTTTCGCCCACTTCGACGGCCGCCGCACGGCGGTCGCCTGTCAGCATGATCGTGCGCACGCCCTCGGCAGCCAGTTTTTCCAACACTCCCCGGCTTCCCGCGCGAATCTCGTCCTTGAGCAGCACACGCCCCACGATCTGCTCGTGCAGCACCCACACCTCGCTGAAACCCAGCGGCGCGTCCGGCACGCCCGCCAGCACCTCGCCGAGAGCGCTGTCTTTGACGAGTTCCCGCCGCCCCACATAGCTCAAACCGCCCGCCGTGCGTCCGCGCAGCCCCTGACCGGCGATGGATTGAAACTCGGCCAGTTTGTCCGCCACGATGCCTTCCGACTGCCCATGCCGCGTGATCGCCCGCGCGATGGGATGATTCGAGTTCGCTTCCAAACTCACCGCGATGCGCAAAACGTCGTTTTCGCGGCCAGCAGGGAAGCTTTCGATTTTCGCGACCTTCAATTCGCCTTCCGTCAGCGTCCCAGTCTTGTCCATCGCGATGACATCGACTTCCGCGAGCTTCTCAATCGCCGCACCACCCCGGAACAACACGCCACGTCGGGCTCCCCAGGCAATCGCGGCCAAAATCGCCGAGGGAATCGACAACACCAGCGCGCACGGGCTCATGACCACCAGCAGCGTCATCGCCCGATAAAACGACGACTTTGACACCGCCGTGTTTTCAAACGGCGAGATGCCAAAGCCCAGCCACCACACGAAAAACATCAGCGTCACGACGCCGAGCGTCAAAATCGTGTAACGCGTGCCAAACCGGTCGGTGAAGCGCTGGCTCGGTGCCCGAAGATGCTGCGCCGTTTGAATCAGCGTGATGATCTTCGCCAGCGCGCTTTGTGTCGCCGGGCGATCCACCCGCACCTGCACCAAGCCCCACTGATTCAACGTGCCGCCATAAATCGGGGCACCCGTTTCCTTCGTGATCGGCACCGCCTCGCCCGTCAGCGTGGATTCATCCGCCGCGGTCGATCCAGAAATCACCGTGCCATCCACCGCGAACAGCTCATCCGGCTTCACCACGATCACATCCCCCACGCGCAGGCCGCTCACGCTGCGGTCTTCCGTCGTGCCGTCCGGCAGCAGCACATGCGCGAGCTTGGGGGCTGATTTCGTCAGCGCGTTGATCTCCTTGTGCGTGCGATACATCACAAAGTGCTCCAGCGCCCCCGAGGTCGAGAACAGGAACAGCAGCAGCGCCCCTTCCTCCCATGCCCCAATCGCCACCGCGCCCGCCGCGACCGCCAGCATCAGGAAGTGCACGTCCAGCCGACGTTCGAGAAGATTCGCCCACGCGTCCTTCGCCGCGTCCCAGCCTCCGGCGATCAGCGAGATCGCAAACAAGGCCGACTGGTCAAACACATAGCCTGCCACCAGCGCCACGCCGCAAATCGCCGCCTGCCAGGCCAGCGTGCGCCATTCGTCATCGCTCTCCTGCTCCATCTCGTCCGGCTCTGGCCAGGCAAAATCACGCCACTTCCAAAACTTCGGCGCCGTGGGGCAGGAAGGCTTTTCCAAAACGAGCGCGCCATCTTTTTGCCGCACGTCCAGCATGCCCGAGTGCGCTGGAACCGTCTCCGTCTTCTGCAACCACCGCGCATCCACCGCCCGCAGCACCTCCGTGAGCTTCGCTTGCAGCAGCTCGCCATCCACCCGGCCCAGCGTTGCCATTTCGACGCGCTTGGACTCCGGGTTCAGCCGGATGGCCTCGATGGACGGTTCCTCCAGCAAAAAATCCGCCAGCGCGTCCATCCAGGTAGATGAGTCCGGCGACGTCGGGGTGGAATTCGGCATCAGGTGCTTTACGAGCCAGCAAGACGCGTGACAACCTCATCTTCATCACGCATGATCCGCGCATGATTCGCAGTCTCATCGCCGGAGCGCTTCGTGTGTTTTCCGGCTCCGTTGCCCGCTGGCAGGGCTGTGCGCCGGAGCCGGTGCAGCGGGTGTATTTTGCCAATCACACCAGCAATCTCGACGGCCCTGTGCTCTGGGCCTCGCTGCCAGCGCCCGTGCGCGAGGTCACCCGGCTCATCGGCGCCAAGGACTACTGGACCGTGGGCCGCGTGCGGCCCTTCCTCGCCTTTCGTGTCTTCAACGCCGTGCTCATCGAGCGCAAAAAGCCCACGCCCGAGTGCAATCCGCTCGATGACATGATCAACGCCCTCGGCGACCGCCACTCGCTCATCCTCTTTCCCGAAGGCAGCCGCCACAACCAGCCCGAGCCGCAGCCCTTCAAGCCCGGCCTCTTCCATCTCGCCAAAAAACGCCCCGACGTGCAGTTCGTCCCCGTCTGGATGGAAAACCTCAACCGCATCCTCCCCAAAGGCGAAGTCCTCCCCGTCCCCGTCCTCGGCAGCGTCACCTTCGGCGAGCCGATCCGACTCCACGAAGGCGAAGCGAAGCCTGATTTCCTCGTCCGTGCGCGTGAGGCGGTGCTGGCGCTGAGGCAGGCGTGAGAAGAAATCAGACAAACAAAAGCAAGCATGCTAGCCTTAAGCCATGAGTGAGTTCCAAGATCGCATCACCATTAATCCTGCTCAGTGTGGCGGCAGGCCGTGCATCCGTGGCATGCGTATTCGCGTGAAGGATGTGCTCGATCTGCTGGCCGCCCGTGTGCCTGAGAGCGAAATCCTCGAAGACTACCCCTATCTGGAACCAGAGGACATTCAGGCCTGCCTCGATTTTGCCGCTGCTGAGTCGGATCATCCCATTCTTGCCACCGCGTGATTCACTCAGGCCGTGAACTGTGTCGTCGATGCCCAACTGCCGCCAGCGCTGGCACGTTTGCTGGTGCAGGCAGGGCATCAGGCGCGGCATGTGGAAGACCTCGGGCTGCGTCACTCCGATGACAGTGAAATCTGGCGGTGGGCGCTCGAAAATAACGCCATTGTCTTCACCAAGGACGAAGACTTTCCACGGCGTGCGCTGATGAGCAAACGCGCTCCAGTCATCGTCTGGCTGCGCGTCGGCAACACCAGCCGACGCGCCTTGCTGGCCTGGTTCGAACCTCTGCTGGCTCAAATCGAGGCCGAGGCTGCCCGTGGCGAGCCGATCATCGAAGTGCGATAGCTTTTTCTCGCAGGCACTCCAGAACGGTCCCACGTTGCTTTGACACCTCGACCGGGTCGCGATTGCTCAATCATCGATTTCACCCTCCACCACCACAGCAAAACGGCAAAGACCGCAACGAGCAACCTCAACGCACGAACCGACAGCCTCGTTGAAAATGACTGCGAAGTGTGCGCCACATGGCTGATCCAGTGCTCTGATCTTGGCCTCCTGCCTGCTTCCCTTGAGGCGGCTGCAAACTTTCGCGCTTTTGGAGCGTCTCTTTCGTACCCCAAAACATGAAATCTTCCCGTCGTCTTTTCCTCCGTGGCACTGGTGCAGCGCTTGGCCTGCCGTGGCTGGAGTCCATCTGCGCTTTCGGAGCTGAATCCGTCAAAAACAACACCGCACCGCGTCGGCTCGCCGTGTGCTTTACCGGCAACGGTGTGAACCCGCATCATTGGGGCGCGACGAATGGCGCGAAGGGCATGGAGTTCATGAAATCGCTCACGCCGCTCGAAGGGCTCAAGAAGCAGGTGAACGTCTTCAAAGGTCTATGGAATCCCACGACGGTGGAAGGCGAAGGCGGCCACTACCCGAAGATGAATGTGCTTTGCGGCCTGAAGGTGAAAAAGACCACCACCGATGTCGAGGTCGGCACCACGATGGATCAGCTCATCGCCGCGCAAACGGGCAAATTCACGCCCGTGCCCAGCGTCGTGCTCGGCACCGAGCGTCCGAGCTACAGCACGGACAGCGGCTTCACCTCCATCTACTCCGCCTACATCTCCTGGAGCACTCCCACCACGCCCGCGCCGAAGGAAATTTTCCCGCAGCAGGCATTTGACCAGCTTTTCGACGACGGCAGTCGCCGCAAGCGCGACAAGAGCATCCTCGACCTCGTTCTTGAAGATGCGAACGGCCTCAAACCGAAGCTCAGCAGCCGCGACAAGCAGAAGCTCGACGAATACCTCACCTNNATCGAGCAGCGCGTCGAACTCGCCGAAAAAATCAGCCAGGCCGAGACCAACGGCCAGGGTTGGATGCCCACCGTGAAGGTCCCGACCATCGGTCGTCCCGCCGCCGGCATCCCCGCCAGCGCGGAAGACCACCTGCGCCTCATGTTCGACATCATGCTCCTCGCCTTCCAGATGGACCGCACCCGCGTGGCCACCTTCATGATGAACAACGACCTCTC
>DNXB01000445.1:18859-19055 GCA_003506995.1 Verrucomicrobiales bacterium
GTGAACGAGCATCAGGTCAAACTCTGGGCCGAGTTCCTCGCCAAGATGCAGGCCACGAACGAAGGCGAGCGCACGCTGCTCGAAAACAGCATGATCCTGCTCACCAGCAGCCTCATGGACGGCAACGCGCACGATTCGAGACAACTCCCCGTCGTCCTTGCCGGCGGTGGCGGCGGCACCATCCAAGGCGGCCGCT
>DNXB01000431.1 GCA_003506995.1 Verrucomicrobiales bacterium
CCGTGGCTCTTCACCAGTCCCATGACGGTGGAAAGCCCCAGGCCCGTGCCTTTGTCCGGGTCTTTGGTCGTGAAGAACGGGTCAAAAATCCGGTCGATGATTTCCCGGGGGATGCCGCAGCCTGTGTCCTGCACCCGCAGTGCCAGATACTGGCCCGGCCTGGCATCGGGCGCCGAGCTGGCATAGGCGGCGTCCACCTCTGCGCGTCGCGCCTCCAGAGTCAGCGTCCCGCCTTGCGGCATGGCGTCTCGGGCGTTGACGCACAGGTTCAGGAGGATCTGGTGCAACTGCGTGGCATCGCCCAGCACCGTTGGCAGTTCCGGCTCGCATTTGACCACCAACTGGATGTTCTTGGGAAAACTGCTTGTCATCAAGTTCTCCAACTCTTTGATCATACGTTCGACTTGAAGGACGACGCGCTCGCCTTCCTCGCCTTTGGCAAAGGTCAACAACTGGCGCACCATGTCCGCGCCCCGCTTGGCGCTGGTTTCAAGCATGTCCACGATTTGTGATTCGTCGGGATACCGCCTCCTTAGCATATCCACGCCCATCATGATGGGGGCGAGCGCGTTGTTCAAATCGTGCGCCACGCCGCCCGACAGCGTGCCGATGGCCTCCATGCGTTGCGAGCGCAGGGCCAGAAGTTCCATTTTCTTGCGCTCGGCGAGGTTATGCCCGCGCTCCAGTTCCATCGCCACCCGCTGGGCAATGATGCGCAGAATTTCCTGGTCTTCCTCGGTAAACTCGTGCGGCTTGGAGTCCAGCAGGCAGGTGATGGCGACCACATTGCCCCGGGCGTTCAGTGAAGGCACGCCGCAGTAGGCAACCGCGTTGTGGTCGCGGAGAAAGCCGGCCTGCGGGAAGTGCTCCTGGACGCGCTCGTAGGTGCGCAAATCCTTGGTCACCTCCACGGTCGCGCAAGGGGTGAGGGCCAGAGGACATCCGCCCGCATCCCGGAAAACCTGTCCGTTGACCCACACCGTTTTGAACAACAGCTCCTGACCGGCGATCTCCGAGAGGCAAACCACAGGAACTTCAAACAGAGTGGCCACCATGCCAACGACCTCCTCGAACACCGCGCCCGGCTCACCCGAGAGCTGCATGCTCAGCTCGGAAAGCCGGTGCAGCCTCCGCAAGTGCGTGGCATCCCGCTCCTCGGCCAGCTTGCGCTCGGTGATGTCCTGCACGGTGCCAAGCGAATGCACTGCCTGACCGGTGGCGTCATACACCGTCTCGCAACGTTCCTGCACGAACTTGACGCGGCCATCGGGCAGCAGCAGCCGGTGCTCGACCTCATAGGGTGTGTGGTCGCGCACCGACTCGGAGTAGGCGCGGTCAACCATGTCGCGGTCCTCGGGGTGAACCGTTTGCAGGAACGCCTCGTAGGATGCCTGAAACTGATGGGCATCCTGCTCAAAGATCCGGAAGATTTCGTCGGACCACGTCAGGCGGTTCGTGAGCACCTCAAAATGCCAGCTGCCCATCCGGCCGATGCGCTGGGCCTCGCGGAGCTGCGCCTCCTTCTCCTTGAGAGCGCCGGTGCGCTGGATGACCAGTTGTTCGAGTTCCGTGTTAAACCGACGGATCTCTTCTTCCGCCCTTTTCCGTTCAGTGATGTCCTGCACGATGCCCGTCATGCAGCGGGAGCCGCCCTCGGTGTTGCAATTCAATTCACCGCAACCCATAAGCCAACGGACCGAGCCGTCGGGCCTGACCGCTCGAAACTCCAGATCACAGGGCTTTTCCCCCGCCGAACAAGCCCCAAGCCATCGTTGCATCTCCAGCCGGTCATCAGGATGAACCAGATTGATCAGCGACTCGATGGTTGGCGTGAATGTCCCTGCTGGAACGCCATAGATACGATAGGTCTCATCCGTCCAGTGGATGACACCTTTCATATCCCAAGACCAGCCGCCAATATGCGCGATACGCTGAGATTCGGAGAGAAGATGTTCATTCTCGCGCAACTCCTCCTCCATCTGCTTCCGGTTGGTGATGTCCGCGCGAATCGCGATGTATTGCACGGGCCGCCCATCCTCGCCGAGGAAGGGCACGATGGTCGTGTCCACCCAGTAGAATGAACCGTCCTTCGCACGGTTTTTGATCTCGCCCTTCCACACCCGCCCGCTGGTGATCGTCTCCCACAGCTCGCGGATCAACGCTTTGGGATGATGCCCGGAATTGATGATGCCGTGGCCCCGGCCGAGCAGCTCCTCGCGCGCATACTTCGAAATCGCGCAGAACTTGTCGTTCACATAGGTGATGATTCCTTGGGCATCCGTGACGGCGACGATGGCGTGCTCGTCGAGCGCGGCCTTGAAATCTGCCAGCACCTTCTCGGCCCGCTTGCGTTCCGTGACATTGATCTGGGCAATGACCGCCCCGCCTTCCTCGCGGGACAGAGGAGAGACATGCATGGTGAACCAGCGGTGTTCGGTGGGCGAGTGGCAGGGATACTCATGTTTGAAGGTCACCTTGGAATGCGCCAGCACGCCACGCAGCCCGTCCAATATCTGCTGCGCCTCCCCGCCCAGGTCCTGTGTGGCCCGCTGGCAGACCTCCAGGTAGTTGGCACCCACACCCACAGAGGACATCGAGCCAGCAGCGCCGTTCTCCCGCGCGAAACGTTCCCAACCATCGTTGATGGCGATGATCGTGCCGTGGCGGTCCACGACGGCGATGTTGGCCATCATGGAATTGAGCACGGCGCGGTTCAGGGTGTCGCTGTCGCGCAAAGCCCGCTCAGCAGCGTGTTCCGTCGTCACATCACGGAAGACCAGCACCACTCCGATGATGCGGCCCGCCAGGTCGCGGATGGGGGCGGCGCTGTCGGTGATGGGCCGCTCTGTGCCGTCGCGGGCGATGATGACGGTGTGATTGGCCAGGCCGTGGATTTCACCGGTGGCCAGCACATCATCCACCGGAATGATGGCCGGCGCGCGGGTCTCCTCGTTGATGATGTGGAAGACTTCGTCCACCGGGCGGCCCAGCGCCTCGGCCTGCGTCCAGCCCGTGAGTTTTTCCGCGACGGGGTTCAGTCGCGTGATGCGCCGCTGCTCGTCGGTGGCCAGCACGGCGTCGCCAATGGAATTCAGCGTGACCGCCAGTTTTTCTTCGCGGGCGCGGAGGACTTCCGCGGCGGCTTTCTGCTCCGTCACGTCGCGCGCGGTGGCGAACATGAGGCCGCCGGGATGCGGCACGGACTTCCACGACAACACACGCCAGGAGCCGTCCTTGTGCTGATAGCGGTTTTCAAAATGCAGCACCTTTTCACCGGAGACGACCTGCCGCTCAACCTCGCGCCGCGTGGCCTGACGGTCGTCTGGATGCACAAAATCAAGAAACGGACGCCGCAAAAAATCCTCGGCGCCCCAGCCCAGCGTGTGGGTGAACGCCGGGTTCACCTGTTTGAAATAGCCGTCGGCACTGGCAATGCAGAGCATGTCCAGCGGCAGGGTGAAGAAACGGTCGCGCTCTGCCTCTGCCAGCCGCCGCTTTTTGAAGTCGCGCCGCACGATGACGCTGGCGAAGCCGATCATGCCGAGGGACAGCACACCGCCGAAGGCCACGACGGTCATGGTCATGCGGGACAGCGCCTGTGCCTTGCTTCTGAAATCTGAGAGGAGCAGCCCCCCCTCGGCCTTCATTTCAGCAATCAACTGGCGGATTTCATCCATCGTTCGTTGCCCCTGTCCCGCGCTGATGAGCTGAAGCGCCCCGGCGATGTCGTCGTTGCGGCGCCGTTGGATCACCTCGCTGGCATGGGTGATTTTGCCTTGAATCAACGGCTCAAGAACCGCCAGCCGGCGTTGCTGTCCTGGATTGTTCTGCGACAATCCTTTCACGGCCTCCAACAATTTCGGCACCGCCGCGATCCCGGCCTGATACGGCTGCAAAAAAACTGCGTCGCCGGTGATGGCATGCCCGTGGCTCCCCGTCTCCACATCGAGCAGATCCACGAGCATCTCATCAAGCGTCTCATTGACCCGGTGGGTGTGATCCAACGCGCGAAAGGTTGCCACATCCCGCTGCTCGCTCCACAACGCGGTCACACCGATGAGGACCAGGAAGACCAAGGCCACGGCGAAACCCGCCTGAATTTTGTGTTGAATCTGCAATCTCATAACAAATCAAATTTCCTGTTAGCACAGGCGCGATGGAAATGTCGGGCGGTGAAGCGCTTCAAACCGTGTCCCACAACAATCACCTTCCGAAGGGCCCTCAGTCCGTATGGCCCATCGCACCCGGAGGCGCTCCTTCCCTGGCACCACTTTCACAAGCCGCGGCGCGGCACCGTGATTTTGAGTTCATCCATGACTCAGACAAAGCAAGGGAGTTGTCGCATTCCATGTGACAACTACGCGTCACTCCCGCGAACTTTCGCGCAATGAAACACGATATTCCATAAGCCGCCGTGGTGAACAACGAGGATCAGCCAGCCTTCAATTCATTGGTCGAATGTCCTTTTCACCATCAAGATGGCGCCACGCCCAAAACACATTCCTTCTCCAAGATCGCCAGCGTGGTCTTCATGACCGTGTCAGGGTTCAACGAGATGCTGTCGATGCCTTGCTCGACGAGGAACTGGGCAAACTCGGGATAATCGCTCGGGGCCTGGCCGCAGATGCCGATCT
>DNXB01000231.1 GCA_003506995.1 Verrucomicrobiales bacterium
ATGAAATCAACCGCGCCCCGGCCAAAACGCAATCCTCGCTGCTCGAAGTGATGCAGGAGGCGCAGGTCACGATTGATGGCGAGAGCCACACGCTTGCGCCGCCCTTCATGACCTTCGCCACGCAGAATCCCATCGAGCATGAGGGCACCTACCCGCTGCCGGAAGNNAAGCACAGCTCGACCGCTTCCTGCTCAAGGTGCTCATCGACTACCCCGATGTGGTGAACGAAACCTGGGTGGTGAAGGCCGTCTCATCCCGCGCCTCCGGTGGCGGCCTCTCAACCAGCACCGTTCAGCAAGTTTGCACGCCGCAGGACATCATCGCGGCTCAAGAGGAAGCCGCCGCCGTTCAAGCGGTCGATCAGGTCGTCGATTACGCCGTGAACATCGTCCGCGCCACACGCCAGCACAGCGCCATCTCCCTCGGCGCGGGCACACGCGGCGCGATCAGCCTCGTGCGCATCGCCAAATCCTACGCGCTGCTCGAAGGCCGCGGCTACATCACGCCTGCCGACGTGAAACGCGCCGTGCTCCCCGTGCTGCGCCATCGCGTGCAGCTCGCGCCCGAAATCGCCATCAGCGGCCAGACCGTGGACGACATGCTCACGTCCCTGCTCAAGACCATCGAAGCCCCCCGTGTGTGAAAATGACGAATGTCGAATCACGAATGACGAACTCCACACAACGCACGCTCCGCCCATTCGACATTCGTCATTCGGATTTCGTCATTCCAGCCCCGTCTGCCTGCTGACTCTCTTTCCACGCCATCATGCGCCCGACTGCTCTGCTGCTCAAACTACTCACCGCCTGGCTCGTCCTCGCGGTGATGGCTTGTGTTTGGGCGCAGTTTGTCATCCTGTGGCAAATCGGCGGCGGCTTGTTGCTGCTGGTGATGATCGTGGACGCGCTCACACTGCCGCGTCGAGGCCGGATCACCGGCCAGCGCTCCGTTCCAGGTCGTTTCGCGCTCGGTGTGGCCTCGCCAGTGACTTTGACCGTCACGCATGCCGCCAGACGCGCGCTTCAGCTTGAGGTGTTCGACGGCATTCCCACGGCTGCGACCGCCGAAGGTCTGCCGCATCGCGTAAACGTGCCTGCGGGCGAGTTTGCGGCCATCAGCTATCAGGCGCGTTTTGTGCGGCGCGGTCAGCACGCCTTCTCACCCGCGCATGTGCTGGCCGATTCAATGCTCGGCCTGTGGCGCAATCGCCATTTCGTCGCGGGCGAGAGCCAGACGAAGGCTTATCCGAACTACGAACCCGTTGTGCGCTTCGCCATGCTGGCGATGGCGAACCGAGTTGAGACCATGGGCATCATCAAACGCCGCCGCATGGGTGCGTCGCTCGATTTCCATCAATTGCGCGACTACCAGGACGGCGACGTGCTCTCCCGCATCGACTGGAAGGCCACCTCACGGCGCTCCACGCTCGTCAGCCGCGATTTTGAAGAGACCCGCAATCAAACCATCCTCCTCGTGCCCGATTGCGGACGCCGCATGCGCGCGCTCGATGGCGGCCTCAGTCAATTCGACCACTGCTTGAACGCGATGCTGCTCATCGCCTTCATCGCGCTACGTCAGGGCGATGAAGTCGGCGTGGCAGGCTTCGGCGGCGTGCAGCGCTGGCTACCGCCGGTCAAAGGCGCGCACAGCATGCCCAAGCTGCTCAATCATCTCTACAACTACGAGGCCAGCGCCGAGCCGAGCGACTTCATCGAGGCCGCTGAACGCGTAATGACCCTGCAACGCCGCCGTGCGCTCGTGATCCTGCTCACCAACCTGCGCAGCGAAGACGGCGCGACACTCGCCTCCGCCGTCAGCGCCATGCAGCGCCGCCATCTCGTGCTCACCGCCACCCTGCGCGAGCAGGAGCTCGAACAACGCGCCGACGCTCCCATCGACCACCTCCACGACGCGCTGCAATACGGTGCCCTCACCCATTACTTCGGCGAGCGCCGCCGACTGCTGGAATCCCTCCGCGCCCAACGCGTCCTCACCGTGGACGAGTCCGCGCAAATGCTGCCCGTGGCTTTGGCGAACAAGTATCTCGACGTGAAGGCCGGTGGCTTGCTTTAGCCGGTTCATCCTGGAACTTCGCGCGGTGTCTGTCGCCTCACACCACAGATGCCCCCCTCACCTAACCTCTCCCCGCACCACGCTTCAGATCATGAGATCATCCACAGCGGGGAGAGGGACTGAAAAGCGGGCGCTCAGGCCAGAAAGCGTGCTTGTTAGTCCCTCTCCCCGCACAGTGCATGCGCAAGGTCTGCCATCTGTTGCGGGGAGAGGTTAGGTGAGGGGAAGATCGCTGACCTGACGCCCACTTCAGACTTCATGAAACGCAGTATGGAGCGGGCTGTTCGGCATGCCAGGCCAGATGGTGGACCACACGGTGGGCGGAGTGGACGACGCGCCTCCTTGGCACGACTTTCGGAACCCGCCTCCCAATCACTACCATCGGGACTGCTTCACCGCATCACCACGCGGCGGTCCTACCTGGATCGGCATGAGCATCAACGAGCCCGGCGATTTTTCCCAGGCCACCAAGGTGCTCATCGAAGAATTCATTCGCTGCGGCGGCCGCATCGGCGAATTCCAGCGCATCCTGGCACGCACCAACGCTTACCAGCGCTCAGGCATCGACTACAACACGGACTGGAACGGCTGCTACCTCGCCCCCGCTCCGCAAATCCGTCGCCTGCCTTCCGAAGTGATCTGGAAGGTGGTGTCCGGTGAACTTGACCTCCAGATCCCGCAGGTGTCAGCACCCGGCCACACGCTGCGCATGCTGGGCCGGGGCACGCGTGAATGGACAGATGAGAGCGTGACACCCGTCTCGCATGAGCTGGCTCGTTTCATGATGAATGGCCAAAGGGTGGCCCAACGAGCTGCCAAAAACACGAAAGCCGAGGATTCCTTTCTGGAGCTGCTGGGCCGCAAACCATCCAAAGCAGAGCACGCCGCGATCTCAAATCACGCGGCCTCCGATCAGGATGTTGCTTGGGCACTGCTGAACACGAAGGAATTCATGTTCAGGCCGTGATCAATCCCGCGAACCGGGCATGATCTTCAGATCAACGCTCTTGCCCTCGCGCTGCACGGTGATCGTCGTCTGCGTGCCGATCTTCAGATCGCCCATCACATAAGTGTAGTCGTAGATGTTGGTGATTTCCTTGCCGCCGAGCTTGATGATGATGTCACCGGCTTTGACGCCCGCTTTCGCGGCAGGACCGATGGGGGAGACGCCGCTGAGTTTCACGCCTTTGGTGTCGCCCTGGGCGTAGTCAGGGATGGTGCCAAGGTAGGCGCGGAGGCCGGTGCGCGCGCCTTGGTTTTTTGGAGCCTCCATGGCGACGTAATCGGGCGCGGTGTCAGCGGTGGCGATGCCGCGAGCAATCAGCCCTATGAGTTTCGTGATCTTGGTGGCGTTGGGATAGTCGATCTTGTCCGCGGTGTCGCTGGGCATGTGGTAATCGGCGTGGGCACCGGTGAAAGCGTTCAGCGTGGGGATGCCTTTGAGATAAAACGCGGTGCTGTCGGTGGGCAGGTGGGCGTCGTTTTGCGTGGTGATCGGCAGACCGATGGGCGCGTTGCGTTTTTCGATCTCCTTCGCCCACTGCGAGCTGCTGCCGAGGCCTTGCAGCACGAGTGTTTTCTGGAAACGTCCGATCATGTCCATGTTCAGGCACGCGGCGAACATGCCGGTGAGTTTCGCGTTCGCGTCACCCTTGATCATCTTGGCGTAGGCTTCGACGAAGTGATTGCTGCCGAGCAAACCAAGCTCCTCACCGCTCCACGCGGCGAAGATGATGTCGCGCTTGAGCGCGTGCTTGCCCTGTTTCTTCAAATCGGCCAGCCATTGGGCGATTTCGAGCACGCCACCGACGCCGCTGGCATTGTCATCGGCTCCGTGGTGGATTTTGTTCACTTCATCGCCTTTCGCCCGCGAATTCGAGCCGCCGCTGCTGCCGAGGTGGTCGATGTGCGCCCCGACGATCAGCGGCGCGACGTGTGGATCGGGTTTGTCGCCGTAAGGCAGCACCGCGAGCACGTTACGGCCCTTTTTCTTCTCCTGCTGGATGACGATGTTCGCACTCAGCGTGCCTTTGCAGTCGATGCCGCCCATGAGATCGCCGGTGTCGAGCTTGTCCTGAAGTTCCTTGAGCGTCTTGCCGCTGCCTGCGAGCAGCTTGTCGCCCAACGCATCCGTCACGCTGATCGCCGCGATGCCGCTGGAGGCCAGCGAGGCATCAAAGGTCATCGGCGCGAGCTGCTGCACCACTTTGGAGTTCGGTCCGCTGACGACGATGAGGCCGCGAGCGCCCTTCTGCCGCGCGGTGAGCGCTTTGTAGCGCAGGCTGGCGTAGCGGCTCAGCTCATTGCGCCGTTCCTGCGTGATGCCTTCCGGCAAGTAGCGGAATACGAGCACCCATTTGTCCTTCACATCGAGGTGCGCGTAGCTGCTGTAGGTTTCGATCTTCTTGCCATCGGTGCCGGTGGCTTCCTCGGGCGTTTCGATGCCGTATCCGGCGAAGACGATGCCCGCGGGAGCCACTTCGCCGTTTTGGGAGAACGAGAGGGGTTTCCAATCGAGGTCAACGGTCAAGGACTGGTCAAGGAGGGTCAAGCGGTTGCCCTCCCCGAGCGCGACACCGGCGGTGAAGTCGAAGTTGTCGAAGTAGGTGTCGTCATCGCCGAAGGGCGCAAGGCCGATTTGTTTGGAGACATCAGCGAAATACTGCGTGGCGAGCTTTTCGCCTTCAGTGCCAGTCAAACGACCGCCAAGCTCGTCCGAGGCCAGGTAGGTGATGTGTTGCTTCAAATCCGCCTCCGCGATCTCCGCGCCTGTCGCACTCAAATCAGGCATCACGGGCGCCTTGACGATCTTGACCTCTTGACCCAGTCCCAACGCCACCCGCGCATGATCGTGATTCCAATCCGCCAGGTAAATCTGCGATGCACCGCCGGAGCTTCGTCCGCTCGTCCACGAAAGCTTTTTGCCATCCGGCGTGAAGACGGGCAAACCATCAAAACCATCCGTGGTGGTCACGCGAACAGGCGCGTGTTTGCCTGCGGCATCGACGATGTAGAGTTCGAAGTTGGCGAAGCCCTGCAAATTGGTGGTGAAGATCAAATACTCGCCGCTCGGGTGAAAATACGGTGCCCAGCTCATCGCGCCGAGCTTGGTGATGGCTTTTTGATCGCTGCCGTCGGCGTTCATCGTCCAGACCTCGGCCACATCGCCCTTCGGCGTGAAACGACGCCAGCAGATGCGCTGGCCATCGGCGCTGAAGAACGGCCCGCCGTCATAACCTGGCGCGTCAGTGAGGCGCTTTACGTTCGAGCCATCCGCGTCGGCGGTGTAGATCTCCATGAAGTACTGCTTGTCGATCTTCAGTCTCTCCTCGTCCTCTTTGCCGAGCTTCGTCTCATAAGCCTGACGATTGCTCGCGAAGACGATCTTCGTCCCATCCGGCGACCAGCCGCCCTCGGCGTCGTAGCCGCGAGTATTCGTGAGGTTTTTCAGCGACTTGTCGGCCAGCGAGTATTCCCAGATGTCGTAGTGCTCGTCGTAGTCCCAGGAGTATTTGCGCACCTTGGCGTTCTTGCGCTCGTCATACTCGGCCTGCTGGAGTTTTTTGGACTCAGGATCGGTGTGGGTGCTCGCGAAGAGCACGCGTTTCCCGTCGGGGTGAATCCACGCGCAGGTCGTCTTGCCCATGCCGGGCGAAATGCGCTCCTGATCGCCCGTTTCGAGGTCCATCAGGTAGATTTGATAAAACGGGTTCCCCTCCTCGCGCTCGGACTGGAAGATCATCTTCGTCCCATCAGCCGAAAAGTAGCCCTCCCCTGCCCTGCGGCCCTCAAAAGTGAGCTGGCGGGAGTTCGTGATGAAATCCGCCTCGGACTGGGCAAGGACGGCGGTGGCGGCGAGGCAAAGGGAAAGCAGGAGACGCATGGTTGGGGAGAGAACAGACATGAACTGGAGATGTTTGCATGGAAATCCCACCTTCCAGCCCAAACAACACACTTCACATCCAGACATTGCGCCAGCTCCGCTCTAGCATCAGAGTCCGCGCATCATCACCGCCTTCGCCCGTGCCTTGGAGTCCAAACGTCAAAGCGCTTGCCCCTGACAGCTCTGAGCCCACTTTCGCCCCATGATCAGGCCACTCAGCCAGATGAACCCGAAAGAAAAAGCCGCGCTCGTGACCCAGATGAAGCGGGATTTCGCGGCAGAAGAATTCTTCACCGGCGTGCTCGGGAATCGGAACAGCTTCTTGGTTGCCAAACCCACCCGCCGGAGAAAACCGGCCACGCGGAAGCCTGCCAAGGCCAAGGCTTGATTCGCTCGTATCACCCCCAAGACGCGATTGTCTCGGTTATACTGCGAATCAGCACGATTTATGATTTGGAAAACCGGGGCGGACAGCAGAATGGGGGACAGCAGAANNAGAATGGTTTTATTCTGCTGTCCCCCATTCTGCTGTCCTATACTTTTCCTCCTGTTGGATTCACGAAACTTGATGACGCGAAGCATATTTTTATAGAGCGCCACCGACGAGTCAGCTCCCAGGCTCACTCCTTCATTTCAAACTCCGCAAGCACCCGTTGACCGGCATAAACGGAAGGGGTCGCACCGATGATCTCGCACAGAGCGTTCAACGTGCGGGTGTCCATGCGTGCAGTTGAATCCGGCTCAAACAAACGGCGTGGGGCAAAGGCGGGCAGCAGCGTGACGATGCGCAGCCTGCCGTTCGGCTTTGCCGCGCCATGGATGGTGAACAGACCCTCCATGCCTTCATTCGCATTCTGGACATCCTGCTCATTGATCTCGATCCGCACCCGCAGTTTTGCGGTGTCCGCCATGCGCAGGATCGGCGTGGGGAAGTTCAAGGAGACGGCATCGCCCGCATGGCGGTGCAGCAGCAGGATGTGGCCGTCTGCGGCGGCTTTCACCTGACGCAGTTCATGCACCGCACGCGCAGAGGCGACTTCGGCTTCTGCCAAAGTGATCTCCTCCGGCAGCGGGCCGCGTTCGAGCGCTTTATGCTGCATCGCGGCAGCGAGCAACCGCTTGCGGAGGATGGCCGCCTGCTGCTTGCGCTGATCCAGAATGTCATCTGAGAGCGCCCGCGCTTCTTTCTGCCGTAACTCGATGGCGCGATCATGCTCCAGGTCCGCGAACAGCAGTTCCTCCGCGATGGCATCGCGTGCCGCTTGAGCAGCGGCGATTTCTTCTTTGCCATGCCCCGCCTTCACTCGCACCAGCTTTGCCAGCGCGAGATCAAGCGCCGCCTGCTCGCGTGGGGCGTCCACTTCTGCCAGCAGCGTCCCGGCCTTCACCCACTGGCCTTCTTTGACATGCACGGCGCTCAGCGTGCCGGCGATCTGCGCGCAGACCTCAATCTCGCCATCCACCGGCTCCACGCGGCCCACGCAGACGAGTTTGCGCACTGGTTCAGCGGCGTGCGTGTGCAGTGCGGCAAGGATCAGGAAAATGAGGGTTCTATTCATAAATGACTCCGTCTTTGAGGGTGCAAATGCGGTCCGCGATGCCGTGCAGCCGCGTGTCATGCGTGGTGATGAGTGCCGCGCTGCCGGATTCCTTCACAGAGCTGCGCACCAGCTCTGCCACGGCCTCAGCGGCATGCGCGTCGAGCTGTGAGGTCGGCTCATCGGCCAGCAACAGTCCAGGTCGGCCCACCAGCGCCCGTGCAAAGGCCACGCGCTGCTTTTCACCGCCGCTGAGATCGCGTGGGAGCTTCTGCGTCTTCTTGGTCAGGCCCACCAGGGCCAAGACTTCGTCCACGCGCTGTGCGGTGATGCTCTGCCGTTTCAGCCGCAGGCCCAGCGCCACGTTGTTCCAGACCGTCAGCGCATCAAGCAAATGAAACTGCTGGAAGCAGAAGCCCAGATGCGCCTGCCGTGCCGCTGTGCGCTCGGCTTCATCTGCTGAGTTCAAATCGNNTCCGCCCGCAGCAGACAGCCGGTGATTTGCAGCAGCGTTGTCTTGCCAGAGCCTGACGGGCCTTGCAGCAACACAATCTCTCCGGGCGCGATGCTCAGGCTCAGACCATCCAGCACTCGCAGCATGCCGGAAGGTTCGCGATAGGATTTCACGACTTCGTGCAGACGTAGCATCAAATTCTGATTTGCACCGCAGAGGTGGGAACGCCGCAGAGAAAGACCTTCTGCATCCGTCCTCTGCGGCGTTCCAAGCTCTGC
>DNXB01000616.1:0-8420 GCA_003506995.1 Verrucomicrobiales bacterium
CCCCGCCAATACGCCGGTGGATCTCCGCCCCGCGCGTGACGAACTGCGTGCCGCTATTGGGGAGACGCTGGCTTAGCCCGCCGCTTCTTCTTCCAGACATCCAGGGCCACGTGCGCCAGAAACACCGGCGCCTCGATCAGATAGCGCTTCCACAGCCGCTTCGGCTCGCGTGTCATGCGGTAGAGCCACTCGATCTTCATCTTCTGCATCCACAACGGCGCGCGCGGAAACACGCCCGCCGAAAAATCGAGGAACGCGCCCACGCCCACGCCCAGTTTCGCCCCCGTCTGCGCCTGATGCCGCGCCAGCCACTGCTCCTGCACCGGATTGCCCATGCCCACGATCAGCACATCCGTCCGCGCCTCGCGAATCTTCTGGATCACGCCCTCCAGCTCCTCCGCCTTGAAATAACCCGAGTTCGTCCCGCTGATCACCAGAGTAGGATTCTGCGAGACAAACTTCGCCGCCGCCTTCTCCGCCACGCCCGGCTGGGCTCCCAGCAGAAACACCCGCCAGCCCCGCTCCGCCGCCAGTTTCAAGATCAACGGCGTCAAATCCGTACCGTTCAGATTCGCCGGGAACGACTCCTTCCCCACGATCTTCGCCGCCATGGACACGCCGATGCCGTCATTCATCACGATGGCCGCCTCCTGCACGGTCTGGCGATACGCCGGATCACGCGTCGTCAGCTCCAGCGTGTGCGCGTTAACATAAATCACCAGCGCCGGCTCCGGCTGCTCCGTCAGCCGCCGGATCTCCTCCATCGCCTCCGCCTCCGTCGCGCGGACGATGGGAATGTCGAGAATCGTGATGGTGGGCAGCCGGTGCTTCATGATTTCTTTTTCCCTCCCGGAACAAACGGCACGAGCAGCACAGCGGCGAGGGTGGCGGCGGTCATGACGGGCTCGTAGAGGAACATGCGCATGTCGGTCTTCATGGCCTGGAACATGAAGCGGCGGCAGTCGGCGCTCTGGCGCATGGAGAAGGCGCGGCGGGCGTAGTTGCGGAGCTGGAAGGCCTCGGCCAGTTTCGCAAACTTCTTCGCGATGTCGGGCGCGTACTGGTACGACTTCTGCCAGGTGTGCAGGCAGGCGTCGTAGTGCTTGTCGAGCTTGTCGGAGAGGCTGCCGGGGGTGACGCGGTAGAAGGTGAGCGCCTCGTTGACGCCCTCCAGCTTCCATTTCCGCGGCGGGGTGAAGCAGATGCGCAGCCAGCAGTCCACGTCGTTGTTGCGCGGCTTGTCCTCGTCAAAGCTGTGCTCGTCGAAGACTTCACGGCGGAAGACGGGCGTGGAGCCGTTGGTGATGGGATTGCGGCAGTAGAGGTAGTAGTCGCTGAGGTTCTTCGTCTTGGGAAAACGGCAGTGCAGCAGCTTGCCATCGAGCGTGACGAACTGCGTGGCGGAGTAGCTGCAGCCGACGCTGGGATCGCCCTCCAGATGCGCGACGTGCTTCTCGATCTTCGTGGGCGCCCACCAGTCGTCGCCGTCGGTGAGGGCGATGTATTTGCCGCTGGCATGGTCGAGGCCGAGATTGCGGGCGGCGGAGGCGCCTTTGTTGGCCTGCACGAGCACCTTCACCCGCGAATCACGTTTCTCAAAGTCACGCGCCACATCGGCGGTGCCGTCCTTCGAGCCGTCATCGACGACGATGATCTCCAGGTTCTTGTAGGTCTGGTTGATCACCGCTTCCAGCGTCTGCGCCAGATAGGGCTCCATATTGTAGCAGGGGATGATGACGGAGACGAGTGTGTTGTCCATAAGGCGCGGGAGGCGGGTTTAAGCGAAGGTCGAATCCGGCGGCGGCGCGGCGCGATGCCGCAGGATGGTGCTGAGAGACAGACCGATGAACAACGCGCCGAACACGGCGAACACGACGCGTGCCCCACGGAGGCGATCCTCCGGCGCGGCCCCGACCTCCGGCGGCACGACGAGGCGCAGCGCGGGCTGATAAAGCTGCTGGTAGGTTTGAATCTCCGCCCGGCGCTGCTCGATCTGCTTGAGTTGCTCGCGAACCATCTCGGCGCGCAGCCGCAGGGACTCGTACTCGGGCGAAAGCAGCGTGGCACGCGCGGCACTGAGCGCGTCCTCGCGTGATTTCATGCGCTTTTCGATCTCCTCGGCGGACTGGTCTAGCGCCTGCATCTGCGCGCGGAACTGTGCCGCCGCGCCGGAGACAAACTGCTTCAGCTCGCTCTCCAAGGCGCTCACCTCGGAAACGGTCTGCTTGTACTCGTCGCTGTTCACGCCCTGCGTGGTGGTGATGCGGGCCAGAACGGCCTGCCTGGAGCCAAGACGCGAGCGCAATCCCGCATAACCCGCATTGGTGGCGAAGAGTTCCTCCTCCACGCTGCCTTTGGCGGTGACACTGCCGCCGCTCCCCAGCGTTTCGATTCGGCGGAGGGTTCCGGCCAGCCTCATCCGCTGCTCCGTGATGTCCGCGAGTGTGGTCTCCATCTTGACCATGAAGGAGGAGTAATCGAGCGGCAGATGCACATCCATCTTCGCCAGCCTGCCCGCGAGTTCGAGGCGTTCCTTGCCGAGATCAGCGGCGGCCTTGTCGAGCACACTGAGCAACTGCCCGGCCAGCGCGCCACGCTCCTCGCGGCGGATGTCGTCCTGCACGGCGATGACGGCCTCCACCAGTGTGAGAGCCTCCTCGCGCTTGTCACTGCGCGCCATCACCTCGATGACCGTGCTGCCAGGCACCAGATGCGCCATGACCGAGTCCGCCGCCTTTTCGAGACCGGCCTCGTCATCCGGCCGCTGCAATTTTTTCAGCGCGCGGCGCAGCGTGCCGCTGCTCGTCATGCGCGCCACCATCTCCTGCGGCAGCATGCGGTTGCCATAGGCGAAGTCCACGCGCACGAAGCCGGCCATGCCAGTGGGGGAGACATCCAGCGGGCTGATCTCCACCCGCGCCTGCGCCAGCCAGGCACGCGGCGCAAACCAGATCACCGCCACGGTGGTGACGAGCACCACCGCCGTGAGGCTCCATGCCAGGAAGCTGGTTTTACTTGCCCGCCACATAGGTTTGAAGTTTGGAGACCACACCGGTGCTCAGAACCATGTGCATGAGACCGAGGAAACCGCCCACGAACAGCCCGACGGCCAGCGCGCTGAGGATCTTCATTTTCGACGGCCCGTCCGGCACATAGGGATCGGAGAAACGCTGCATCGTCACCGGTTTGGCGGCCGCATAGACGGACAGCTCGGTGAAGCGCGTGGAAAGCTGGCTCAAGGAGCTTTGCAGCGCCTCACGCTGTGATTTGAGCCCCACATAGACGGGATCGAGCGAGATGTCCGTCTTGCGCGCCTTCTCCTCCGTGTCGGCGAGTTTCTTCTCGAAATACTTCACCGCCTCCTCGTTGTCCTTCAGCCGCGAGGTCAGGCGCACGCCCTGCATGCCCAGCGTGTCGGAGATGGTGCGCTTGGTGGTTTCCACCTCCGCCTGCGCGGCCTGGGTGTTCGGATTTTCCGGTCCATAGCGGCTCTTCAGCGAGGCAAGCTGCGACTCCTGGTCCAGCAACTTTCGCCGCGCCTCGGAGAGCGTGTAGTTGCGCTCCTGATCGTCGAATTCAAACCCGCTGGGCAGCTCGCCCTTGCTGTTGAACGCGGCGATGAGATCTGCCGCCTGCTTCAGACGGCTTTTCAGCGCGGTCTGCTCCACCTGCAGCTCCGCCAGACGCTTCTCCGTGTCGGCGATGGTCAGCGCCACGATCTGCTGACGCTCGTTCTCGTCACTGATCATGATGCCCTTGTCGAGATTGAACTGGCGGATGCGGGTGTTCACCTCATCCAGCTCCTTGCGCACCTCGGCGAGGCGCGTGCCCACAGCCTGCAACGCGGTGCGTGCCGTGGACTCGCGCTTTTCACCATCCACTCGGATCGCCTCGTCGATCAATGCGTTGGCGATGTCTGCCGCGCGTTTCGGTGAATCGGCGGACACCTTGATGGAGATGACGGCGGAGGTGTCGCGCGTTTTCACATTCAGATTGTCGGTGATCTCGGCGGGAGTGATGCCGCCGACGGTCTTCGCCGCATGCTCGCGCACGCGCAGGGACTGGAAGTTCTGCGCCGCCAGTTCGCGGTCCACGCTGCCCATGAGCGAGATGCGCGAGAACTGCGCCAGACCGGCGGAGGACAGTGTCTCGCTGATGAGCGCCACCTCGCCCTCGCTGACGTATTTGCCCGGCATCTGCTGATAGGCGAACCAGCCGCCGGCGGCACCCAGCGCGAGCCAGACGGTGAGAATGAGAGTAAAACGAATCAGCTTCATGGAGTGCAGAGTGCGGGTTGCAGGGCGGGAGAGGAGACACGTTGGCGGTCACGGTCGCGGAACGCCACCGCGCCAATGAACAGGAAAATCGGCCAGAAATACATGAACAAATCCTTCAAGGACTGCGACCACGAGTAAAACATCAACGCCGTGGCGATGCACAGCACCGCGCGATAATACGGATGCGTGCCGCCGCTCATGCCAAACACCCAGGTGAACAGAATCGGCACCACGGTGAAGCAGAAGCCCAGCGCCCCGCGCAGGAACAGCATCGCGCCCAGCGAATCAAGGTCGCCAATGTACACCTGGTTCACGATCTGGCTGCCCGGCACGGTTTCGCCCGCGCCCAGCACCGAGTGCTCGCCATACAGCCAGTTTTCAAAAGCGATGGTGCGCAGGTTCTCGCGGTCCTGCGAGGAGTTCAACCGCGCGGAATGCACGGCGGACGCCGCCTTCTCGCTGAGATGCAGCATCGGCCCGGCGAGCGCCGCCACCGCCAGCATGCCGACACCCGCCGCGAGGAAAAACCACCGCCGCCCCTGGCCGACGATCACATAGATCATGAGGCAGGTGAAAGTGGCCAGGATGCCCATGCGTGAATATGTGCAGATCTGCAGCAGCACCCAGCCTGCGACACCGGTCCATTTCCACAGCGAGTTCTTCCCGACCAGCGTGAGGATGAGAAACATGAGCGCCATGGCACCGGCGAACGGCGCATACGGCGTGGTGGCCACCAGCCGCCATTCCTGGTCGATGCGGTAGGCGGGCGCGAGGAAATGCACGCTGAACAGATCCTTGTTCCCAAACAGCGAGCTGGGGATGAGCGCCTTGTACTCGATGAGGGGCAAAACTTGCGCCCCGGTGAGCACGAAGGCCACGAGGCAATAAATCAACGTCTGCACACCCAGCAGCGCCGCCGCCGAGGCAATGACCGCCGGACGGATCAGTCCGCCCACCAGCGGCAGAAACGCGCCCAGCGCATACGTCAGGAACCACCACGGAATGTGCTTGAAGCCCAGCCCGCGCAAATACAACGACAGCAGTTCCTCCACCAGGATGCCCACACAACTCAGGCACCACACCACGGCGAGCAGAGGCGGACGGATGCCCTCACGCAGCCAGGTGAAAAACGCCAGCACGATCAGCGGCCACGCCAGCAGCAGCGGCGCCACCGGCCCCAGCCCGCAGAAGTAGAGCACATACGGCGACAGGCTCCCCCAGAAGAAGACTTTTTCGATGAGACTGTCGGGCAGGGTCATGGTCGAAATTAGGAGAAGACTTGACGGACAAGCACTGCAATTCCCCATCAAAGCCGAAAGGGTCGGTCTTGTGCAATCATTTTGTGCCCCGCCCACAAAAAGAGCCGCGGCAGTCTCCCGCCGCTGCTCTGCTGGATTGCGTCACGTCTCTTCTTCACGTCGGCTTCGGCGAGGAAAGAGACCACCCAAGGGCAGGGTTGAGCCGTTGTGTGGCACCAGCGCGTTCGCCCTTGTTCTTCCGCATCACTTGAATGTTCATCCACAGATTTGACTTCGTCTGTCTCGAAGACTCGGCCCACAGATGACACCGATGGGCTTCAATCGGTGAAATCTGCGTCATCTGTGGAGACAGCCTGAAGTGACTCCTTGTTCCACACGACCGAGCTTGCGCACGCGGCAGATCATTCCTGGGGAACAGGAGTTCTCCTCCTTGGGCACTAACGCCCTGGAACCGCCGAATAAGCCCTTTAGCGGCCTCACTGGGCCGTTTACCGGCAGTATTGATCCAATTAACCGGAGGAATCATCCGTTTACCCTGTGGATTAAACCGTTTAACCGGCAGAAGAAGCCATTGATGCAGCGCAATAAACCGTTCATCCACCCCACTCATCGGTTCATAGCGCCGGTTAAATGGATTCATGCGGCAGATAAACAGCTTGTTCAGGCGGATGAATGGATTAACCAGCAGGTTAATCGGTATACCCCGCCCGATAATCGGCTGATACAGCCGGATCAACGGCTCATTCCACCCGGAAAAGGGGCTAGATCACAGGTAAAGGGCGCAGAAAGTGCGCTTATTCCGTTTGGGCAGGCGGCGATTCGTCGGGAGCGGTCGGGGAATCGGCGCTGGCGGGCGGGGTTTCTGCCGGAGCGGGACGGGGAAGGGTGCAGCGGTAGAGACTGCCGTTCCGGCCCGTCCGCGCTTCGGCAATGACGACCTTCCGCTGCCGGATCATGCGGTTGAGAAAGGTCTTCACCGTGCTGGTCTCCGGGAAGTTCCGCGTGACCTTGTACACCGCCCGCTTGAAGTCCTGCGGGGCGAAGCCGCCCTCCGGCATCTGCACCAGGCACTCCAGGAGAATTTCCTCGTACGGCTTCCGCTTCTCCGCCGGGGCCGGAGTCTGAATCGGTACCCCGGAAGCTGGCATGGCGGCCGCGCTCACATTCACCGCTGCCGGGCTGGCTGTCAGCAGCGGCCGATGCTCCTCCAGCAGCGCCCGCACCTTCCGCACCATCTCCAAGTCCGCGACCAACTTGGCCTCCAGCCGCGCCAGAGCATCCGGGGATAAGTCAGAAACCGTCATGAGTAAGGGTGATCCATTTCCTAAACAGCGTCAAATGGAAGGTTATTCGGTTTGGGGCAAATGTCTCAAGATCGGTCTCAGGAGATTGGCATGCACTATCAGCCATGCATCTGCCACGATGTGTTCCAGACATCGCGCCAGACAACCAGCCGACTGTCGCTTGCCATTATTTTGGGACAAGAATCCACTTGGAACGGGCGAGAAGTACCCAATCATAATCTGGGTGGTCGAGGACATACTGGATTGTCTCGGGGCGGCGCTCGAAAGGCACGTTCGCAAACAGAGCGTCACGAACGTCGGCAGTGAGGCGCGGGATATGTCGGTTGGGGATAGCAATGATGAAGCTGTGGGAAGGAAGAGCGCCAAGCTCGAAGTGCTGACCGATACTGGACGCCCAATCGGGCAACGGCGAAGTCGCAGGGCAGATGCGAACAGATGCGCGGTCGCTGGCTGGCAAGGAAGCGATGATACCGGAGTAAATCGAGGGGTACTGTGAAGAACCTCTGCTCGTAAAGTCGGTGACAAAGTAATAAGGCCAAATAGCAGCCTTGGCTGTGGCGGCGACCGCACCGAACGCGAGCCAAGCGCCGTATGAATGTTCCTTGGCGTATCGGTAGTTGAAGTAGGGCGTCGCGATGAGGATGAAAACGAGAAAGTAGACGTGGAAGATGCCGGCGGCAGTTCTCTGGATGTTCTTTTGCATGGCTTTGGTTACAGGAGACGCGAGCAAACGCCTAATGTCCGGATCAGGCGACGGCGAGCGGGAAGCGCCGATGACACGACAGATGCCATATGAGCCGTTGCCTGCATCCGTTTTTTTCGCCCTTGTTTCGCCTAGCGTCGTGGTCATGGCAGTCATCGGGCAGTGTCTTCATGCCGGCTATAGTCCTTCGTTTGGTGACTCTCTCTGTTGTGGTGAGTCATTGCCTGGCCGATGGCTTCAAGGCGCGTCGTGGAAGGCTCCGTCAATCTCGAACTGATGTTGAAAAAAGGATACTTCCCTCGAATACAAGGATGAAGTTCAGCAGCCACTTCGACATCAGACTGCGAAACATATCTGCCAGCCCAACGCTCGATCATATGCTTTAGAGCATACTGACGACTGCCAATGGATTTGGTTATGGTCTGTGCATCGAGCCACTCGTAAGCTATGCGTATGCAATCGTCATGCTCATGATGACCCTCAGGCTTATTTAGACGTTTCTTGGCATCGGAAATGTCCTTTGAGGTGAGCATATTGGCGGGTATTGCTGTTGGTTGGGCGAACAGTGAAGATCATTCACAGATAGTGAGGTTTGTCAGCAGCTTTATATCCGACGGATNNTCGTGAGGTTTGTCAGCAGCTTTATCACCAACGGTTTTGTCGGAAAAGCACGGGCTGAGGCGCTCATGGGTGTCGTTTTACTCTCCTATGCCGTTGCTGGGCAACAAAAATGTCGGCTTGCGCGCACATAGGAGTGCAAATCGACTGTTCAATAGCACCGGAGCGTGCCAGTCAGTAAGCTGGTCTAAGCCGTAACCATGCGGCAGATGCCTCCGCACGATGAAGGCTCAACCCCACCAGCAGAGGTAGGCTCGCG
>DNXB01000616.1:8463-9535 GCA_003506995.1 Verrucomicrobiales bacterium
GAGGGCTGGAGCACTCCAAGACGCTGCCGCGCGCTCTTGATCCCTACTGCATCGTTACGGCCAAGGGCGGATCACTTCTCCCCAAACTGCTTTTGATACAGCGTCTTGAACGGGTTCTCGGCGGCGAGCGGGGCTTTTTCGTTCACGAGCATCGGCTGGACGCTGTCCCACCACTGGCCGTAGGCGGTGGCGAGTTGGTTCACGACATCGGGATTGGCGGCGGCGAGATCGGTTTGTTCGCCGGGGTCGGCAGTGAGATCGAAGAGCTGCCAGGAAGCGGTCATCGGCTCGGGTCCGGCACGGACGATGGCGTTGGCGTCTTTGGAGGCGGTGCCTGCGGGTGTCTTGGGCGCTGCGTTGGCCTTCTTGCCTTTGGCGTTGTTTTTGGCGGGACCGCCGCGTGCGGCGTTGGCGTTCACGAGGTGCCAGCGGCTCGTGCGGACGCTGCAGTTGGTGAATTTGTATTTCTGCGGGTCGGCGTCCTTCGGCCAGCGGCCGACGTGGGTGAAGAGCTGGCGGTCGGCCCATTCGGCATTCGGATTTTCGAGCAATGAAACAAGACTGCGGCCTTCGACCTGTGCTTTGACCTCGTCGGAGAGTTTCGCGCCTGCGAGTTCGGCGAGGGTGGGGAAGAAGTCGATGTGGGCGGTGAGTTTCGTCACCGGGGCAGGGGAGAGCGTGCCGGGCCAGCGCCACAGACTGCTGGCCTTGATGCCGCCCATCCACGGCGAGCCTTTGGAGGCGCGGAGACCGGCGTTGAAGACCTTCGTTCCGGCGGTGCCGCCGTTGTCGCTCATGAAAACAACGAGCGTGTCGTTCTCGATGCCCCATTCCTTGAGCTTGTCGAGCAGCAGGCCGAGGTTCTGGTCGATGTTGTGCAGCATGCCGAAGAAATTCTGCACGTCCTCGCCCTCGACCTTGTCTTCAAAGAGCGCCTTGTCCTCCGGCCGGGCGATGTAGGGGCCGTGCGGGGCGTTGGTGGCAAGATGGCAGTAGAAGGGCTGCTTGCCCTTCACGCTTTCGATCCACTTTTTCGCCTGGGCGAAGAACACGTCCGTGCAGTAGCCCTGGG
>DNXB01000379.1 GCA_003506995.1 Verrucomicrobiales bacterium
TATGAGTTAGAAGTTATGGGTTATGTGCCTGTGCCATAACCCATAACTTCTAACTCATAACAGCTCACCGAGGCTCACTTCGTCGCTTTCTTCTTCGTGGCGCGCTTGGCGGGGGCTTTCTTCACTGCCGCCGCTTTTTTCACAGCGACCTTTTTGACTTTGGGCTGTGGCTCGGGTGCCGGAGCTTCCACGGTCAGGGCCAGTTCGGGGGCGTCGCCCCAAAGCTCTTCGAGGGAGTAATACTCACGTTTTTCGGGGGTGAGGATGTGAATCATCACATTGCCATAGACGAGGATGATCCACTGGCTCTCGAAGTTGCCGTCCTTGACGTTTGGAGCGGTGTCGTGCTCGTCCTTCATGCGCTCGATGATTTCATCACGCACGGCACGCAACTGGGGCGTGGACAGGGCGGTGCAGATCACAAAGTAGTCGGAAATGGGCGAGAGGCCGCGCAGGTCGAGGATGCGGATGTTCTCCGCTTTTTTGTCATCAGCGTAAAGGGCGCAGGCGCGGGCGAGTTCGAGGTCTTCCATGGTTGTTCGGGTCGGCATCAAGGATAAAGCAGGAAACGCTGCCTTTGCGAGCGGAAGCTCTGATTCCAGCCCTGCCAGCGGGCGATGATGCTGGTGGCCGGGACGCCGCGCCGCAGGTCGGAGTAGAGGGATTCGCTGCCATAGACCTTGTTGAAGAGGTTCAATTTCGAGCCGCTCATGCGGCTGACGACCTTGCCGCCGGAGAGGCGGTTGATCTCGGCGAGCAGCAGCACATCGAGCGCGGTGAGGTCGGTGGTGTTGCGCGGACTCATGTGGATGCGCACGCCACCGAAGCCGTTTTTGGAGTAAGGCGAGAAGGTGACGCCCGGCGTGTTCAGCCGCTGGCAGTAGGCCAGGAGGGCGTTCGGGTTCACGCCGCTGCCGCCGGCATATCCGAAGGGGTTCTCGGTGCCGATGCCAATATCGACGGAAGTCGCGCCACCGAGGATGCCGGTGGTGACATAGTAGAAGGGAGAAATGGAGTGCGGGATGTTGGGCGAGGTGGGATGCCAGCGCAGACCGGTGTCCTGCCACGTCATGCCGCGCTGCCAGCCCTGCATTTTGACGACATCCAGACGCGGCACGCGCGAGACCCAGCCGCGTGCGCAGGCCATCATGGCGATCTCGCCCGCCGTCATGCCATGCACATAAGGCACGGGGATCTGGCCGACGAAGGATTTCCATTTGGCCTCCAGCGGCGGGCCTTCGACACGCCAGCCGCCGAGGGGATTGGGCCGGTCGAGCACGACGAACTGCTTGCCATTCTCGGCGGCGGCCTCCATGGCGACGATCATGGTGCTGATGTAGGTGTAGCTGCGGCAGCCGATGTCTTGGAGGTCAAACACGAGCACGTCGATGGGCGCGAGCATCGCTGGCGTCGGTTTGCGCGTGGGGCCGTAGAGCGAATAGACGGTCAGGCCTGTCACGCTGTCCCGCCGCGTGCTCACATGGATGCCCGCGCCGATGTTGCCATCAATGCCGTGCTCGGGAGCATAAAGCGCGGTGAAATTGGCCCCCAAGGCCCGCTGAAACACGGTGCGGGTGCGTTCGCCACGAGCGGTGAGGCTGGTGTGGTTGGTGATGAGGCCGACGCGCTTGCCGCGCAGCAGATCAAAGCCGCGCGAGGCCAGCACATCGACACCGAGCATGAACGGACCGCCGTAACCGGCCTGCGGCTGGGACACCTGCGGCGCCGGCATCTGGCAGGAGACGAGGGCGAGCGCGGCGAGGCTTGAAACGGCTTTGAAAAACACGCGGGTGGAAAGCATGCGGTGATTGCTGGTGGAGGATGATCCGTGCGGCAAAGTGCCGCCGGTTATTTCTTCGTGTCCGTTGCTTTTGCGTCGCCTGCCTGGGTCGGGGCAGATTTGGACTCGCTGTTTGTGGGTGGAGTCGTCGTCGCTGGCGGTGTGACTTCGGCGGGAGGTGGCTCGGGCTTTTTGAACGGGTTTTCCCAGGTGTGCAGCACATAGCCGGAGCCGATGCCGCCGACTTCACCGAGCAAGGACGTGCATTTTTCCTGCCACTTCACGAGATCGGGCGCGGAACGCGTTTTTTCAGCGGTGCCAGGGAAGATGAGGTAGGTGACCTTGAGATCGCTTTCAGGACGAATGTAGGGCGTGGCCTTGGGATTGACGGTTTTGGCCATGAGGAGCGAGGCCTCGCCCATTTTGAAGCTGGGGCCGTAGTCGCCGCAGATGGCGGGGTAGATTTTGCCCTCGTGAATCACGGCGGCGTAGTCGCCAATCTGCGGGGTGAATTTGTTCTGGTCGCCGTAGCCGCGGAACGCCAGTGAAATGACGACGAAGGGGTCTTTTTCCGCGATGAGGCTGCTGCGGGCCTTCATCTCGCTGATCTCGACTTTGAGCGTGCTGATGAGGGCGCTGAGCTCGCGATTGCGGGCGGAGGAAAGGCCCTTCACGGCGAATTCATCCTGCGCCTTCTTCAAACGCTCCTCCCACTTAGCGAGCAGCGGGTTGGGCGTCTTGGTGGTCTTGGCCCAGGCGTAGCTGGTGAAGGGCTGGTAATAGTCCGACATGTAAATGTACTCGTCGAGCGTGGGCATGCGGTCGCCGTCGGAGCCGTCGGCGACGACATCCATCTCGGACTGGATGAGCATGGCGCGGCGCTGCGTGGCGGGATGGGTGAGTTCGAGAATGGTCTCGGTGTCGTAGAAGTTGTGGCGGTCGAGGACGCGGTTGAGGCGTGTGAGATCGTTCTGCACGCGGTTGGTCTTGTTCTCGTAGAGCTTGTGGTAGAAACCGCTGACCTTCGCGGCGGGCAGCATGGCGTCGAGTCCCGGCAGGATGGCGGGGAGGTGTTTGTTGATGCGGCTAAGCTCCACCATGGTCTGGTTGGCCTTCGGCACACGGATGCTGAGCTGGAACTCGGCCTTGTAGGACTCGGGATCGAGGCGTTCGAGGCTGGCAAAGCTGCCCTGCTCGGTGAGCAGCTTGGTTTTGACGGTGATGCCGTTGAAGAGCGAGGCGACGTCGATGTCCTTACGCGCGATGTATTTGTCCGGCAGCGGCGGCTGGACCTCACGGAAGACCTCCTTGGTCACTTCCTTGACGACTTCTCGCATGACCGGCACCTCTTTGATCACCTCACGCGGCACGTCGCGGGTGATGATGCGTTCCTTGGTTCCGCTGGCGGCCTCGACGATGTCCTGGATGCCTTGCTTTATTTTGCCGGCAAAGGGCGTGAATGGCAGCAGCAGCCCGGTGAGCAGCGTGAGCAGGAACAGCAGACGGATGAATGAGCTGAAACAGCCGCGTTTCGGCTGCTGCCGCCATTGCGAATGCTGGGAATCGTTTTCGGAGATGGCGGGTTCCTGGGACATGGGAAGGGGGATGACGAATGCGGAAATCCGAAGGTCGAATGACGAACTCAAGACCTAGGTGTGGAAAATATCCGCGTCATTCGGGTTTCGTCATTCGCCATTTTCACCTGTCATCCTTCCTCCAGGCGGCCTTCCTTGAGGATGAGGCGGCGGTCGCCGCGTTTCGCCAGTGTTTGGTCATGGGTGACGACGATGAGGGTCTTTTTGGCCTCATCGACGACCTGCATGAGCATGTCGATGACGTCCGAGCCGGTGCTGGCGTCGAGATTACCGGTGGGCTCGTCGGCGTAGATGATGCCGGGGTTGTTGATGAGGGCGCGGGCGATGGCCACGCGCTGCTGCTCGCCACC
>DNXB01000592.1 GCA_003506995.1 Verrucomicrobiales bacterium
AGCGGCCAAGCACGGGATTGCGCTGATCCTGTGTGAGAGCTTCCAGCCGGTGAGCATCCTGCTCCCGGCGAACCGCAGCACGGACACGCTCCTCACTCGGGCGCAACTGGACATCACTGGCAGGGAGAAGGAAACGCTGTGGAGAAGGACAGTGAACGCCAAGGTGAAGAACCAACTCCTGCTGGCGCGGCATCTGGCCCCAACCGATGGGAAGCTGGAGGAACTGGATGCCGTGCTGAACAGCAGCCACGAGCACAAGGAGGCGATGGGAGCGCGGATTCACTGGGGCATCTTCGGGAGATCACTGGGGCTGGCCGATTTCATCCGGGACCAGGCCAAGGACGGGGTGAACGCGTTGCTGAACTACGGCTATGCCGTGCTGCTCTCCACGACGCTGCAAAAACTCTTCGGGGTGGGGCTGGACCCGACCTTCGGGATTTTCCATGTGACGCGGGAGCAGGCGACGCCCCTGGCCTATGATTTGATGGAGCCCTTCCGCCCGTGCGTGGACTGGCGGGTGGCGCAGTGGGTGCGCAAGCAGCAGCGGGAGGCCCCGACGGCAGTGCTGGAAGTGACCAAGGAGTTTCGTCGTTGGGTGACCGCCTTTCCTTTGGAGAAAGTGGATTACCTGGACATGACCATTGAAATTCGCGGTGTGATCGAGGGCGTGGTGCGCTCCTTCCGCCGGGCAGTGCTGGAACACAAACCCACGATCTACAAGCCGTGGACACCGAACTCTATAAAATGGGCTGGCTGCTAGTCACCTTTGACCTGCCGACGCTCACCAAGCGGGAACGCAAGGCCGCACACGACTTCCGCGAGTGGCTGAAGGACGATGGCTATTCGATGCTCCAATGGAGCGTGTATGTGCGTGCTTGTGTGACCTTTGCCCGGCAGGAAACACATCTGGACCGCCTGAAGGGGCATCTGCCGCCGGAGGGAAGCGTGCGCGCCGTGTTTGTGACGCGGGCACAGTGGGAACGATCGTTTGTCATGCATGGGCAGCCGACGCAGGAGGGGGAAACACCGGAGGAACTGCCAGAGCAGATTCTGCTGTGGTAGCCCGCGAGTCCGCTCGCGGTCACTTCATCGAAACACCTGTTTCGCCTCATTCGAGGCGGTTTGAAGCCGTGAATGTACACTTTCATGCAAGCCTGCCGGAGGCTGGAACCCTTGAGGATCAAGGGTTCCAGCACTCCAGCGAGGGCAAGCGACGTTGCCGCCGCCGGGATTGGAATCAAGGCAAAGCCATGTCCTCTCTGTAATCTGTTACTACTATACGTTGCCGCCGCCGGGATTGGAATCAAGGCAAAGCGAGAGCCACTCGAGGCCGTTGTTGATATCACGTTGCCGCCGCCGGGATTGGAATCAAGGCAAAGCTGGGCATGCGCGTGCTGATTCTCAATGGCGACGTTGCCGCCGCCGGGATTGGAATCAAGGCAAAGCGAGATCGAAACGATGCAAGAGTTTCAAGCGTCGCGCAGTTTGCCCCGAAGGGGTGGGTGGGCGGGCGTTGCGCCTCCAAAACCGCGCACGATGACCGATTGAACCGGGATGAGCGGCCATCTGTGGTTTCTGCTTTCCTGGCTTCCTCATTGGACTGCTGATTGAATGGATGCGGACGATTCATCCTTCGCAGTCTTGCTACGGGAGAATGGAGGGCGTCCGCGCCCCCTTTGCTGCGGGTGGTGGGCGCGCGAGGCTGGCGGACCCCGGCCCATGCCCTTGACCATCCCTTGACTCCCCCGCCCTCCCCTGCCATCTCCCATTCGTCATTCTGCATTCGTCATTTTCTTCTTCCATGGCCACTCCCGCTCCTGCGCACAATTACACTGAAGACAGCATCAAATCCCTCGACTGGCGCGAGCACATCCGCCTCCGCCCTGGGATGTACATCGGCAAGCTCGGCGACGGATCGCTGCCGGAGGACGGGATTTATGTGCTGCTCAAGGAAGTCATCGACAACTGCATCGACGAGCACGTCATGGGCTTCGGGAGCTCGATTGAGATCAACATCGCCGAGGACCAGACCGTCACCGTGCGCGACTACGGTCGTGGCGTGCCCCTGGGCAAGCTGCTGGAGTGCTCCGCGCAGATCAACACCGGCGCGAAGTACGACAGCGAGGCCTTCAAGCGCTCCGTCGGCCTCAACGGCGTCGGCATCAAGGCGGTGAACGCCCTGTCCGAGTTCTTTGAGATCCAGGCCTTCCGTGAGAACCAGACGCGCAGCATCGAGTTCAGCCAGGGGCTCGTGGTGTATGACATGGGCAAGCCCAAGCCCTGCACCGAGCCCAACGGCACGCGCATCGTCTTCCGGGCCGACGCGGAGTCCTTCGCCGACGACACGCACTACCGGGTCGATTTCGTCCGCGAGATGCTGCGCTTCTACTCCTGGCTCAATCCGGGCCTCACGCTGCTGCTGCGCACACCGGCGGGCGAGGAGAAGTTCAAGTCCAAGGACGGCCTGATGGACCTCGTGCGCGCCAAGCTCACGGAAGATCCGCAGTATCCGTTCATCCACATCGAAGGGAAGGACGTCGAGATCGCCTTCACGCACGGCACCGGCTACGGCGAGGAGTATTACAGCTTCGTCAACGGCCAGCACACCACCCAGGGGGGGACGCATATCGCCGCGTTCCGCGAGGCCATCGTGCAGGAGTGCCGTGAGTTCTTCAAAAAGCAGTTCGAGCCCGCCGACGTGCGCGGCAGCCTCATCGCCGCCGTCAGCGTGAAGGTGCAGGAGCCCATTTTCGAGTCACAGACGAAGACCAAGCTCGGCTCCACCCACATGGAGCCGAACGGCCGCAACCTGCGCACGCACATCCTCAACACCGTCGTCTCCCAGCTCGACAATTTCCTCCACAAGCACACCGACATCGCTAAGGCGCTCCAGGAAAAGATCAACGCCAACGAAAAGGAGCGCAAAGAGATCAGCGGCATCCAGAAGGCCGCGCGTGAGAACGCCCGCAAGGCCAAGGTCCACAACAAGAAGCTGCGCGACTGCCGCATCCACTTCGACACCAAGGACAAGCAGCGCGAGGACAGCACCCTCTTCATCACCGAGGGCGACAGCGCCTCCGGCAGCATCACGAAGAGCCGCGATGTGAACACGCAGGCCGTCTTCAGCCTGCGTGGGAAGCCGCTGAACTGCTACGGCCTCACCCGCAAGATCGTCTATGAGAACGAGGAGTTCTACCTTCTCGCCAACGCCCTCCAGATCGAGGAGGATCTCGAAGACCTGCGCTTCAACCGCGTCGTGCTCGCCACCGATGCCGACGTGGACGGCATGCACATCCGCCTGCTGATGATCACGTTCTTTTTGCAGTTCTTCCCCGAGCTCGTGCGCAAAGGCCACCTTTACATCCTGCAAACGCCGCTCTTCCGAGTGCGCAACAAGAAGGACACCTTCTACTGTTACAGCGACGACGAGCGTCAGCGCGCCATCCATCTCTGCGGCAAGAACGCCGAGATCACCCGCTTCAAAGGCCTCGGCGAGATCAGCCCGGATGAGTTCAAGCACTTCATCGGCCCCAACATCCGCCTGGAGCCCGTCAAAATCCGCGACCACGAGCTGGACGCCGACGGCAACGCCATTCCCTCCGAGCACAAGAGCGTGAAGGAGATGCTCACCTTCTACATGGGCAAAAACACCCCCGAGCGCCAGACCTACATCGTCGAAAACCTCCGCATCGAGAAAGAACTGGAGTTCAACGACAAGGGCGAGGTGAAGGAAGATTTGAAGCTGGCGGCGTAAGCTGTCTCAAATCTTCTCGACGGATCAAAGCTGCATGGACAGTCATGCGGCGACAAGACCACACTGGCATCCAGCGTACGTCTTCGCATGAAACGCGCCCTCCTTCTCGCCAGCCTGCTCACTTTGTCCCTGCGGGCCGATCCGTCATCGGAGTGGTGGCTCTGGACACCGCGTGACGAGGCGGCCCCGAAATCAAGCATCAGCCAGAAGGGCGGCCATGAGGGCAAGGAAGCGCTCATTCTCGAAACGGGTGCTGGAGAGCAGTGGATCGGCTGCTGGACGCGCACGCTGCCGGTGGAAGGCGGGCAGCATTACCAGTTCAGCGCGTGGCGGAAATTCACCAACGTTCCTCTGCCCCGCCGCAGCGTTTATGCGCGAGTGATTTGGCAGGATGCGGCGGGCAAACCGGTCACCTGGGAAGAACCGGCAAAGCAAGGTTATGCCAAGGGCACCGTCCCACGCGCAGAACCCGAGTATCCGCACGATCCAGCGGGCGAAGCCGGTCAGTGGGCGCGTTGTGAGAGTGTTCTGCGTGCTCCAGCCAACGCGAAGCAGGCGAAGATCGAGCTGTATCTTCAATGGGCGGCGAACGCACGCGTGGCATGGAGCGATGTGAGCCTCACCGCCGTTCCCGCGCCCGCATCACGCAAAGTTCGCCTCGCCACGGCGCATCTCCAGCCGCGTGAAGGCAAAAATCCCGCCGACAAGCCGCCGCAGTTCGCCGCGCTCATCGCTGAGGCGGCCAAACAGAAGGCGGATCTCATCGTGCTGCCCGAAACGCTCACCTACTACGGCACTGGCAAACGGATGGACGAATGCGCCGAGCCGGTGCCCGGCCCCAGCACCGAGTATTTCGGCCTGCTCGCGAAGAAACACGACCTGCACATCGTCGCCGGACTCATCGAGCGCGAGGGCAAGACGCTTTACAACACCGCCGCGCTGATCGGCCCCGATGGGCGGATGATCGGCAAATATCGCAAGGTGACGCTGCCGCGCGGCGAGATCGAGGCAGGCATCACGCCCGGCCATGAGTATCCGGTGTTTGAGACGCGCTTTGGCAAGGTCGGCATGATGATCTGCTACGACGGCTTCTTCCCCGAGGTCGCGCGCGCCTTGAGCATCCAAGGGGCCGAAGTCATTGCCTGGCCGGTGTGGGGCTGCAATCCGATGCTGGCGAAAGCACGCGCCTGTGAGAACCACGTCTATGTCATCAGCAGCACCTACACGGACACTACCAAGCATGATTGGATGATCTCCGGGATCTTCGACCATTACGGCGATGTGCTCGCCAAAGCCGTCGAGTGGGGCACCCTCGCCATCATCGAGGTCGATCTTAACGCGCCAGCCCACTGGAACAGCCTCGGCGATTTCAAAGCACAG
Source organism: Verrucomicrobiales bacterium (assembly GCA_003506995.1). Lineage (GTDB taxonomy): Bacteria > Verrucomicrobiota > Verrucomicrobiia > Verrucomicrobiales > Verrucomicrobiaceae > Prosthecobacter. The sequence continues at coordinate 5,135 of DNXB01000592.1, forward strand.
ATCCCGAGCCACCGGCCGCCGAGTTTGAAGGAGTGAGGTTTGCCACCATGCCTTGGCCGTGTTTGCAGGGGCGTGCCGGAGGCTTGCAAGAAATTAGCCAGGGGTGAAGCGAGGCACGAGCGCAACCCCTGGAACACGCACCCACGCTACTCCTTGCGCCTGCCGCGACCTGGAAGGTCGCGAGAAGCTCACGCAAGCTCTCCGCATTCAAATAGCTGATCGCGCCCTTCTCGCGCTCCTGCCGGAGCGCCATGAACTCGGTGCTCGTCTCAGATTCATGCCCGGTGGTTCTCGTTCGATATCGCTCACTTCACCACCGGCTAATTTCTTTCGAGCCTCCGGCTCGCCGAATCCAAAAACAACACGCCGCAAGCCCGGTGGACTTGCGGCGTGAGTTCACAGCACACCACGCACTCAAATCGTGCCCAAAAACTCCAGAAGCTGATCCATTTGGCGCTGATTCAGCTTGAGGTAGCGGTCCTTCGCGGCCTTCGCCTCGCCATCGTGAGCTTTGATCGCCTCATCCACCGTCGCGGCACGACCATCGTGCAGATACGGGGCGCTTTCACGCAGGCCCCAGAGCGGCGCGGTTTTCATGTCACGCACATCGGCGGTGCCCTGGGCGATGCCGTCGCCGAGCGTTCCCATGTCATGCAGCAGCAGGTCGGAATAGAGCCAGACCTCCTTGTTGCGCAGCGAAGCAGAGCGGTTCTGACCGGTGCGCATCACGGGCACATGGCAGTTCGCGCAGCCGGTGCTTTGAAACAGGCCCCTGCCAGCAATCGCATTCGGCGTCAGCGGCAGGCGGGGCGGGGCACCAAGCCATTGCATGAACTCGGCGATGCGGTCGATGTCTCCGCGCCCCCGCGCGTCCAGCGTGTCCTCAGGATCGGCCACGGTGTCATACTCGCTCAGCAGTTGGGCATTGCCATTCGGTGCGTTCTCCACTGGGAAAAGGCGGTTGGTGATGCCCATCTCATTCACATAGGCCTCGGCGGAAAACGTCAGCAGCGTGGCGATCTGCGCCTTCCAGCCAAAGCGGCCGATCATCGTGCGGCCCGTGGCCACATCCTGCACCTGCGAGACTTTGCCCAGAACGCCATCCACCGGACGTCGCTTCACATGGCGCAGAATTTCCGCGTCAGGGATGGCCTCGATCAATCCCAGGCCGAAAAGCGGCGTGGTGTTGCGCTGCGCCACCACATTGGCCTCCGGTGGCACCACCTCATGCACCGCGCTGTTGATCTCGCGCTCTTGCAGCAGCGATCCGCCGAGCGAGGTCAGCGGATTGAACACACCGTTCGTTGTGTGGCCGAAGCGCGTCACGTTGAAGACGCTGCCACCGCCCACGGCGGGCGCAGAATGGCAGATCACGCATGAGAAGCCGTTGAAGATCGGCCCCAGACCGCTGGCCTCCGTCTCCACGTTTTCGAATTCAACTTTGCCGTCATTGAACTCCTGCAGCTCACGACGCGTGAGTCCGGGCAGTGGATCGCCAAACTGCGGCGTGCGCGCATTGGGCGGCGGTGTTTGCGGGCGCTGCTGCGGCTGGGGCCGCTGTGCGGACTGCTTGCGTTGCATCGGCGCAGGCGGTGCTGCGGGAGCATTGCGGGGCGGCGGCTGTTTTTTCGAAGCCTGCGCGAACACCTGCGCCCCAAAGGGACAGGCGGCGGCAAGCGTGATGAAGATGGAGGTGCGGAACGCGTTCATAACGGTGGCGGGTTGTGATGGCGATCAGGCGCATGCGTGATCTCGTTGACCCGGAAAAGCCTCCGCGCTGAAAATCGTTACTCCGAAAAGTTTCAACCACTCACAGCATGACTCTCAATCTCCTCCTCAAATACCTCCTCAGCGCCGGCATCATCACGCTCGTCAGCGAACTCGTGAAACGCAGCGACAAGCTCGGCGCCCTGCTCGCCGCGCTGCCGTTTGTGAGCATCATCACGCTCTTCTGGGTGCATTACGAGAGCGCCCCGGACGTGCGAGCGCAGAAGACCGCCGACCACATGTGGTACATCTTCTGGTATGTGCTGCCCACGCTG
>DNXB01000302.1 GCA_003506995.1 Verrucomicrobiales bacterium
GCTTGAAAACGCGGGACGGCGGCGAGCCGAAGCACTTCCAGATCGCGGGCGCGGACCAAAAATGGGTGTGGGCCAGGGCAAAGATCGAGGGCGGCGAGGTCGTGGTGTGGAGCGAGTCCGTGCCGCAGCCCGTCGGCGTGCGCTATGCCTGGGCCGCGTGGCCGGAAGGCGCGAACCTCATGAATGCCGAGGGCCTGCCAGCCTCCTGTTTCCGCACGGATGACTTCATTCCGTCCACGATTGGCGTCGTCTCGCCCTTCAAGGAAAACACACCCGCACCGGTGAAACCTTGATCGTCCGACCTGCTCGTGTCTCTTTTCCTCGCCGACTCCGATTCTCTCACATTCCTCGCGGATGAACTGCGCCGCAGCGCCCCGGAGGCGGCTCAAACGGAGATCGCGGGCCTCGGCATCGCCGCCGATGTGAAGCTCGACGGCCTCTGGCTCGCCTTTGCGCGGCAGACGCTGCCAGAAGCGGTCGAAGTCAGCGCCGCGTCGATCAATGCCTGGGCGGATCGTATCATCGACGCCGTCGCTGGTCATTTCCCGGATGACCAGCCCTGGCGTCTCCATCTCTGGCCGCACTACGGCGAGGGCAGGGCAGGGCAGAACCGCTGCGAGCTGATCCTCGCGAGCGTGATCGAGCGCATGAAGAAAAAGCGCCGGCATCTGCTGCGCTCGTTTGTGGATGCGGAATCTTCCGGTTCACGAACGTCCCCTCACCCTAACCCTTTCGCTTCGCGGCTTCGCAGCCCCAAAGGGGCGAGGGAATCAGAATTTCTCCCTCGCCCCGCTGGCGGGGAGAGGGCCGGGGTGAGGGGCGGCTCCGATTCTTCACCGGCTCCCTTCACGCCTCAAACTTCCCTCGTGCAGTGCATCCTCACCTCGCCTGAGGCAGGCTGGCTCTCCACCAGCCTCGCGCCGCTGCCGCATGCGCACCGCCATCTGATTTCGAGCTTCCCACGCGGCGAGGTGCCGCTGGCGGATGACAAAAGCGCCCCCTCACGCGCCTTCACGAAGCTCGTCGAGTCCGAGCAGCGCCTGGGCCGCCGCATCGAGCGCGGCCAGACCTGTGTCGATCTCGGCGCGTCGCCTGGAAGCTGGAGCTACGTTGCGATTCAGCGTGGCGCGCACGTCATCGCCGTGGATCGTTCCGAATTGCGCGAGGACCTGATGCGCAGCCCGCGCCTGCGCTTTGAAGCCGCCGACGCCTTCAAATACCAGCCGTCGCAGACTGTGGACTGGCTCGTGTGCGACGTCATCGCCGCCCCGCAGCGCAGCATCGACCTCCTGCTCGAATGGCTGCGCGACAAGCGCATGCGGAACTTCGTCGTCACCCTCAAATTCAAAGGCCACGACGAGTACCCGCTGCTCGAAAGCCTCAAACGCGACGCCCCGCCCCTCTGCGCTGAATTTCATCTGACCCGCCTCTGCGCGAACAAAAACGAGGTGTGTGCTTTTGGGGTGGTGTGATCATGTAAGTTGGCACCTCAATCGCATCGACAAAGCAGTAGGAGTTCTGGCATCATCTCTGGAAAAGCAGGTATTAACCTTTCTCGTTGATGACTTTTGCGCCACCACCAACAGAGACCTCTGCTGCTGCAATCAGACGGCCGCAGCGGCGCGTCTGGCCGTTTGTCGTGGGAACGGCTGTCTTATTCGGTGCCTTAAGCATCTGGTTCTGTCACCACCTCTGGACTGCCCCGACTCCGGACACAATGAGCGATGGGTCCAGCTCGATGGGAGAAATAATTGTTCTATTCCTCATGAGCCTTGGCGTGCTGGGCTGGCTGATTGGCTGGCTTTTCCGTTCCAAAATTGCAATGCCGAGCAGTGAGAGGCTTGTTCGCACGATATTCTGGACGCTTTGGATTATCACTGTATCTGCGACAGCCTACGCTTTGTGTGTCGAGTCCTTTGGCATCGGATTATTCCTCCAGAACAGTTTTGCCCCGAAACTTCACATGCGCGGCGAGGCGCACTTGGCTTTCGTGGTGAGTTTCTTCGCGATCATTGGTCTCATGGTCGCCAGCATCAGCGTTGCTCGTTGGAGCCGCTCACTTTGGCGTTTCAGCTTCGCGGCTTTGGCGTTTTGGCTCTTTTACTTCGCCATCCCACGCTATTAAATATCGTTGAGGCCGACAATCCAATGCCAAGCCATCACGCTCTGGCAGTCAACGTTAACTCAGCTTCCATCTATTCCGATTCGTTTGACAGTCACAAATACTCCAGCAGCGCCTTGATCACCTTTCGCTCGCTTACGGCCTTGAACGCGTCGGTGATGCGGTCCAGCGGGAAGCGGTGGGTGATGAAGTCGGCGGAGGTGAGCCTGCCTTCGCGAACCCATTGGCAGAGCGCGGTCTGGGATTCTTTCTCGTAGCGGCGCGTGGGCCACTGGTGGACGAAGAGGTTGAAGTTGAAGTCGGCCTTCGATTTGTCGATGTGCAGGATGCCGTGCGTCAGCACGCCATAGATGCAGTGCGATCCGCCGCGACGCAGCAGCGGCAGGCCCTGCTGCACGATGTCGGGATGACCGACGGCGACGATGACGGCATCAAGCTTCTTGCCGCGAATCTTCGCGAGTTCACCGATTTCAAGATCACCGGGCTTGAAGGCTGCGTCGGCTCCGAAGGCGAGCGCTTTGGCCTGTTTGTCGGCGTGGCGGTCCACGATGCCGATCCAGCCGAGACCGAAGAGCCTGCCAAGCTTCACAAAACTCAAACCGACCGGTCCGGCACCGTAAATGAGCACGTCATCGCCGGGCTGGAGGTGGAAATCGCGAAACGCGCCCAAGACCTCGCGCCAGGTGCAGAGCAGCACGGCCTGCTCGGGTGGAATGTCGGCATCGACGCGGGTTTGAATCTCAAACACCTCCACCCAGCCATGCGCCTCATCGGCCACGCCGTCGGCGACCATCGCGTCGTGGTCATTGGCCAGCGTGAACTCACCAAAGCCGCCCCAGCCGGAATCCACGCCCTCTTTTTGCAGGTCGAAGACGAGCCCGCCCACGGCTCGATCTCCCACTTGGAAGTTTCTCACCTTCTCACCGACCTCGACCACGATGCCGACGCTTTCATGGCCGAGGGCGAAGGGAAATTTGTCCTCCATGCCGGGAAATTTGCCGCCGAGCAGCTCGGAGTCGGTGCGGTTGCACAGGCTGGCGCATTCCGTGCGCACCAGCGCCTGATACGGCCCCGGTTGCGGCTGCGGCGTGTCGAGGATGGCGAGTTCTCCAGGCGAGATGGCGATGACGGACTTCATGGGCCGCGCATCGAACACGCGGGCCGTGGGAGTGCAAGCAAGGAGATGTCATTCGCCATATCCGCGCTGGAATCCCGCACGTTTCTTGCTTTGAAAAAGCCTGCCCATGCTCCGCACTCTGCTCGATTACCTGCTCTGGCCCCTGATTCTCATCGCCGCCCTGATTCCGACCGGAATCGGCATCGCCAACGGCCAGGGTCCGCTGGCCTTCAACCTCACCTACTTCAGCCTCGCGGCACTTCTCTTCGTGTTGGAAAAGGTTTATCCGCATGAGCAGCAGTGGCTCCATTCGGATGGTCAGGAAATTCCCGATCTGGCGCACACGGCCTTCACCAAGTCCTTCGTGCAGTTGCTCATCGTCTCGATGACCTGGCTCGGACTGGCCAGCGTGGTCGGTGGTGATCAAGGCACCGGCTTTTGGCCGAATCACTGGCCGATGTTCTCCCAAGTGGTGCTGGGTCTTGTGATCGCCGAGTTCGGCCTCTACTGGGCGCACCGCATCGCGCATGAGTGGATGCCGCTGTGGTGGTTTCACGCGGTGCATCACAGCTCGAAGAAGCTGTGGTTCTTCAACACCGGCCGCTTCCACATCATCGACACGCTCAAGAGCATGATCTTCTCCGCCCCGCTGCTGGCGCTGGCCGGTGCGCCGAAGGACGTGGTGCTCTGGTTCGGTGCCATCACCGCCTACATCGGCTTTTTGACGCACGCCAACATCCGCATGCGCTTCGGCTGGCTGAACTACCTCTTCAACACGCCCGCCCTGCATCGCTGGCACCACTCCATGGACCTGCGAGAGGGGAACAAAAACTACGGCGAGAACCTCATGCTCTGGGATCTCATCTTCGGCACCTTCTACGACGACGTAAACCGCCGGCCTCCTGTCGAGATCGGCATCCACTCCGCCATGCCGAAGTCCTTCTGGGGCCAGCTCGTGGAGCCCTTCCGCTGGAACAAGTTTCAGGCCGCCGCCAAGGCTGGCGAGGTGAAGCGCGAGCTGCTCTGATCTCCACACGGTGGCGCACATCGCCCTGAAAACGACTTGCCGCCTTCCGCCACGCATGCGAAGCATCGGCCCCGAATCAAGCGCCCGTAGTTCAACGGATAGAATGGTGGTCTCCGAAGCCGCATATCCAGGTTCGATTCCTGGCGGGCGCACCAGTTGTAAATCCGGGGTCTGGCTTGCCTGGGGCCGCAGCGTGACGCTTCGAAGTCAGTCCACGGTCATCTGCCCCTCATGCACACCGGCTTTGAGCTTCACGGGCGTGCTCGTGTGGTTGTGAATCACGGCGTCGCCTTTGAAAATGACGCCGGGGCCGCACTCGACCGGGCCATGCACCAGCAGGCTGCGGCAGTGCAGCAGGCTGGGTGTGTGCGGGAAGTTCTGCTCCAGGCCATCCACCAGCTTGCAGAGCTTTGCATCGAGATGCAGATGCGGCGGCTGGCCGTTGCGGTCGGGGTGCAGGCGCAGGCAGAAGTCCTCGGTGAGTTCGTAGGCGTCGGAGCGCACGGCCAGCAGATCACTGGTGGTCTTCACGGGGGCAAAGCGCGTGCGCGAGACCTCGATGGCGCCCGCGCCCTGGAAGCACTCGATGGCCGCGCCCATCGCTGTCTCCACCTGAATGACCGCAGGCGAGCTGCCATCGCGTGGATCGACCGTTTTCTTGTTCATGATCGGCGGCAGCGGAATGAGGCCGTCATTCGCATCGAGCGCGGTCTTGAGCGCCCGGAGGTCGATCCAGAGATTGTTCGTGTTGAAGTAGCGGTGCCGATCAATGTTCTGAAAATGGCCTTCGTCATCCTTTGGGCATTGCGCGGACTCACGCAGCAGGAAGCGCCCGTCGCGCAGACGTACCGCGAGATGTCCGCCCTTCTTGTCCGACTCGGTGCGGCGGGTGACCTCCATCGCAAACGGCATGCCGCTGTCCGCGAACCAGGCGAGGATGGAGGGATCGAGCGTGGCGCCGAGGTTGTCGGAGTTTGACACAAACGCATAACGCACGCCGCCAGCGAGCAGACGCTCCAGCCAGCCTGAGCCAACAAGGCTGGCGTAGATGTCGCCATGGCCCGGCGGGCACCACTCTTGATCGGGGTTGGCCGGCCATGCCGCAGGCTCAAGCGAACCGGCCAGCACCTTGGGCACCTTGTTCTGCATGAGTTCCCACGTTTCACGCCCGCCCAGTTGCGGGAAACGCGCCGCTAGATGCGCCGCTGTGTCTGACGAGGTGCTGAAGCTGTTCATCAGCATGAAGACCGGCACCGCGCCGCCCGTCTGCTCGCGCAGACGAAGAATCTGCCGCGCGATCAAATCGAGGAATGTGTCCGCGCCACGCACTGGCAGCAGGGACTTGGCTTTCTCCAGGCCCATGCCGGTGCCGAGACCGCCGTTGAGCTTGATGAGCACGGTTTCCTTGAGCAATTCGTCGGCACGCATGGCTGCGGGGGGCGTGAGCGCATCCGCGCATGGCAGATCCTGGGCGGGTGCGATGGTTGCCTCGGGAATCATCCCCGTCTCTCCAGCCAGCAGGGCCGTGTAGCTGCCGCGAAAGGCGCGGATGGCGGCCTCGCTCAGGCCGGCCGCCTGCATTTTCTGACGAAAGGGCGCAAAGGATGTTTCGATGCTCTCGGGAGTGCGGATGGGATTGCTCATTTCATGAGGCTAGAGGATCGGTGCGGCGTGGCAAATGATGATTCCATGCCCAACTTTGGAAACACCGAACTTTGAGGCAGGTTCAGGCGTATCCCGTCGCATCTGATTCATGGACATCTCCTCGAAGACATTTTCCGCCAGTCAATTCGTGCTGCCACGCACGCTGCCCATGATCGTGCTCGACGGCTGTTACCATTTTCCCGGCTGCCACCTGCCGCTGTTCATCTTCGAGGAGCGCTACCGCCTCATGCTCGACCACGCGCTGCACACCGACCGCATGTGCTGCGTCGGGGTGAGCGACGGTGACGTTGACGTGCTGCCTGTCGTCACGGCGGGCCTGATCCGCGCCTCGATGAAAAACGCGGACGGCACCTCGCAGGTCATGCTGTTTGGCGTGAACCGCATGCGCGTCACCGGCTGGGAGCAGATGGTTCCCTTCCGCATCGCGCAGGTGGAGCCGCTGGTGGCGAAGCCGGCGCCGGCCGAGACGCTGCGAGAGTTGAAATTACGAGCACTCGGGCTCCTGCCGCTGCCCACCGATGACAGTTGTGACAGCATGCACAAGCTGCAGAAAGGGCTGGAGCAGATGGACGAGGACGAAACCGTCTGCGACATCATCGCCTTCCACTTTTTGCGAGAAAAGGCCGCGCTCCGCGCCCTCCTCGAAGAATGCTGCCCGCAGCGCCGCTATGAGAGGCTGATTGCCGAACTGGAGAAGACGCAGGATTGAATTTTCTCCAGATGTTTTAATGAGGAAGACAGGAATGCAGGAAAATGAAGAATTCCTACCTTCCTGTTTTCCTCATTTGACACTTCTGGGGTCGGATCAGCGCTCATTCCGCACCGGATTCGTCAGCGTGCCGATCTTTTCGATCTCCACGCTCACCGCATCCCCATCCTTCATAAAGACCGGCGGTGTGCGCGCCATGCCCACGCCATGAGGCGTGCCGGTGAGGATCACGGTGCCTGGCATCAGCGTCGTGCTGCCGCTCAGGAACTCGATCAGCGTGGGCACATCGAAGATCATGTCGTTCGTGTTCCAGTCCTGCATCGTCTCGCCGTTCAGCATCGTCTTGATCGCGAGGCTGTTCGGGTTCGGAATCTCATCCGCCGTCACCAGCACGGGCCCGAGCGGGCAAAATGTGTCAAAACTCTTCCCCCGGCACCACTGGCCGCCGCCGCCCTGCTTCTGCCAGTCGCGGGCGCTCACATCGTTCGCGCAGGTGTAGCCCAGCACATGCTTCAAGGCACCCGCCTTGCTCACGTTTTTCGCCGTCTTGCCAATGATGACCGCCAGCTCGCATTCGTAGTCCACCTTGTCGCTCTTCAGATGCGTCGGCAGCAGGATCGGCTCGCCGGGATGCTGCACCACATTCGGCAGCTTCATGAACACCACCGGATGCTGTGGAATCGCCGCCTTCGTCTCCTCCGCATGAAATTTGTAGTTCAACCCGATGCACACGATCGCGAACGGCTGGATCGGCGCGAGTAGCTTCGCCACCTCCGCTTTGCGGTCTGTCACGCGATGATCACCAAAGATGTCGCCTTCGATGACAAGCGCCGTGCCATCAGCCTGCTGCGCGGCGTGCGCGACGTTTCCCTGTGAGTCGGTGTGGCGGATGATTTTCATGATTCAGGCATGCTCGTGTTCAATCTGGCCATCAAGGCACATGAAATGAGCGTCGTTGTGGTAGAGCTTCAGTTGATGTGATCGAGCCGTGGCCGCGATCCAAAGATCATTCTCAGGGATCGGTGTTCCAGCCTTGGAGAGGTGCTCTTTGAGCCGTGCGTAGGTTTTGGCGGTTTCATCGTCAGGATAGATGATGATGGCCTCTTGGAGAAACTCTTCGAGCGGCTCCCTTGACCGCGCCGGGTTGTCAGAGTGTTCGACGCCATACCAAAGCTCCCCCAAGGCAGTGACCGGCAGGTATAACTCATGCGCAGCGCCGAGTTTTTGGCTCACGACCACCGAGCGCTGGCGCAGGTGCAGCACCACCGCCGTGGTGTCGAGCGCCAGACTACCAGGATTCATGGCTTGGCTCGAGGTGCTCGCACTCCTGGATCGCTGCCTCAAAGGAGTTTCCCTCCGGCCCGCTGAGGCTGCCGGAGGTTTTCTCGATCATGCGGCTTCGACGCGCACGTCGATTCTCCCGCAGTTGGTGGACGTATTCAGCGGCTGCAGAGACATCCGCGCTCGGCAGATGTCGCAGGTCTTCCAGGATGGAGTAGATCGCGGTGGACATGCTGGAAGACTAGACCGCGTCGCGTTCCCTCGCAAGAAAGGCTTCACCGTCGGTTCCAGGCCACCAATTCGTCGTATTTGGCTCCGGTGCCGCCAAACAGGTCCAGCGCGCTGCCCACCGTGCCGTCCACGCGGCCGTGGCTCAGCTCGTCGATGCGTTTCAAATCATCAAGGTGGCGAATCCCGCCCGCATACGTCATCGGGATAGGCGAATGCTCGCCGAGGAAGCACACAAGCGCCTCGTCGATGCCCTCGCACTTGCCCTCGACATCCACCGCATGGATCAAAAACTCCGCGCAGTGTCCGGCCAGCCATTTCAGCGATTCTGGTGTGACATCCAGCGTCGTCAGCGTCTGCCAGCGGTTCATCGCCACCTTCCAGCCGTTCGCCGTGGCTTTGCAGCTCAGGTCGATCACGAGTTTTTCGCGTCCAGCAGCCGCGACCATCTTTGCGAGCCTCGTTTCGCTGAAGGTGCCGTCGGTTTCAAAGAGATAGCTCGTCACGATCACATGACTGGCCCCGGCATCGAGATACTCCGCTGCGTTGCATGGCCGGATGCCCCCACCGATCTGCAAACCGCCCGGAAAAGCCGCCGCAGCCGACTTCGCGGCCTCCTCGTTGCCTTTGCCGAGCAGGATGACGTGCCCGCCGGTCAATCCATCACGCTTGTACAGCTCCGCATACCAAGCCGCGTCACGATCACTCACAAAATTTGTCTTCAAGCCCGCCCCATCGTCCCGCAACGACGAGCCCACGATTTGCTTCACGCGGCCGTCGTGGAGGTCAATGCAGGGGCGGAATCGGGTCATGGAGCAAGTGGTCAAGGAGTGGTCAAAGGTCAAGGAATGGTCAAGAGGTGATCCTCACCCCGTCTTGACCTCTTGACGGCGCAGCCTTGACCTCTTGTCCTTCTCTGCTTTCTTCCGTCCGTCCATGACCTTCTCCGCCCCGGCTCTGCTTCTCCTCTCCCTGCGACTTACGCAAGGGTAGGCGGCCCGCGTTTCCTCGTCATGCCATCCTTGCCGTCACGTCACGGCAGCTTTTTATCCAGGCACCCTTCCGGTCCTTCTCATCTTCGTCACCTTCGTTTTCTCATGTTCAAAAATCCGTCCGCCAAATACCAGCGCTTCGACCCCGTCTCGTTGCCGAACCGCCGCTGGCCCTCCCAAACCCTCTCCAAGGCCCCCATCTGGTGCAGCGTCGATCTGCGCGATGGAAACCAGGCCCTCGCCGTGCCGATGAATGTCAGCCAGAAGCTCGACATGTTCGACGCGCTGGTGAAATGCGGCTTCAAGGAGGTCGAGGTCGGTTTTCCCTCCGCCTCGAACACCGAGTTCGCCTTCAACCGCCGTCTCATTGAGGAAAAACGCATCCCGGATGATGTCACCATCCAG
>DNXB01000513.1 GCA_003506995.1 Verrucomicrobiales bacterium
GGACGGATTTTCTCGGCGATCTGGTAGGCGCGTGCGGTTGCGCCGGTTTTCGCGAGCAGTCCGGCGAAGACGGCGCGCTCACCGGGATTCAAACCGGTGGTGTCTTGAATGTGGCGCATGCTGTCGCGAGTGGAGGGGTGATCGCCGAGCCGCCAGGCTTTGAAAGCGGCCAGCAACCAGCCGGTGGTGTCTTCTTCGGCGATGGCGGCGGTTTTGCCTGCGGCCAATTCCAGATTCTCGCCACGCAGCAGATTGAGATAGGCGGCGCGAAGGGTGGATCTCACATTTTCCGGCTGCAAGCGCGCGAGCCGTGCGGCGAGAGAAGCCAGCGTGGCAGTGTCCTTGAGAGAGGTGGCAATGCGCATGGAATTTTCCAACATCGCCGCCTCCTGCGGGCTGTTCGGCTGCGCGAGGACTTGAAACGCTTCGAGCGCCAGATCGGGCATCTGCCAGTCCTCGGCAATCCGCGCCGCCGTGGCTACTACGGCGAAGTTTTTCTCGACCGCACCGAGGCGGACAGCCTGCTGGAGCTGCGCATGCGGCGCGGTGGTTTCCTGCGGCTGCAATTGCATCAGCGCCACGGCATGCCAGTGGGCCAGGTCGGCGCGGGAGACGGGCTCGTGCTGCTGCTTCTGGATGAGATCGAGCAGCGACTGCCAGCGTCGCGCCGTCGCCAGCGCCCGGGCTTCGAGCGTAAACCACTCCTGCGGCGGGAGCTTGACGTGGGTGTGCAGGTTTTGCAGCCACTCGATCTCGCCTTCCCGCGCCAGCCAGTCCGTCAGCGCCTGCAGCTTCTCCGGCCTGCCTTGGGAGCAGCGGGCCACCTCCACCTGGNNAAACAGCAGGGAGACGATGTCCAGCCGGTCGGAGGTGCGGGCCTGGGGATGCTGGCTCACCCGCAGCAGCAGTTGCGCGGCCTCCGGTGCCGTGCGGCCGGACTGGCGGCTGAGCATGCGCAGCGCGTCCAAACCGGCGGCATCATCGCGCTGCGCGAGTTTCCACAGCTTCGTCTCGGCTTGATGCCGTTTTTCAGGGAAGGCACCTTGGTTGATGTCCATCACCGCCTGCCGCACGGCCAGCGTCGGCACCTCGGCAAAAAAATCTGCCAGCGCGTGCTCCGCCTGGTCCGCTTCACGCAGCAGGCCCTCCTGGCGCAGGAGGTCGATGTTGAGCCGGGCGGCTTCCAGTCCTTGGGACAGCGGGACAGGGATGTCGTTCCACGCAGCGCGTGCCTTCGTCACACTGCCTGCTCCCAGCCAGGCGCGGGTCAGCCAGAGATGATCCTCCGGCCGCATCAGCGGGCCGGGCTTCAACAGTTCCAGCGCCTCCGCCAGCATCTGCGGCTGCGTGTGGGTGGCGATGAGGTAATCCGCCAGCACGCGCAGAAAGGGCGCGTCATGCCGACGGTAGTCCGGCACTTTGGACAGCGCGATGGCAGCGGCAGACCAGTCCTTGGCTTGCACAGCCGATTGCGCCTGATGAATCCAGTGCTCAGCACCCGTCAGCCGGCTGAGATCGAAGCCGCCAAACCGCAGCAGCGCCACGCTCAGTAGGATCAATCCCAGCAGCAGCCACGCCAGCCTGCCAAAGGCGGACAGAGGGCGGTGGCGTTTGGTTTTCACAGCAGGCAGTCACCGTCAGTCTGGATCAATCAACCGCGACACGCCCGGCAAGCAGCCTCAGCGACCATTCACGCGTTTTCTCGGCAGCCAGAGTCCGAACAGGCCGAGCATCACAAAAGCAGCCTTGGACGGCTCGGGAACGGCGGCGGCGCTGGCGGAGAGGGAGAACTGGAGGAGAAAGTCTCCTCCATAGTCATTGGTGGCTGGACCTGGAGTCGAAGTGGTGCGGAAAACGATGTTGTCATTGGTGGGAACCGGGTTGTCGGTCCAGCTTCCAGTGTCGGTTTGGTAATTGTTGTCAAACAATGCCACCGCAAGCGCGGGATTCACACTCCAACCACTGGTCTGGGTGGTGTAGTTGGTGGTGCTGGAAACATTCCAACGGTAAGACTCCCCCGATCCCGTGGTATTGGGAGCTCCTGCCACCAGCCAGTAGGTTTGACCCGAGGTTAGCTGGATGCTACCAGGAGTGGCTGTATAAGTATAATCTCCCGCTGTTGTGGGGGCCAAGCTGCCACTCAAGGTGCCAATCAGGGCTCCAGGCCGGGGATCCGGCACACCGCTCGTGTTGTTGGCGTAAATGCCCACCACAAAATTTCCGGTGGTTCCAGGATTCGCGTCATCCATGCTGAGAGTAGCCGAATCAAGGTTCCATGTGTTCCCGGAGACAGGCCCGACCACAAACGAGGAGCCAACATACATGCTGTTTTCGTAGCCCACGTCCGTTAGAGCAACACCCTGCCCGTTACCAGGGCCAAGATTGGTTTCCCCCATGTTGGACAGCACCACTGAGGCATGTGCCTGCGAGGCCAGGAGAATCAGACTAAAGCCACGACAGGACAGGACAGGACAGGACAGGACAGGACAGGAATTTCATGGGCGTCTGCGGCTGAGGTGAAGGAACGGCGGGATTTTGGGAAATTGACGAGGGAATGTCAAAACAAACTTTTCTACCAGCACGAGGCGTGCCGGGAAGCCGGGGCTTTGTATGTGAAGGAACATGCCACGCAGCAGTGGTGGTTTGCTTCCATGCCTGCTATGTCCGGCCTGCCTTGGGAACCACCGACAGTTCGAGCCGTGATCTGAAGAAGCAGATGTCGAACTCCATGAAGAAATTGGTCTGGCCGAGCACGAGCGGCACGGCATCGCTTTCGCACCATGCAAAGGCGAGTGTGACAGGCCGGAGAGAACCAATGGTCGCTTCAACCAGCACGGGCATGGCCGCTGCGCCTGCGCTGACACCTGCCAGTCGCAGGGTGGCCTTGTTGGGATTCCAAACCAGCCCCAGTTCAATGCCGATGCTCCACGGCAGCACGTTCACGTCGGCACCGCTGTCCACCAACGCCTCCACATTCACGCTCGATTCCTGTTTGCACAGGCTGACAGGCAGCATGGGGCGCTGTTTCGCGTCGTAGCGAAAGATCATGGGATCAATGCGCTACGACCGAGTTCAGTTCCTGCATCAAAGCTTCCGCCGCGCCTGCTTCAAACTGCGGCGACTGCAACCGGTAGGTGCGGGCGTGTTCCAGCGGCTGGACGGCGTCTGCATCATCAATGTCCATGGCGAGAACACGGATGAGATGCAGTTTGTCGGCGGCATTCAGCAGACGTGCGCTGGGGAGCAATTGGGCGAGTGACATGAGGCATTTAAACCGAGCGACTGAGTTTTTCAATGGTGCAATCGGAGGTTTACCGAATCTTCGCGTCCGGCAGCTCGCTCTTCACGCCTTCGTCCATCGGCATCTTGTCAGTGTCGGCGTTCAAGCCTGTGGCGAGCATGAGTTTGGCGAGTTCGGCCTTCAATTCGGTGATGGTGCCAGACAGCTTCGGATCATGGATCAGATTTTTGGTTTCACCGGGGTCGTTCTTGAGATCATAAAACTCAGCCATGTGCTTGTCGGGGGAGCCGTCGCCATGCGGGTAATGGATGTATTTCCAGCGGTCGGTGCGCACTGCGCGGACGTTCGGAGTGTAGGGGAACTGCTTTTCGTAGTTGTAGTGGTAGAACCAGCTCGTGCGCCAGTTGGCGTCGCCGCCTTGCACGAGCTTGACCCAGGACTGGCCGTGGATTTTTTCCAAGGCGGGCGCACCGCAGAGTTCGAGCAGGCTGGGGGCCATATCGACGGTGAGCACCTGCTGCTCGATGGTCTTTGCTTCCTTGGTGAGCTGCGGAGCGCGCACAACGAGCGGGATGCGCAGGCTGGCCTCATGCGCGGTGCGTTTATCGACCATGCCGTGCTCGCCTTCGAGCAGGCCGTTGTCGCCCATGAACACGATGATGGTGTTGTCGAGCTGCTTCGTCTCCTCAAGCCACTGGCGGATGCGCCCGACGCTGTCATCGACGCTCAAGACCGTGCCCCAATAGCCGTGGACCATGTTTTCAAAATCCTTCACGGCTTCGGGGCGGTCATCGGGGAACTTTTTCCGCCACTCAAACAGCGGGCCGTAGATACCGTGCCAGGTGTGCAGGCGCTGCTTCATCCATGCGGGTTTGTCATCGAGCTGAAACGCGGTGGCGGGGTAGGGGACGCGCACGTCGTCGAAGACGTGCTCATACTTCGGCTCGGGCGTGTAGAAGCTGTGCGGGGCTTTGTGGCCGATGAAAGCGCACCACGGCTTGTCGCTGCTCTGCTGCTTGAGCCAGTCCATCGCGAGATCAGTGACGACGGTGGTGTAGTAGCCTTTGATGACCTTGCGTTCCTTGCCGTGGAGACTCCACTCGGTGTCGAAGTATTTGCCCTGGCCCTTGTGAGTCACGAACCTGTCGAAACCGGGGCGCGGCTCGTCGTTGTCCTCGCCCATGTGATATTTGCCGAAGTAGGCGGTGGCGTAGCCGGCGTCGTGCAGCAGGCCGGGGAAGCTGGGCATGCTGGCCGGATACTCGGTGAAGTTATTGGTGACGCCGTGCGCGTGCGCGTAGAGACCGCTGAGGATAGAGGCACGACTCGGTGAGCAGAGCGAGGTGGTGCAGAAGGTGTTGGCAAAACGCACGCCTTCGCTGGCGAGGCGGTCGATGTTCGGCGTTTTGACGTGCTTCGAGCCGTAGCAGCCGAGCGCGTCGGGGCGGAGATCGTCACAGAGGATGAAGAGAACATTCGGCTTTGCCGACAATGACGAATGCAGAAGGACGAATGACGAAAGCAAGAGTGCGAGGAGGCGAGTCATGACGGATGCTAACGAAGAAACTGCGTTCGCTTTGTCAAAAAGGAAAGTCCTGCGTGCCGCAGTCGTTTGTTACGCGTCATGACCAACCGCCGCTCCTTCCTCAAACAGTCCGCCGCCGCTTCCACCGGCGTTTTTTACATCGCCAAAACCTCCTGGGCGCAGAAAAGTCCGGGGGATACGATGAACATCGGCGTCATTGGCTTCGGTGGTCGTGGCAAGTCGCATATCAGCGGCTACAAAGGCCTGAAAAGCGAAGGCGTGCGTGTCGCGGCCTTGTGCGATGTCGATAGCAACGTGCTGGGCAAGGAGGTGGACGCCTTCGACAAGGAGAAGCAAAAAGTCACCGGCTACACCGACCTGCGGAAGCTGTTGGAGAACAAGGACATCGACGCCGTGAGCATCGCCACGCCAAACCACTGGCATGCGCTGGCTTCCATCTGGGCGATTCAGGCCGGCAAGGACGTGTATGTCGAGAAGCCGGTGTCCCATTGCGTGTGGGAAGGGCGTCAGATCGTGAACGCGGCACGGAAGTACTCGAAGATCGTGCAAACCGGCACGCAGTCGCGCTCCAGCCGCAAAGGCATCGCCGAGGCGGTGAAGTATGTGCAGGAAGGCAATCTCGGGAAAATCCTCCTCTCACGCGGCCTGTGCTACAAGCGCCGTGCCAGCATCGGCAAGACCGAGGGCGAGCAGCCCATCCCTGAATCGGTCGAATACGATCTCTGGTGCGGCCCCGGCCCGAAAAAGCCGCTGACGCGCGCGAAGCTGAAGTATGACTGGCACTGGACCTGGGATTACGGCAACGGCGACCTCGGCAACCAGGGCATCCACCAGATGGACATCGCCCGCTGGTTCCTCGGCGAGATGGAGCTCTCCCCCAGCGTGTGGAGCGTCGGCGGACGCCTCGGTTACGAAGACGATGGCGAAACCGCGAACACGCAGATCATTTACCACGGCTACGAGAAGGCGCCGCTGATCTTTGAAGTGCGCGGCCTGGCGGAGTCGAAGTTAGGCAAGAACATGGACAAGCTCATGCAGACGAGCCAGGGCGTGAAGTTCCAGCCGAATCCGGGCAAGGACGGGAAGGAAGGCGTGACTGGCGCGGGCGTGGGCGTGATCGTCGAGTGCGAGGGCGGCACCGTCGTCGTGCCGAACTACTCCGGGGCCATCGTGTTCGACAAGGACGGCAAGGAGGTGAAGAAGTTCGAAGGGGCCGAGGACCACTTCAAAAACTTCATCAACGCATGCCGCAGCCGCCGTGTGGACGATCTGCACGCCGACATCCTCGAAGGCCATCTCTCCAGCGCCCTCTGCCACACCGGCAACATCAGCCATCGTCTTGGCACGAAGGAAGCCCCAGACGCGATCCTTGAGAAGATCAAGGGCGACAAGCTCGGCACCGAGTCCTTCGAGCGCATGAAGGAGCATCTGGCGAAGAACGAGATCGATCTCAGCAAAGAAATGCTCACCCTCGGTCCCGTGCTCAAGATGGACGGCAAGACCGAGCGCTTCATCGACCACGACGCTGCAAATAACATGCTCAAGAACAAGTATCGCGAGCCCTATGTCGTGCCGGAGATCGTGTGAGGCGATGCATGGCAGACCGATCTCTGGAAAAAGAGGCGGCAAAGCTTGAGGCAAAAAAGCGGACACCCGGCAAGGGTGTCCGCTTCATTTGAAATGCTGCTGATGCGTGGCGTTATGGAATCGCCTTGATGAAAAGGTCTTTGTAGTAAACGACGCTCTTGGGGTCATGGGCCTGGATGGCGATCGTGCCTTCACTGAGCTTGCGACCCGGCATGTTTTTCAGGGCGGTGGCGGGATCCCAGCCCTCGGGTTCGGTCCAGTCGGTGGTGACCTGGCCGTTGATGGAGATGGTGATGTGCTTGCCTTCGACCTTGATGTGATAGTCGAACCATTCGCCATCGGCCACGGATGCTTTGTCGAGCACGTCTTTCACCGCATAGAGGCCGCCGGTCTTCTTTGGGTCTTTGTGCGCGGTGCTGTTCACCTGGCACTCGTAGCCTTTTTCAGGCCAGCCGGTGTCCTGCCAGGCGGTGTGGATGTAGATGCCAGAGTTGGAGCCTTCCATGTGCTTGACCTTGGCCTTGAACTCGAAGCTCTGAAACTTCGCGTCGCCATTCGGGCCGGTGTAAAAGAGGTGGGCACGACCGTTGCTGACCTTGATGGCTCCCTCTTCGACGGAATAGCTGCCGGGAGTTTCCTCGTTGGATTTCCAGCCGGAGAGATCCTTGCCGTTAAACATGGAGGTCCAGCCGTCATTCTCTGCGGCGAAGGCCGAGGCAAGTGCGAACGCCGCAAGGGCGGTGAGTGAGAGGTGTTTGATCATAGAGGAGCGTTTTAACGTGGTGGAAGAGAGTTGTCTAACGGGTGCTTGGGAGCAGAAAACGGAAATGGGGGGGCATGCTTCGATGAAGTTGTCGCCCCATGCTGGTTGTGCGGCCTCAACTGGCCTTTTTCACTTTTTTCACCGCAGGGGCTCCGAGGTGGCCCTGCAGGATGGTGTTGTTCAGGCCAAGGAACTTGGCGGTGCGGTCCGCATCTTCTTCAAAATGCCGGTAGGCAAGGCGGGAGAGCTCGCGCTCAACCCATGGGAGCAGTTCGATGTCGGGTGTTTTTTCGGCCACATTCACCAGCATGGAGAGCGCGTCACGCATGCGCGTCACGGTGTTGGAGGGGTCCATGTGACGGGCGCCTTTGCTGCCCAGAGGGATATCGGAGGGGAGCAGAACGTCGGAATTACAGAGCGCGCAGGCGCGCTGGATGGTGTTTTCCAGCTCACGCACGTTGCCGGGCCAGTCGTAGGCGTCGAGCATGTCGAGCGCATCATCGGTGAAACGCATCTGCGGACCGCGACGGCGGGTGGAGAGGCGGTGCAGGAAGAATTCGGCGAGCAGGCGCACGTCCTCGCGGCGCTCACGCAGCGGCGGAATGTGGATGCGGACGACGTTCAGGCGGTAGAACAAGTCCTCGCGGAAACTGCCTTTCGCGACCTCCTCCTCGAGATTTTTGTTGGTGGCGGCGAGGACGCGCACGTCGGTTTTCAGCGTTTGATTGCTGCCGACGCGGGAATACTGGCCCTCTTGGAGCACGCGCAAAAGCTTGCTCTGCACGGCGAGCGGCATGTCGCCAATTTCATC
>DNXB01000213.1 GCA_003506995.1 Verrucomicrobiales bacterium
TTGGCGTGCGGACGCAGGTAGGTCAGGAAGAAGCCGGCGTCTTTCCACGCCGCGCGGTCCCACAGTTTTTTGCTCGCTCGTTCTTCAGCCATTCTCGGTTTCTTTTACTCCACGCGCACAGTCCAGCGGCGGGTTGGTTTGTCAGTGAGTTCCAATACGCCCAGAC
Organism: Verrucomicrobiales bacterium; assembly: GCA_003506995.1. GTDB lineage: Bacteria > Verrucomicrobiota > Verrucomicrobiia > Verrucomicrobiales > Verrucomicrobiaceae > Prosthecobacter. The sequence goes on from DNXB01000213.1 coordinate 167, forward strand.
TCTCGGCATCGTCGCCACGGCGGGTGCCGCGCGTCAGAAAATAAGAGCGGCCGCCGCCGTTGAGGCGCGCGTTGATGCCGATCTGGCTGTTTCCGTTCGCCAGCGCCCACTCGTGCAGGTACAAGTAAGTCTTGGGAAGCGTGATCGTGAGCCGTCGTGCTCCAGCGGCGGAACTGCTGAGCTTCGCGGTGATCTCCTTCACATCAAACACCGCCGCGTAGCCGCTGCCGAAGGCCCAGGGTGCGATTTCATCAACCTGCGCCTCGCCGTCGGCCGCCTTGCCGGTGATGCGCAGGGCCGCCGTCGCGCCAGGAGCGAGGCGCTGGCCGTAGCTACGGGCGTCGAGATTCAGCAGCAGTTCAAAGCCTTTTCCCGCTTCGTCATCCATGAGGTCCACGCCGGTCAGATCGAAGGTGAGAAACAGCTTCATGCTGTCGGCATCCGCCCGCAGCGTGACGGCGCTGGCCTGGCCGTCCACCGCGCCGAGGGGCACATACTCCTTGAGGCCGAAATTGCGAACGACCTCGATGTGGCGGTCAAAAATCTGCCGCACGCCGCTGGCCTGGACGGCCAGGTTCAGCGGGAGCCGCTGCCTAAACGGCGCTTTTTCTTCCGCAGGCAACGGCAGCGCCAGTTGGAGCGTCTCCGCACCATTCGTGTCCAGTGCGACCTTGCCTTCCTGCTTGCGCCCGCCCCAGACGACTTCCCACGCGGCGGACAGGCTCTTGCCCGAGGTGTTTTCAATCTCGATGGAGGGTGCGAAGTCCTTTTCCACATTGAACGCGGCACGCGCGCCCCAGGCGACGCCAAAGGGCTGCAAGGTCGCGACGAGATCATGAATGCGCGATTCCTTGCCTGCGATCACGAGCACCGGCAGCCGAAGCCTGCCATCGCTGAGCGGGAGATAGCGTGTGTTGATGATCGTGTAGTCCACCTGCACGGTTTCCTTCGCGCCTGCGGCGAGCTTGATCTCAGGCTTGGCGTCCTTGAGACGGAATCCGGCCGGCACGAGCGGCAGCACGGTCAGTGAAAGCGCCTCACGCCGGGTGTTGGCGATCTGGAACTCCAATTTGAGGCCGCCCTGGCCTGCCAGAACGACCCTGGCATCGCTCACGCGCCAGGCCACGCCGGGGGCGCCGGTCATCACATCCTGAAACAAGATGCGGCCCATGGACTCGTGTGTTTCCGTCGTCGGCGTCGCGATCTGGCCAGCGGGCACGATGTTCAGCCGGCTCTGATACTGCTGCATCACCGCAGGGAAGATCAGATGCGCCTCCCTGGCGGCCGCCGGCGGCACGATCAACCGCGAAAAATCACCCAGGTCTGAAAAAAGCAGCTTCTCCGCCGCGCAAAACTCCCGCATCACGCTGGTGGCGCCACGCGTGAGCGCCAGACTCGTCTCCTCCGGGGCTGCCGCCTGGGGCGGCGGTCCGGCGACGATCATTTCGAGACGATTGCCGCGTGCCGTGTCGCGCAGGCTGCTCAAGGCGGCCATGATGTCCTCCATCGTGGTGCCGGCCATGCCATCTTCCAGGCCGTGCGCCACGATCACGAGATCGGGCTTGCCCTGAAAACCCACGGTGGCCAGCGCCGAGGCGGCGGAGACAATGCTGGGCGTGCGCAGCGGCTGAATCAGGATTTCCGGCCCCATCACCATGGACTCCTTGCTGCGAAGCTTCGACCCGGGCCGCAGCACGCGCACGCCACCGGTGTAGTAAAACTGGCTCGCCAGCGCTTTCGCAAACACACCGGCAAAGCTCCGCAGCAGCGGATCGGCACCGCCGTCGGCCTTCGCCCCGTCGAGGATCGCATCCCCGAGCACAACGATCTGCACACGTTCCCGGCGGGTGAGTTTCAGCAGCGTCTGCGGCAGAAACTGCTGCCAGCGCTCACGCTGAACGGGAGAAAGATCAAAATAGGTCTGCGGTTTCAGCTCAGGCGCCGGCATTTTCTCCTCCGCGTCACGGGCGGCGGCCTGGAGCGTCGGCAGGTCGGGCTTTGCCTCGGCAGGAGCAGCAGGGGCCGGCGCGGCTGCGGGCGGCGGCTCCGGCGTCTGCGCCTGGAGACCATCCACGGCCAGCAGCGCCAAAACGCCCAGGAGGGGGAAAGTCATTCGGTTGGGAAACATGTTCCCGCCATTTCAGCGAGACGAGCGACGGCTGCAACCGGGGAGTGCTGGAACGTCCGATGAACTCAAAGCGCCGCGTGGCAGCAGCTTGGAATCTCTTCGCTGCCAAAATCGAGGGTGCCGCGGAGGCGCCAGGCCATGATGAGGGCGGCGGTGAAAGCGAGGGTGCGCTGGATTTTGCGCAAGGTTTGCGGCTGCACTTTGCCGCTGATGAGATGGAGCTGGGTTTGGGCGAGCCAGAGCAGCGGAAGCGTGCCCAAACCGAAGGCGAAGGCGAATTCAGCGCCTTTGAGGGCGGAGCCGTTGGCCATGGCGAGGGCGAACATCAAATAAAGCGGGCCGCAGGGCAGCAGCGGCGTGGCGAAGCCGAGCAATCCAGCCCGCGTGGCGCTGTGCATGCGGAAGGCGAAGGTCTGGATGCGACGCACGCCAGAGCGAAGGAACTGCGGCTTCGGCAGGTACGTTTCCAAGCCCATGCCAACGATGGCAAAGGCGATGACAAGCAGCCAGGGCAGCACGATGCCCGCGCCATGCTGGAAGAACTTCAGCGGCATGACGCCGATCATTCCGGCGATGGAACCGACAACGGCATACGAAACGAGCCTGCCGGCGTGATACAGGCCGGTGTCGCGCATGAAGCTGGCCGCGCCGGGCTTGGACGACACCGCCCAGGAGCACGACAGCGGGCCACACATGCCCACGCAGTGGACGCTGGTGACGAGTCCGGCCAGAAAGGCGGCGGCGCTGGTGTCAATGGACTGCATGGACTTTGCGAGTGGTCAGCGGAATCTCCGGCGGCGCGTTTTTGATCGCCAGCGTGATGAAAAAGACCCACCAGGCGACGAAGCCGATGAAGGCGACGGCCACAAAAAGCCAGGGGCGGCTGGAGAGGAACTGGGGGATCATGGCGGTTTGGATGCGAAAGGTCAGCGGATGAAATCCTTGGCGTTGAGGGAGGCCGCCGGAGCGAGGCCGGGGTCCGGGCCGAGGTATTCCACCACGCGGGTTTCACTGCTGTCACCACGGGCGGTGTCAGTGACCTTGATGAGGAATTTGAAATGCTCTTTGAAGTCGGCCTGGGGCATGGTGAGAACAAGGGTTTTCAAATCCTCGCCCATGGGCGGCAGCGTGATGGTTTGATCGACACCGATGATTTTCATCGCGGGCGGCACATTGCCGACGAGCTCGACCTTGTAGGTGGATTCGGCGTTGCGCTTGTTGATGATGCGGAGCTGGAACTGGTTCCGAATGACGCCTGCATCCACATAGAACGAAGCCCCGCCCATGCGCACGACACTGGCACGCAGCGGCGAGATGCGGGTGGCGGCAAAAGCGAAGGCGATGGCGCCAACGACCAGCATGACGGTGTACAAGATGGTGCGCGGGCGAATGAGCCGCGTTTTACCCCCCTGGAGGCCGACATAAGAATCGTAGCGCACGAGACCCTTCGGACGCTTCAGCTTGACCATGATGTCGTCACAGGCATCGACGCAGGCGGCGCAGCCGATGCATTCCAACTGAAGGCCCTGACGAATGTCGATGCCGGTGGGGCAGACCTGCACGCAGCGGCGGCAGTCGATGCAGTCGCCCGCAGGCTTTTCGACCGTGGCCTTGCCACGCGGCTCGCCACGTTTTTTGTCGTAACCGATGACGACGGAGTTGTCATCCGTGAGCGCGGATTGCAGGCGACCGTAGGGGCAAAGGATGATGCAGAACTGCTCGCGGAACCAACTGAAGGAAAAATACAGCGCCCCGGTGAGGAACAGCACGACACCGAAGGCCTTGGCATGATGCGCTGGCGAGTGCTGCATCATCTCATACAGCGCCTTGATCGAGACAAAGTAGCTGAGGAAGATGTGGGCAATGACGGCGGAAATGAGGATGAAAACACCGTGCTTAAAGACACGGCGCGCGATTTTCGACGCCGTCCACGGCGCGTCTTCAAGCTGGCGGCGCGCAGGGCCGTCGCCATCGATCCAGCGCTCCACGCGGCGGTAGATCTGCTCCATGAAAACCGTGTAGGGGCAGGTCCAGCCACACCAGACCCGCCCGAACAGCGAGGTGACGAAAAACAGCGAGAAAGCGAGGCCGGTGACGAGGAAGAAGCCGATCCAAAGATCCTGGGTGGCGAGCGTGAGGCCAAAGAAATGGAAACGGCGCTCCTGCACGTCGAGAAAGACGGCGGGAAAGCCGTTCACCGGAATCCACGGCAGCGCGATGTAAATGACCAGCAGCGCCAGCGCGGCGACACGCCTCCAGAGAGTGAAGGGACCATGCACATCGGACGGGTGAACGAATTGACGCGAACCGTCGGGGTGGATGGTGGAGAGCGAGTCGAGTGTGGGTGTGCTGGGTTTCATTTCCGTGCCTGGCGCGTCAGGCGGATGCTGTCCGAATTATTGCTTCAAAGGTGAATCTGCGGAGAGCGTGATGGGCTCGCCCTGCTTGTGCTTGCTGAGAATGAAGGCGACGACTTCGACCACACGGGTGAGGCCGAGCTGCGGCTCCCAGGGCGGCATGCCCTTGGTGAGATCAGGCGCGCCTTTGCGGACGATGCTGAGAAGCTGGAGTGGATTGCCGCCGTGTTTCCATTCGGTGTCGTTGAGCGGCTGGCCAGGAAGCTTGACGCCATTGATGTGCGCGGAGAGATCCGGCGCATGGCAGGCCACGCAGGTGGTGGCAAAGGTGGCCGCGCCCGCGCCCACGATTTTTTCGTCCTGGGACATGGCCCAAAGCTTGTCATCGGTGAGCTTTTCGAGTTCTTTGAGCTGGATGGCCTTGATGCTGGCGAGTTGCTTGTCCACCTGCTCCTCACCGGATTCGCCGAGGTTGAGCTGGTAGTAGGCGACCCAGGCGATCACAAACCAGACGATGGTGATGTACCAGGTGAAGAGCCACCAGTTCGGCAGTTTCTGATCGTACTCCTGAATGCCATCATAAGAGTGCTCACGAAGCACAGGGCCGTTGTTGGGAGATGGAGGTGTCATGGGGGAGAAAGAAGTGATGGTGGCGGTCTCAGTCGTCCAATGGCAGGCGGGAGAGCTTGTCCGCGCTGTCTTTGCGCAGGCAGATGGCACCCACGATGAAGATCAGGAACACGGCGAACGTGACGCCGAAGGCGACGTAGGGCACCCAGTCGAGCGCGGTGTCGTAGATGATGCGTTTGTACATGGTGTGCGGCGGGTTTGATTATTGCGTGACGGCGGAGCTGCGGAAGCCGTCCGGGATGCTGGGCTTCAGCGGGAACGGAATGCCTGCGGGAGTGCCTTTGAGTTTTCCTTCCAGCTCCGGCACATCGAATTTCCCGAGCTTCTGCAGGTAGGCGATGAGGGCGACGATCTGCGTGTCTGGCAGCACGCCCGTGCGGCCCTGCGTCTCGAGTTCTTTGACGATCTGGATGCCCTGCTCGACGGCCTTGGTCTTGACCTCGGTGTCGGTCATCGCGGGATACGGCACACCGAGCTGGGTCATGACGATGATCTTCTTCCGCAGCGTCTTCTGGTCGAACTTGTCGGTGAAGAGATGCGGATAGGGCGGCATGTTCGAGCCGGCTGAGATCGCGCGCGGGTCCATCATGTGGTCGTAGTGCCAGCTATGCGGGTATTTGCCGCCTTCGCGGGCCAGATCAGGACCGGTGCGCTTGGAGCCCCACTGGAA
>DNXB01000446.1:0-386 GCA_003506995.1 Verrucomicrobiales bacterium
GGAGGCTGGTGATGACTTGCAGCAGGCGTGGACGAGGATCAAAACCGACATCCAGGCTGGACTGGCGAATCACTCGCCAGCCGCGCTGCAAGGCGGCCTCGGCGATTTCATTCAATGAGGTGCCATGAAGCTCGTGCGCTGGGGATTCGTTCAGCCAGAGGCTGTGAATCTTCGGTAATGGGTCACTGAGGCGAAACAGGCCGCCGTTGGTTTTCAAGGCGTCGTTCCACTCGGGCGTGGGACGATTCGCGTGGAGTGTGGCACCGATCAGAACGAGCGGTTCATCGACTTCGGGGAGGAAGATGGTTTCGCGCGGCTTCCAGGCGCCGGATGCGATATGCCAGCCTGCTTGTAGCGCGTGAGCGTCCTGGAGTGCTCCAGCCCTC
>DNXB01000446.1:394-12330 GCA_003506995.1 Verrucomicrobiales bacterium
GGCGCACTCCAAGACGCTGTCGCGCACATTGCGTGCGCCGTAGCAGCCAGGGCGGCTGGTTGTCGTTGGCGATGATCCAAACCGGGCAATCCATGCTCAGTAGGCGGACGGATAACGGGAGGAGCTGCTCGACGAGCCGAAGCTGCTGCGATGGCGGTCGTCACCGAAGCTCGATCCGTGGGAGATCACGGTGCTTTCGGTGCCAGCGGCTCCGCCGGTGGTCTGCACGCGCACGCTGGAAGGTTTTTTGCCGGTGAAGATGAACTGGCCATCGGGTCCGGGAGTGAAGGTGATCTCATCGGCAATCATGCGCCCGGCGACGACGCATTCGTAACGAAGCTGCGAGCCGACGGCCTCGGCGGGACCGGTGACGTAGAAGCCGTCGTCGGTGAGGTTGAAGGCGAAGCGATGGCCGAGAAATGATGGCTTTGAGGAAAGCATCGCGGCGGCTTCGGGGCCGGTCATTCCAGACGAGATGGCGGTGGGCCGCGCCGCGCCGCCGAAGAAGGAGAGCACCTTGCGCACGATGATGAACAGAATGAACAGCGGAATGGCCAGACTGAACAAGCCTCCCCACCAACTGCCGCCGCTTTGCGGTTGTGAAGAGGGGAAATCGTCATGAGAGCTGGGAAATGAAGGCGGCGGTTCCCGGACCGGTGTTGGAGGGGCTGCGACGGCACGTTGCGTGATGGAGCAGATGATGCGGAAGCCGTTGTCGGCGTTGCGGCTGCGGGCGTCGTTGCGATAGCGCTCGGCGGAGCGGGAGTGCGAGACGTCGCTGAGGATGGAGCCGCCGCGCAGCACCTGACGTGGCTTGTCAGAGAGGTTCTGGTTCGTTTGCAGCGGATCGGTGGCGGCACCGGCAGAGTAGGGGGCATACCAATCGCGGCACCATTGCCAGACGGGGCCGTAGAAGTCATGAAAGCCCCAGGCGTTGGCTTTTTTCTCGCCGACGGGATGCGTTTGAGACAAACCGTTGCCACGATGCCAGGCGATGGCATCGACCGGCGCGGAGTAATGCGCGAGCGTGGTGCCGGCACGGCAGGCAAACTCCCACTGCGCCTCGGTGGGCAGTTCGCAGAGCCGTCCTGATTTGGCACTGAGCCACTTGCAGAACGCGGCGGCATCGAGCGCGGAGACGATGACGACGGGGTGGTCGTCGGTCTGCTCAAAGCCGGGATTTCGCCAGTTGAACGGCTTTTGCTGCACCAGTTTGCCATCCACCACGCCGAAGCCGCCGGACTGGCCGATCTCCGCCTCGGTGCGGAAGCGGGTGGATTCGACGAATCGCGCGAACTGGCCGCGAGTGACGGGAAATTTTGCCATGTAGAACGGGCGCGAAATGGTGACGCGGCGCTGCGGGCCTTCATCAGCCTCGCGTCCGGCTTCGTTGACGGGCGAGCCTTGCTCAAAGCTGCCGGGCTGGACGAGGATCATGTCCATCGTCACGCCCGCGCCGAGATCGAGCTGCAACGATGAGGTTTGGGCCTGCGCGGAGGTGAAGGCGAGCAGAAGAAGGAGGCGTTTCATGTGACGCCAGCATGGCAGAAAGAGGCGCAGGTGGTCAATCTTCAGCGCAGAACAAAAGTACCTCAGCGGGCGTTAACTGTGCCAAAGTTAAGCTCGAAGTAGCGGAGATTGAGCAAAGCGGGTAAATTAAGATTTAAATTTTACCCCTTCTCTCCTTCTGCCCACCTTTCAAATGCCATGAAACAAGGTTCCATTCTTAGACGGTCGCAACCGGGCCGGACGGTGATTCGGTTGAGTCGTGGGTTAACCCTGATGACTTTTTTGTGGTGCTGCCTGATCGCGGGAGCCCTTGAGAGCGGCAAAAGCGGGGATGCACCCACGGAAGCCACCGCGTCGCCGATGAGCCGCGTCAAAGCCGCGCTGGCCGAGCCTGAGGAAAAGAAGCGCTGGAGCCTGCTGGAGGAAGTGGCCGCTGAGATGGGCCGGACACAGCCCTTGGAGGGGAAGAAGATCGTCGATCAACTGCCCACGATCACTGACAAGAGAATCTTTGGCGGGGCTTTGATGCGGGAGTGGGGGAAAAAACAGCCACAGGAAGCTCTGGCCGCAGCGATGAAACTGCCGGCTGGTCTGGCGCGCCGCAGCGCCTGCGCGGCGGCGATTGAGGGCTGGGCGGCCAACGATCCTGCGGCGGCCATGGAATGGGCGGTCAAGAAGCTGGCCGGCAGCAACCGCCGGGAGGCGGTGGCGCGTGGTGCGGCGGTCTGGGCGAAGTCTGATCCACTCAAGGTCGCTGAGTGGGCGGTGGAGCAGAACTCCCAGGAGCCTGGATCTCCTTCCATTGTCATTGAGGAGGTGATGCGAGCTTGGGCGGTGCAAGACCCTCAGAAAGCCGGCGAATGGTCTCTGAAGCTGCCGGAGGGCGATTTTCGTGACCTGGCCCTTTCGGCGTTTGTGTTTCGCTGGGCGGATGACAAGCCGGAGCAGGCGGCTGCCTGGCTCACCGAGCACATGGACAATGACTGGCTGGTGCCCAGGGTGGCGGCCATCTGGGCATCCAACGCCCCGGCAGACGCGGCCAACTGGGTCATGCAGTCCGGTCAGGATCAGGCGCTCTCGCCGATCATGCTGTCCTGGGCGGATGACGCGCCGGAAGAGGCGCTGCAATGGTGCAAGGCGAATGTGGCGGGGGATTTGTACGCCGAGCTGCGTGATGAGATCCTGGGCACCTGGGCGATGGATGATGGCTTCAGGGCCATGGAGTGGGTGCAAAACCTGAGCTCTCCCGAGGAAGGCGCCGCTGCCGCCGTCCCCGCCATGGAGGCCTGGCTGGGCGCCTCGAAAACCCCGCTGCCACAGATTTCGGCGTGGGTGTCCACGCAGAAGCAGGGCCTTGTGCGGTCGGTGTGCCTGCAAAAGCTGGCGATCGCCCTGGAGCCTGCCTTTCCCATGCAGGCGATGACCGCGGCATTAAAAATCCAAGACCGCAAGATGCTTCAGGAGACCCTGAAAACCGTCTGGACCGCGTGGAAGGAACGTGATGGCCTCGCTGCACGGGCGTGGTTGAACGAGCACCCGGAGGCGCAGTCGTTGATCCTCAAATAATCTCAAAAGATCCGCGCGCTGAAGCGTGTGAGTCTTCAGTTTTCCAAGGCTGAAGACGGCTCGCTGGCGGCCGGGGCATCACCGGCCTGGATCTGATCAACGAGGCGCTTGACGCCGTCGCGGGCGAAGTCACTGGGAGGATGCATGCGCTTGGCCTTCAAGTACCAGCCGAGGGCGGAGCCGATCTGCTGCTTCTCCTCGTGCTGGCGGCCGTTTTCGATGGCGGTGACGAACTCGCTGGCCTTCACGCCGAGATCGGCGCGAAGCTTGCTGAGCACGGGGTCGTCGGGATATGTTTTGGATTCTTTTTCGACTTTTTCCCAGGCGGCGGGAGGGCTGCTGGAGGCGAGTTCCTTGGCTCCGCCGATGATCAATTCAAGACGACCCATGTCCTTGAGGACTTTTTCGAGCTGCTCCTTGCGGGCGAGGTCGTCGGCCACGGAGGCGATGAAGGTGGCCTGGTTTTCGAAGATCTGGCGGTAGTTGCGCTGGCTGAGGAGGCGGTCGAACTCCATGAGGGCCTGGGCGCGCATGTCGCTGCCTTTGACGAGATCCCCGCTGAAGCCGGCGAGGTCGGGATTGGTGGGCCAGATCTCGGTGGCGGCCTTCATCTCGGCCTCCAGGGTCTTGGTGTCCTTGTTGGCCATGGCCATGCGGGCCTTGCTGATGTGAAGGGAGCTGACAGCGCGGGCGGTCTGGATGGCGGCGAGGGGCTTGGCGTACTCAAAGTCGTCCGAGAGGCTGCGGAGGTCGGTGACGACCTGCTCGGCGCTGGCGTAGTCCTTCATTTCCATGAAGGAGAGGAGCTTGTTCTTTTTGCGGACGAAATCGAGCACCTTGGTCTTCTCGCTCATCGGCAGGCGGCGGACGCGCGGCAGATACTCGCCCACGCCGAAGGCTTCGAGGAGGCGGTTGCCGGCGCTGTCCACATCACGCCGGGCGACGAGGTTTTCAAAAGAGACGAGGGACTCATCGACGCTGCGGATGGCCTCAAGAGACAGGCCGTCGATCATGCTGATGGTGGGCGGGACGCCGAAGCTGCTGGCGAGCATTTTTTGCACGTCGCTGTCCTTGTCGAGCTGGAGGATGCTCTCGCCGTCCTTGAAAAGGTTCGGATAGAAGCGGCAGGCGATGACGGCATGCTCAAAGCGGCGCTGGAGGAACATCTGGATGATGAGGGCCTGGAAGGCGGTCTTGCTGGTGATCTCAGAGAGGCCGGCGGCGGTTTCATTGAGCTTCATGCGGGCCTCGATCTCGGCGATGCCCTTGATGTAACCACTGGTGCGGCCGGTGGTGGCGCTGTTGGTCTGGGCGTTCTGATTGGCCTGCTGCTGGTTCTGGCCCTTGGCGGCCGGGGCCGTGGCCAGCGGCTGGCTGTTGAGGGCGAGATCGGCATTCCATTCGAGCGTCTTGCGGCGGTCGAGCATGGCCTTGTTGGCGAGGCCAAGATTTTGCTGCTTTTTCTGGGCGAGCCAGACATCCCAGATGGCGTTGGCGATGGCGTTGCAGAGGCCGCCGTCGATCTTGTAAGTGCCGGCCTCCGGCAGCAGGGCGAAGGCCTTCATGGGTTCCGGCCCGGGCTTGTTGGTGGGCGCGAGATACTGCATCATCTGCGCGATGAGATCGCGGTAGGCCTGGTCTTCAGCGCCGTTCGCCTCCGGTGTGGTGAGATAGGTCTCAAAACGGGAGCGCATCACGCGGTTGTTGGCCACGTTCCAGAGCTTGCCGTTGAAGGCGACGTTCTCGCTGCCGGGATCGCCCATCGGCATGTTGCCCAGCGCGGTCTGGGTGTCGGTCTGGCGGTCGGAGGCGGTGCCGGGGACGACGTTGTAGTTGTTGTTCGAGGTGGTCGTCGCGGGCTGGCCGCCACCGGGGGCGCCGGGCAGCACCTGGGCGTGGACGAAGGCCAGCGGACAAGCCGCTGCGAGGAGGACGAGGCAAGACGCGCGTTTCATAAGCAGTGACGGTTAGACTTTGAGGAGTTCGAGCACTTCAAGCACGCCATTTTCCTGGACGCGCACCTTGAAAACATAGCGCTGGCCGCGCTGGATGTTCGCGCCGGTGTAGTCTGGCGGAACCCACACCGGCACATAGGAGCTGCCGGAGCCGTCGCTCACCTGCACGCTGAAGAGGCGGCCGTCCGTGCCGCGCCACTTGTCGAGCCGGTCATCGACGATGCCTTCGACCTTGTAGATGTTGCCGCTAAGCGCGGTGGCATTTTCCAAAAACTCAGAGGTCTCGAGATCGGTGACACCGGTCATGGGATCGGTGGCGCGGTTCATGAGGGCGAAACCTCCCCCGCCAATGACGGCGAGGATGGCGATCAAACCCAGCCAGTGGGCGGGGCGGACTCCGGATTGGGCGCGTCTAGGCATCGGGATTAAAGGTAAGGTGTGGAGGAGGCGGCCAAAAAGTCGGCGTTAATCGCTGGCTGTCCAATCCAAGATGGAGCAACCTTCAACTGTGAGTGATTCTGAGAAAACAAGCTTTCGCAGCTATCTCGAAGGGGCGCCGGGGGCCGGTTGCGCCGGCGGATGCATGGTTCACCTGGCGCTGCTGGGAGTTTTGGGGCTGGCCATGCTGATCTGGGTTGTCAAAAATAGGGCGTGGGAACTGGAGGTGACTGTGGAGATGCCTGCGGAGAAAGAACCAGGGCCGAAGGCGGACATGGAGGAATAAGCCGCCCGTCTGCGAAGCGTTACCTGGATTTGTTCTCCTCCTCCTCCGCTTCTTCAATGTCAAAAAACCTCCCCGCAACGCCCCAGGCCATGTCGCTGCGCGGCAGGATGCCGTCCCCGCCGACATAGTAGCGGCTGAAGAGGTAATAATTCTCGCGGTGCAGGCCGCTGCTGGTGCCGGCGGAGAAGATCGCGGCCACCTTCAGGCTGAGCGTGCCGGCGATGCCGTATTTCTGCTGCATGTGGCTGCGGAACTCGGCCTCGGTTGGATTGGTGAACGCGAGGACAACGAGCAGCGCGATGATGAGAAAAAGAATGAGTCTCATGGTGGTGGAGTTGTGACAGGAGAAGAACTGACAGGGGGAACCGTTTTTTCATCCGCCCCGGCACGTTTCCACTGAAACGAGCCTGGTGAGGCGCCTGGAATCTCGATCCATTCACCCGTGTTGGCCTGCTGCGCGCGCAGGCGCCACTGCTCGGACTCGATCTCGTGCAGCGGGCGGTTGGATTCCTTCGCCTTTTGACGCATGAGCAGCATGCGGTCCTCATTTTCAGCGGCCACGGCCTTTTTCATCTGCGGCCCCCAGTCGCCGGCGGGCACCTCGCGGATTTGCAGCAGGCCGCGATGATCCTCGCCGACGAGCTGGTTATTTTTGAGAGCCTGGATCTCCGCCATGCGGTTGCGCATGCGCTCCGTGGCCTCACTGGCGTTTTTCGTCGCCGCCTTGTCGAGCGGCTCGTCACCACGATACTGATAAATGTCGAGCCGCATGTTCAGGTTCACCTCCAGCGGCTTCGGCGTGGTGAGAGGCACCTCGGGCAGCGTCTTGCATGAAGACATGCACAGGATGGCGGCCAGGGCCGTCAGCAGGTTGGACTTACTCCACGGCATCGGCAGTGTCCGTTTGGCGGGGTTCCTCTTTCCAGCGGTGGTCATAGACATTCACGTCGAAATTACGCGCCCCGTAAGGGCCGGTGAACCGCAGATGCCCGCGGCCCTCACGTCCGTAGAAGCGTGCCTTGCTATCGACGCTGTCATACTCAAAGTCACGCAGCGTTTCGAGGCCGATGCGGGTTATTTGATCGCTCAGGCTGCCGGTCAGCGCCTTCGGCAAGGTCGCGATCATGTCATTGAGCGCGGCGATGTTAAACTTCCCCGGCGAGCGGTTTTTGAACTCCGCGTCCGCCTGGTACAGTTCGGTCTTGTTCCCGGTGGCGATGATTTTTCCCTCCACCACGCCATCGAGCAGAAAATAAGCGGGAAACAGCACCTTCGTCACCGGCCCGAAATTCACATCCACGCCCGCCACCCAGCCGTCCCAGGTAAAAACCTCGTCGAGGTAGATGTTGAAGGCCCCGTTCACATAACCGCCGTAGGCCTCGCCGCCGAACGCGCCGTAGATGCCGTTCACGTCGTAGGTGACGCTGAGATGGGCTTTTTCGAGGTGCAGCTCCTTCCAGCGCAGTTGCCGCACGGTGAAGGTTTCCGTCAGGTTGTTGTCCCGGTCCTTCAACGGCAGGTTGAAACGCACCTGGCCCTTCATGCCGCGAAACTGGATCTTCAACTCCTCCAGGGTGTAGTCATCCGTCGGGATGTCGAACACCGCGTCGAGCTGGCCGCTTTCCAGCTTGGAGGTGAAGCTGAAGGGGAAGGGCTTGCTGAAGCCTTTGAGCGGCACGCCCTTCGGGGCCAGCAGCAGGCGGCCGTCCGTCACCGCCAGTGTGTCCACGCGCCAGCCGGGCGCGGCAGGCTTCGGTGGCGGCTGCGGGCCGACGGTCGCGTCCGGCTTCGGCGGCTCGCCCTTCATGAACTTGCGGTAGCTCTCCACATACCAGAACAAGTCCTCGCCCACATAGAGCAGAGGCGAGACGATCTCCACGCGGTCGATGCGGCGGTGCAGCAGGCCGTCCAGGGTGTAGGTCACCTGGATCACATCCATCTCCGCCACGGTGCGCAGCGGCTCATGCGGTGAGGGAATGCGCAGCCGCGTCAGCACGATGCGCTGTGGCTCCACATTCTCCGCCAGGCCGTCGAGATCGAGCGGCGTCTCACTCGCGCTGAAGGTCACGTCAAAACGCACCGGCGGCAGGCCGGGGGCGATGCTCATGAGCGTGACCCCGAGTTTTTCGACAGCGATTTTTTTCGCCGTCCAGCGCTTCGCTGTGACCTCGAGTTTTTCCTCCACCACCGCCGACTGGCCGGTGAACAAGGTCATGAGAGCGTCACCGACCTCGATCTGCCCCCCGGACAGTTTCAGTGACTCCACACGTCTTGTGCGCCACATCTCCGGCAGCACGGCCGACGCCTCCACCTTCTCCAGGCTCAGCACCGGCAGGTTCGCCCGCTTTGGGATGCGCACCCGTGTGTTCTCGATGGTCAGGTGCTGACGGTTTTGCTCCGTGCGCACCGCGAACTGTGTCGAGGCTTCCACGCGCTCCGCCAGTTGCATGGCCACGGTAAGCGATCCGTCCTGCACGCTGAGATGACCAAACTGCAGCCGCTTCCACACGGGCGCTTCCGCCGGACCCGGCGGCGGCTTCACCGGCTCCGCCACGATCTTGTCAAACCATGGCCCGTTCTCGGGCGTGAGTTCAAGGTGAGGCTTCGTCATCACCAGCGACTCCACCTGCCAGGTGTCGAGCAGTTGGTCGGGCACCACCTCGGCTTGGAGCGCCTTCAGTTGGAAGAAAGGCGGCTGCTTGAGGCTCTCCTCCTTGCGTCCCCAGCGCAGTGACAAATCCATGATCTCCAACCGCTGCTTCGACGCAGATTTCACGCCGTCTGGAGTGATCTCCAGCGCCGCCAGCCGTGCAATCCAGCGAAAACCGCCCGCCACCGGGCTCAGCTCCGTCGCTGACACATTCACTGTCCCATCCCTCACCTCCAGCGCGTCCACGAGCACCTTCCAGGCCGCCTTGGCTGTCGGTTCTCCCTTCGGCAGCAGCAGGGCTTCGAGTTTCGGCGTCCAGTTGACCACGGGCTTCAACAGCAGGCTGTTTTGAACATGCCACAGGCCGGCGGCGTCCTGCGACACTTTCAAATCGACCGCGTCAGCCCTCACCACGCCCGCGTCGTCCTGCGGTTGCACGCGCAGGTTTTTCAAGCGCACCTCGTGCGTCCCGCCTGCGGTCAATCCCGCGCTCGAAAGGCGCAGGTCACGGCCTTCCCACTCCCACTGCATGCCGCCTGTGAGCGGCGGCAGTTTCGCGGCCAGCGCGGGGCTGATTTCTTTCAGCCAGGCCAGATTCAGGTGGCCGCCACGCAACGAACCTTTGTTGAGATCGAGGTGGTCCTCACGCATCACCATTTCGAGATGCGCGTCGTCGAACACCGGCTTGCCTCCCCATTCCGCCTGCTGTAGGTCCGTGACGATGGTTTGAAACGAAGGCGAGTTCAGGCCGCCGACTTCCAGCGCCTCGACCTTCTGGGTCACGATCACGCTGAACAGCGGCTTCCACGCCGCATCACGCACCACCACTTTGGTCGGCGCCATGTCCACGAACTCCAACCGCCAGCGGCGTGACGTGCCTGCTGTTGCTGTGGCAGCGACTGTGTCTGGTGGGGAGGTTGAAGGCTCAAACCAGGAGAGCGGCACATCCACGGTGGCGCCCTCCAACTTGAATCCTCCCAGATTGCCGGTGCGCAACTGGTTCCAGCTCGGCCGCCATTCCAGATGACCCACGCCGCCGACGCTCTGCGCCAGGGGGACATGCAGCGTGCTTACCTCCCGCACATGCAGAGCGCCGTCTTCCCACTCCAGCGCGGTGATCTGCACCTGCACATCGCCGCCCAGCCGCTTCAGGGCCGCGTTCACGAGCATCACGCGCTCCTGCCAGGCCCAGAAGCCGAGCACGGCCGTCAGCACCAGGGCGCTGGTCGTGAGGTAAAACAGCCGGCGCCACCAACGGCGGCGTTTGGGTGGTTTGGCGTCTGGTTTCACTGAGGTGTGTCAAGGAAGGCGGAGAAGATGAATGACGAAACCAGAATGGCGAATGACGAATCAATGAAGAATTCCGAACTCCGAATGATTCGCCATGCCGATTGATGCATTGTGGCTTTCTTCGACATTCCTCATTCTGGTTTCGTCATTTCTTCCCCGTGATCAGCCGTGCTCCCTGGTCACGCGTGAAGTAGGACCACACCCAGCTCAGGAAAACGAGGAGGCGGTTGCGGAAATCCATGAGGAAGATGAGATGAATGAACACCCAGGCCAGCCAGGCGATCACCCCGCTGAACTTCGCGAACTTCAGGTCTGCCACCGCGAGATGGCGGCCGATCGTCGCCATGCTGCCGCGATCCCAGTAGGCGAAGGGCCTCACCGCATGGCCTTCGACTTGCGCCAGGATGTTCCGCGCCACATGCGCCCCCTGCTGCATCGCCACCGGCGAGACGCCGGGCAGCGGCTTTTTGTCTTTTCCAAGGCAGTGCGCCGTGTCTCCGATGACATAAATGTGCGGCGCGTCCGGCAGATGCAGCGCCTCGCTGATCTGGATGCGCCCCGCACGATCAAAGGTACCCGGCAGCGCCTTCACCAGCGGAGACGCGGCATTGCCCGCCGCCCAGATCACCGTGTGCGCATGGATGAAGCCGTCGTTGGTGCTCACACCCTCCGCGTTGATGTCCTGCACACTCACACCAAGCCGCACGGACACTTTCAGGTGCTGGAGCTGCTCCTCCGCCTTGCGCGATAGCTCCGCGTCGAACACCGGCAGCACCCGGTCCGCCGCATCCAGCAAAATGACCTGCGCCTCACGCGGGTCGATGTGCCTGAAGTCGCGCAGCATCGTCTCACGGGCGATTTCTGAGATGGCTCCGGCCATTTCCACGCCCGTCGGGCCTGCGCCGACGATGACGAAGGTCATCAGCCGCTCGCGCTCCACCGGATCGGTCGTCACCTCGGCTTTTTCAAACGCCAGCAGCAGACGACGACGGATGTCGAGCGCGTCCTCCAGCGTCTTCAATCCCGGCGCGAACTGTTCCCACTCCGGGTGGCCGAAATAACTGTGCCGCGCACCCGTGGCGACGATGAGGTAATCAAATGGCACGCTGCGCTCTCCCGCGAGCACGAGCTTCTTTTCCAAATCAAATCCGCTCACATCCGCCATCACTACCTCGATATTTTTGTATTGGCGCAAAATGCCGCGCACCGGCTGCGCGATGTTCGCGGGGGAGAGTCCTGCGGTGGCCACCTGATAAAGCAGCGGCTGGAACAGATGGTGATTCTCACGATCCAGCAGCGTCACCTGCACCGGTTTTCCGCCCAGCGCCTTCGCCACGGCCAGCCCGGCGAATCCTGCGCCGATGATGACCACTCGGGGCTGTGTCGATAGGTTCGTGCTCATGCGGCTCATGCTAGCAGGTCTGGAGCCGGTTTGCAGCGCGATGTCGGTGTTTCTTTGGGAACGACGCCAGGATGAATGAATAAGGAAAACAGGAAGGCAGGAACTGAAAAGCCAGGCCTCATTCTTTCCTGCATTCCTGCCTTCCTCATTTTTTCCTCTGATATCTCGTGGGATATGCAGACGTTCATTGCCGCTATGATCCGTCTTCTCCTTCTTTTCCTCCTCGGCGCATTCAGCGTCCATGCCGAACTCGCGGGCAAACGTCCCAACATCATCTTCGTGCTCACGGATGACCAGGGTTATGGCGACATGAGCTGTCACGGCAATCCCGTGCTCAAGACGCCAAACATGGACCGTTTGAACGCCGAGGGCGTGCGCTTTGAGGACTTCTGCGTGAGCCCCACCTGCGCGCCCACACGCTCCGCGCTGCTCACCGGCCGCCATGAATTTAAGAACGGCATCACGCACACCATCCTGGAGCGTGAGCGCCTCGCCCCGCAGGCCACCACGCTCGCGCAGGTGCTCAAAACGGCGGGCTATACCACCGGCATCTTCGGCANNCGCGCGCGGCTTTGACGAGATGTTCATCCATGGCGCCGGTGGCATCGGCCAAAGCTATCCCGGCAGTTGCGGCGACGCGCCGGGGAACAAGTACTTCGACCCCGCCATCCTGCACAACGGCAAGTTTGAGAAGACCCAGGGCTACTGCACGGACGTGTTCTTCGCCCAGGCGAAAAAGTGGATCGAAAGCGTGAAGGGCAAGCAGCCCTTCTACTGCCATCTTGCCACCAACGCCCCGCACGGCCCCTACATCGCCCGGCCGGAGGACAAGGCGCTCTT
>DNXB01000185.1 GCA_003506995.1 Verrucomicrobiales bacterium
GCGATTTTGCCACGGCAGGAAAACTGGCCGCCGCCGCAGATGCCGCACAGTCGGACAGTGCCGCGAAACTTTTCCAGGAGCTGGCCGGCATGGGCTACAAGCCCGGCACGGAAGCCCAGGTGGCGCTGCTCGGCCTGGTGGAGAACCGCACCCGCATCGCCATTCCCTTCACCAAGCCCGGATCGGGCGAAACCCTCAGCATCCAGCTCGATCTTGAACGTGACGAGCGCATGGGCTGGAAGATCGCCAAGGCCATGCTGCCGAAGGAAATGAGCGCCGCCGTCGCCAGTCTGCCGCAGCCTTCGGCCGCTCCTTCTGCCACCGGCGCCACACCGCCCGCCCCCGGCACACTCGCCCCGATGAAACAACTTTTCGCTGTTGAGGAAAGCTCGGACGCGCTCGCCTTTGCCAGTGATTTCGTCAGCCACCTGCTGAAGCATGACTTCACCAACGCGCGCAAGTTTGTGGATGAGACCAAGGTGCCCGTCGAGCGCCTGCTCGGCCTCTGCATCGTGTTTGAAGAGGGCAAATACTCGCTCAATGCCAGCAAGCCGCTCATCGTCACCATCGCCAACCCGGAAGTGTCCTGGGTCATCGCCCAGGTGCAGTCCGAGGAGCTGCAGCAGACCACCGAGTTCGGTATTGAGCTCAAACGCGCCGACATCGCCCAGCCCTGGAAGATCGCCGGGCTGAATCTCTCCGACATCCTCGGCTCCTTCGCCAAAAACGCCTCGAAGCTCGGCGTGCCCTACACGCCCATCGTGAAGAACCCGAAAGGCGGCGAATCCCTGGCCCTCTACTTTGAATACGACCGCGCCGAGCTCCATCCCCGCGCCCAGAAGCAGATCGAAGTCATCGCAGCGCTGATGAAGGCCGATCCGTCCAAAAAACTGCGCATCGCCGGACACACAGACGAAAAAGGCGCGGACTACTACAATATCAATCTCTCGCGCAACCGCGCTGAAACCGTGAAGCAGCAGCTCGTCGCTCTCGGCGTGCCCGCCGCGCAGGTGGAAACCGAAGGCATGGGCAAGGCGCAGCCGCTCAGTCCCAACAAAAAATCCGACGGCACCGACGACCCCGAAGGCCGCAGCCGCAACCGCCGCGCCGAGATCTACCTCGATTTCTGAACCGTGGCTTCGGTTGGCAACCGAAGCCGAACGCGCCCAGGTATTTTTAATCACTCATCAAGGGTTTGGCGGCCC
Organism: Verrucomicrobiales bacterium; assembly: GCA_003506995.1. Taxonomy (GTDB): domain Bacteria; phylum Verrucomicrobiota; class Verrucomicrobiia; order Verrucomicrobiales; family Verrucomicrobiaceae; genus Prosthecobacter. The sequence continues at coordinate 1,206 of DNXB01000185.1, forward strand.
TTGCTCGGGATCATGCAGTTGACGGCCCCTTTTCCCTGTATTGAAACGGGTCCAGCCTCTCCGCCATCACGCGCGCGCCGGTGATGCGATTGCGGTAATCAATCGAGCCGCCGGTCGTCACCAGCTTCCGGTCCCCGTAAAAGCTCACCACCAGCACCCCGGCCAGCGCCAGCACGGCCAGCAGGCGCAGGAGTTCGGAGCGTTCGTTGGAATCGTCGGACATGAGGCCGCCTAGACTTCAACTCGCCGTCTCGAAGTCAAACCGGGCCTTCACTCCTTCGTGACCGTCTCGTCCAGGTTCAGCAGCAGCAGGCACAGGCTCGTCCAGGCCGCATGCTCGACGGGATCAAGCGACTCATCCCGCTTCGATTCCCCCACCGCGAGCAGTTTGAGTGCCGCGGCACGATCCGCGCCCTGCTGCGCCCACAATTTGGCAAGCTGCTGCTTCAACAGCGACTTTTCGTCCGCTGTGGGCGCACGGCATGTCACCAGCCGAAACGCCTGCTCCAACGCCGCGTCCTCGTTGCTGCGATGCGTTAGCAAAACGCGCTGGGCCAGCGCACGCGCCGACTCGACGTAGGTGATGTCATTCAGTGTCACTAGCGCCTGCAACGGCGTGTTGGTGCGCGTCGTCTTCACCGCGCACACCTGCCGCGCTGCGTTGTCGAAAAGCATCGTCGGACCCACGATGCGCCGCCAGAAGGTGTACAGCGTGCGACGATACAGCGCATCACCGTGATCCTGCACATAGCTTTTCTTCCCAAACGTCGCCTCCTCCCAGATGCCCTCTGGCTGATACGGCTTCACCGAAGGCCCGCCGAGCTGCTCCCTCATCAAACCCGATACAAACAACGCCTGATCCCGAATCATCCACGACGGCATCCTAAAACGCGGCCCACGCGCCAGATAGCGGTTCTCAGGATCAATCTCCGCCAACTTCAAACTTTGAACTTCAAACTTTGAACTCTGCTTATACGTCTCGCTCGTCACAATCAACCGCAGCAGCGCCTTCACATCCCAGCCGCTTTCGATGAATTCCGCCGCCAGCCAGTCCAGCAGCTCGCGATGCAGCGGCGTCTCACCCTGCACGCCGAAATCTTCCGCCGTTTTGACCAAGCCCACGCCGAAAAACGCCTGCCAGAAACGATTCACCGTCACACGCGCCGTCAGCGGGTTGTCACGGCTCACGATCCATTGTGCGAGGCCGAATCGATCGTTTGGAGCGCCTTTTGGCATCGGCGGCAGGCTGGCAGGCACACTGAAGCTCACCTTCGTCGTTGTCGGCTTGTCATACGCGCCCTTCTCAAACGTGAACGTCTCACGCGGCTGCGGCAGCGTGTCCATCACCATGACCTTGGTGACGTTGTTGGTCGCTGAGACGCGTTCCCGCACCGCCGCCAGCAGCTTCTGCAACAGCTTCGCATAGGCCGCGTCCTTCTCCTTGAAATAACTCACCGCTTCCAGCAGCGGATCAACCCCACGGTTCTTCGGCTCCGTCTTCGCGATGTAGCTCGGCAGGTTGCCCGGCAGCTTGATCGCGTCCGATTCGGTGAGCGGCTTGCCCTCAGGACGCGGAAACTTCGTCAGCTCAAACGCCTCCACCTCCTTCGCGATGAGATCAACTTTCGCCGTGGCCTTCTTCACGCGCTCCAGCTCCGCTGGCGTTGAAATATCCATCGCTGGAGCCGCCTGGCCGCTGCGGCCTTTACCATCCTCGCTCGTCTGGTTGAAGACATCGTAGAGAGCGTAGTAGTCACGCATCGTCAGCGGGTCGAATTTGTGATCGTGGCACTTCGAGCAGCCCATCGTCAGGCCCAGCCACACCGTGCTGGTCGTCTCGACCCGATCCATCACGTTCTCCACCCGCGTCTCCTCGGCGATACGTCCACCCTCGCCGTTGATCATGTGATTGCGGTTAAATCCAGTCGCCAGTTTCTGCTCCTGTGTCGCATTCGGCATCAAATCACCAGCAAGCTGCCACACCGTAAACTGGTCGTAACGCATGTTGTCGTTGATCGCCTTCACCACCCAGTCACGCCAAGGCCACATCGTGCGCTCGGGGTCGCCTTGGTAGCCGTTTGTATCCGCATATCGTGCCGCATCCAGCCAGTCCCAGGCCCAACGCTCACCCAACTGCGGTGAATGCAGCAGCCGCTCCACCGTCTTCGCGTAATCTTCCCTCCATTGCTCCGGCGTCGGCGGCAAACCGATCAAATCCAGCGACACACGCCGCAGCAACGTCTCCGGCTCAGCCTTCGGCGATGGCTTCATCCCCTTCTCCGCCAGCTTCGCTCGCACAAAGGCATCAATGGGATTCCTCACGCCATTCGCCGGCACCTTTGGCCGTTCAATCCGCTCAAACGCCCAGTGCTTCCCCCATTTCGCGCCTTCGTCGATCCACTGTTTGAGAAGCTGCTTCTGCGCCTCGGTCAGCTTGCGGTTGCTCTTCGGCGTCGGCATCACTTCGTCCGGGTCCGTGCTGAAAATGCGCTCGATGAGCAAGCTCTCGTGACTTTTGCCCGCCACCACCGCCTTGCTGGCCTTCGCGTCCTTCTCCACATCCAGCCGCAGGTCGCCTTTGCGCTCGTTCGCGTCCTGACCGTGGCAATGATAGCAGTTCTCCGAGAGGATCGGCTGGATGTCGCGCGAGAAATCAATCGTCGCCGCAGACAAAACGTGAATCGCACCAGAGATAAGAAAAAGCGTGACGAGGCTGCGCATGTCACAAGATAACGCCCCTCCTGCTCCTCCTCTTACTCCTCCT
>DNXB01000415.1 GCA_003506995.1 Verrucomicrobiales bacterium
GCTCAGCGATTTCCCGCCGGTGGCGGCAATCGATGGCGAAAAACGCGCCCAGCAGGTCTTCAACATCACGCAGCCCGTCGCCGCGATCACCAGAACAAACAAACCGATGACCGACCAGCGACGCATGGCAGCGGATCAATGCTTCGCCGCCTCTTTCTTCTCGCCGTGCGGGGCTTCCTTCGCATGCGCGTCGCCATGGCCTTCACCGTGCTTCTGATACTTCTCATGCAGCACCTGGGTGTCTTTCCACGAGTGCTTGTCGCAGGAGGTGGAGGCACAGAGGATGGCGGCGGCGCAGAGGAGGATCGAGGCGGTTTTCATGGGGGAATGGGTCCGCCATCCTATCGCCCGAAGCCCCTCACGCAAATGGCAATTCGCAGCGCCTCAGCAGAACGAAAGAGTTGGCGGTGGATGACCCGATTATAAGTTCCTTGGCCCAAACATTCCTCTGCCAGTCCAAACGCCATACTACACGTCATCATGTTTGGTGAAACCATNNCAGCAGAATGGGGACAGCAGAATTGATTTTTATTCTGTTGTCCCCATTCTGCTGTCAAGCCTAGCGCCGCGACAGCCCGCACCACGATGCGCGCGTCCAGGGCGATGATGCCGTCCGGTGTGGCGAGCAGCGGATTGATGTCGATCTCGACGATGCGCGGCTCGTGCTGCACGAGGCGGGCGAATTTGACCAGCACGTCGTCCAGCGCCTCCAAGTCCGCCGCAGGCTGATCGCGCACGCCACGCAGGACCTTGGAGATCTTCGTCTGCTCGACCCAGCGCCGTGCCAGCGCTCGGTTCAGTGGCGGCAGCACCAGCGCCCGGTCTTGAAACACTTCCACCAGCGTGCCACCGGCCCCAAACAGCAGCACGGGGCCAAACTGCGCGTCCGTGCTCGCCCCGAGGATCAATTCGGCGCCCTTGCGCGTGACCATGCGTTGCACGGTCACACCTTCAAAGGCGGCCGCACCATGAAGGTTCGTCACATTGTCGCGGATCAAGCGCCACGCATGCCGCACCGCATCGGAGTTCATCAAATTGAGCTGCACGCCACCACAGTCGCTTTTGTGGGTGATCGTGGGCGACAGCAGCTTCGCCACGACAGGAAATCCCAGCGCCTCCGCCGCAGCGACCGCCGCGTCTTCATCATAAGCCGCATGCGTCTCCACAATCGGAATCCCGGCGGCAAACAGCACCTGCTTGGCCTCCAGCTCGGTCAGCAGCGTGCGTCCGCTCTTCAACACGGCGTCGATCATGTCACTGACAACTGATGACAGCGGCTCCGCATCCGACGCATGGGCCGCGAGCGACTCGTTGAGCCAGAACAACCGCGAGCGCCGCTCGTGCATGCGCACAAAGGCCAACGCCGCCTCATCGGGATAATCATACGTCGGAATGCCTGCCGCGTTCAGGATCGCGCGTCCTTCATTCACGCTTTGCGCTCCCATCCAGCTCGTCAGCAGTGGTTTGCCGTTCTCCTGGGCGATCTTCACCACCTCGCGGGCGATGGCCGTCGGGTTCGTCATCGCCTGCGGCGTCAGCACGGCCAGCACTCCATCCACGTTCGCGTCATTTTTCACGACACGCAGCGCGGTGGCAAAACGCTCGGCATCCGCATCGCCCAGCACATCCACCGGATTGTGATGGCTCCAATGCGCGGGCAGCACCTCATTGAGCGCCTCCAGCGTGTCGTCCGAAAGCTCCGCCACCTCGCCGCCGCCGAGCACCAGCGCATCCGTCGCCAGCGCACCTGGGCCGCCCGCATTCGTCACGATGGCCAGACGCGGCCCCGCAGGCAGCGGTTGCTTGGAAAGCACCTCCGCCATGTCGAACAACTCCTCCACCGTGTCCACGCGCAGCACGCCGCTTTGCCGCAGCGCCGCATCCAGCACCGCATCGCTGCCGGTCATCGCGCCGGTATGCGATGCGGCAGCCTTCGACGCCTCTGCCGTGCGGCCGACCTTGATCACCACGATCGGCTTGTGCGCCGCCACCTCACGCGCCGCTTCGAGAAATGCCGAAGCATCACCGCCCACGGATTCCATGTAGATCACGATGCTCTCCGTGTGCGGATCGTTGCCAAAATGCCGGATCAAATCGCCCCAGCCGACATCCGTCATCGCCCCGGTCGAAACAAACGCGCTGAAGCCCACATGCTGATCGTGGCTCCAGTCCAGGATCGCCGTGCATAACGCTCCGCTCTGGCTCAGGAAGGCCACACGTCCCGGCCGCGCCATGCTGCTGGCAAAGGTCGCGTTCAATCCCGCATGCGGATTCATCAGCCCGAGACAGTTCGGTCCGATCAGTCGCACGCCATGCCGCTTCGCCGCTTCCAGCACGCGTTGCTCCAACTCCGCGCCTTCCGCGCCGGTTTCCTTGAAGCCCGCCGAAATCACCACCACCGTCTTCACGCCCGCCACACCCGCTTCTTCGACGATCTGCGGCACCGTCACCGCTGGCGTCACGATGATCACCAGCTCCGGCACCTCCGGCAGTGCTGCGATGTTTGGAAACGCCTTCACGCCAAGAATCTCCGCCCGCTTCGCATTCACCGGAAACACCGCGCCTTCAAACCCACGCAAATTCTCCCAAATCGCCCGCCCCACACTGCCCACACGCTCCGTGGCTCCGATCAAGGCGATGCTGCGCGGCTGGAAGAAGGTTTCAAGGGACATGACTCAAGCTACGCGGTGAATGAGCGGCGTCTCATCGCAAGTTGCGTGGTTTGGTTCTCATTCTGCCAACCAAAGCTCCGCACAGCGGTCACTTTACGTCGTAATGATGCTGGCCTGCCCCGTCTCAAGTTCAAATCTATACTTGGTGCCATCAAAGTCGATGGCCTCGGCGTAGTGTTCATGAAGCTCAAAACCCTCCGTGAAAATGTCTCGTCCACCAGCTGACCAAAGCACCTGACCCAAATAGTTGAGGCGCGCGATCTCAAGCTCTCCGTGTGAAATGATGCTCTCGTAACCTGGGGCGTCGTAAATTCCGAAGCACGTCGCTGCGTCGGCAAGAGCATGCCAGAGCAGCTCAAGCGTCGGAAGTTTCAAGGCGCAGACAAACGGCCCAACTGCGGCGAAACAAGTGTCGCCAATCACAATCGCCGAGCGCGAGTGGACTCCAGTCGCCCCGCCGCTAGCCAGGAGGACTCGTGAGGCCAGAACGGCATCGCCATGTTTGACAACCATTTGATGACGTGAAGACGGACGATATTTGTCATCGCCCAAAACACACTCCTCCTCTTGCACACAGGAATTGCCTGCCGACCTAACGCTGGAGCGCGGCATGTCGGGAGACTCCGCCGTCATAACAATCTCATGGCCTTTGTATGGAATCGAAAGATGCGCTGTGAGCATTGCAGGATCACTATCGGGTGAGAATCATTTCTGTCGAGTCCGACATCAATTCGAAAACTCCGCAACACATTACTCCTCCTCACCTGCACAACACGACCCGTAGGCCGCATAGCAGTCGTCGCAGATGAGCTCGTCGCCAAATTTCGACGCGCCCGTCCTGCCGCAGCGTCCGCAGGCAGGTTGGGGTGGCTGGATCGGTTCTTCAGTCATGCTCATCTCCCGCATCTCTGCCTCGCTCTCATGTGTTTTGCCAGCGCACCCGAATGCTTGCACTTCCAGCCGCCGAGATCCAGCAGGGCATCCCAAGCATGAGGCGTCGCACGAGTCACTTCACCCCCAGCTTCGCGATTTCCTCCGCGCCAAGCGCACGGTCAAACACCGCGATCTCATCGAGTCGGCCTTCCCAGTTGTTTTCATTATCACTGCGTCCGCCGAAGAAGACCGAGGGCACATTCACTCGAGGCACCTTCACCTCGATTTCCAAGACACCGTTGAGGTAAACACGCACCATATCAACCTCACGCACGAGGACGACATGCTGCCAGGTCCAGCGAGGAAGCTCGGTCTTGCCTGCAACGGGGCCGCTGGCGGCCTGAAACACCAGCTTGCCGGTGTTGCCACTCTTGCCACCGATGCCGAGATGCTCGCCGTAAGCACTGACGCCGTGGTTGTGGTCGCGGGAGTAGAACCAGCCGCAGAAGTCACGGCCATCGTTCGGCATGCCGTTCCAGATCCACATCGAGACGGAGTAGTTCTCACTGATTCCGCTCATTTGAGAACACAAGCGGCCTGAGACGAAGTGCGGGGCGCGATTCACGGCGTTCTCGCAGAACTTGTCCGAATGCGGACCGTCGAGGTAGTAGGCCACCCCGCCTTCATAAGCGGCATCGCGGTGATTTTTCGTCTCGTCGGCGGCCACGGGACCGGTGAACTCGTTCAGACGCCAGTAAGCCACCGGTTTCAGATCAACCACGGCCTTCGTCGCGGGACCAGCACCGAGCACCCACGGCTTGCGCGGTGCCTGGCTCACGGTTTCGAGCAAACCGATGGCGGCCTGCGTGATCTTCGGCTCCGCCATGACCTCCAGACCGGCGGAACGTGCCGCCCAGGTGTTGTAGCCGCCCCAGGCGTGCATTTCCGGCGGCGGGATGTAGCCGTCGCCGCCGTTGGCGAGCTCGATGACCATGTTGTGAGGCAGCGGGCTGGCGGCTTTGATTTTGAGGCCGGTGATCGCGTAGGTTTCATTCGGCGTGGTGGCAATGCCGATGTCGCCGATGCGCAGCGCCTGCACGACGATCTCGGTCTGCTGCTTCTCATGCAGGAGGATCTGCTCACGCGCATAGACCTCCGGCGTCGTTTTCGGAATGCGGTCTCCCACCTCGGCCATGATGCGCTGCGCCCATTCGAGGCGCTGTTTGTCCGGCACACGGTATTTGAGCGTCATGCGCTTTTCCGCCATCGCCACATCCACGTTGTCACGGTACTGGATGCCCGCGTAGGCATTCATGGCGATGTCGAGCAATCCCTGCGTGTATTCGTCAATCGTTGGCTTCGGACGCTGCTCCGCAGGCACCTTGTAGTCCACGCGGTAGATGTCCCCGCTGCACCCGTGGGACATGATTCCGACCATCTTGCCCTGCGGGTCGATGCGCTGCTGCAAACCTTCCGAGAACAGGCCGAAGTAGTCGGCGCTGATGTCCTTGTCGCCGAAGTAGTGCATGGAAAAATTCGCCAGCACGGCCAGCGGCTTGCCGTCCTTCGTTTGAATCGAGATCAGCGACAAATCCGGGTCTTCCGGGCCGGATTCGCCCACCGCATCATCCCACTTCGCCCCGGCATGCATGTTGGCCCGCACACTCAGGTTGCCGAAGGGATCTTCCGCCAGCTTGTCCGGCCGCCGAATCCACTGCCGCAGTGCGGTGAACTCCGCCGCGTCTGCTTTCGCGAAGCCGATGCGCGCGGGCTTCAACTCCGCCTGCGCCGCCGCGATGGCCTCGACCAGTTTCTCCTTCAAAAAGGGCACATAGGCCGGATCAGCATCGGTTCCGAGACAGCCCATTGATGCCGGGGCCGAATGCGCATGCGTGGCCGAGATGAGCATGCGATCCGCCGGGATGCCGGTCTTCGCTGACGCCATCTTCTTCGCGTCATCGAGCACGTCACGGCTCATCATGCAACTGTCCGCCACCACGATGGCAATTTGAGTCTTCCCGTCCGTCGCCACGATGGCGCGCGCGTTCACGCGTGTGTTGATCTTGTCCACATAACGGCTCAGCATGCCGCCATTGACCAGCACCGGCAGCTTCGGCGGTGTGATGTCGATGACAGCGGCACCGGCTTTGAATTCAGCATGAAGGGCGGAGGCCGAAACACCCAGCAACAGGGTCAGGAAGCAGATTTTTCTCATGAAACCAGTACGGTGCTCCGCACAGGCCTTTCACCCTCAATCCAAAAAGCGGAACTCCGGCGTGGCCCAGAGCGTTTGGATGAACCTGGCCCAGAGATCACGCGTATCCTCCGGCGTGGCGTTGCCAGAGATGGATGATTCGAGGAAGTCACGCACCTGAGCCTGCTCTGTCTCGGTGGGCGAACGCTGGAGGGAGTTTTGGAAGGCGTCACGAATTCGGGCGTCGGTGTCAGCACTGGATTTGAGCACGACCTCAGCGGCGGAGCGGGCCTGCTCGATGACTTTGGGCGAGTTCATCAGGAACAAGGCCTGCGTGGCCACCGTGCTGGTGGTGCGCTGGGCGATGGGCTGGTTGATGTCGGCAAAGTCAAAGACCTCAAACAACGGATGGCGCACGTTGCGGAAGGCGGCGGTGTAAACGCTGCGGCGTGTGTCGAGGAACTGGTAGCCGTACTCGATGTTCTGAATCTTCTGATCGTTGGAGTCGATGGCCTTCACCTCGCTGACTCCCGGACCGGCAAACGAGCGCTCCAGCGTGCCAGCGGCCACGAGCATGGCATCACGAATGCACTCAGCATCGAGGCGCTTGCGGTTCATGCGGCTGAGGAGGCGGTTGTCGGGGTCGAGGACAGGCAGAGGGCCAAGGGCGGAGGGCGTAGAGTCTGACGCTTCGCGGGGTTGGAACTCTTCGCCCTTCGCCCTTGGCTCTTTGCTGCTCTGGCGATACGTCCTCGACATCACCATCTCCTTCACCAGCCGCTTCAAATTCCAGCCGTCCTCCATGAACTTCACGGCCAGGTGATCCAGCAGCTCAGGATGGCTCGGAGCCTCGCCGGTGGAGCCGAAGTTGTCCGTGGTGCGCACGATGCCCGCGCCGAAGATCCAGTGCCAGACGCGATTGACCATGACCCGGGCGGTGAGCGGGTGCTCGCGCGAGGTCATCCACTGCGCGAGCTGCAGACGACCGCTCGCATCAGCCGGAATCGCGGGCGCGTTCGGACGCATGGCGGCCTGGATGAAGCCACGCGGCACCGGAGCGCCGAGATTGCGAACGCTGCCTCGGATGTGGACCTTCGCGTCCTCGGGCAGCTCGTCTTCAGCCACCGACATGGCCTCGGAACGCGCGGGGAAGTCTTTTTGCAGGAGCTTGAGCTGCTTTTCGAGGTCGGCGAGCTGCGTCTTGAGCTTGGCGGCTTTGGGCGACTCTTTCGCGGCGACGGTGTTGCTCTCCACCGCTCCAACAGGCAGGAACTGCACGGCATCGACGGTCACATAGCCTTCGGAACCCGCGTTGGTGATGAGCACGAAGCCCTGGCCGTTGGCCTCGAAGCGGTAGGTGCCCAGGGAGGCGAATTGCAGCCCCTTGAGCTTTTCCGTGGCCATCCTGAAGTCCTTCAACTCCTCGCCGTCCGCATGCAGGATGTTGGCCATCACTCGCTGCGCACGGCCGGGACCGGCGTTGTAGGCCACGCGCACCTCGTAGCGGCCGGTCTTCGGCAGCTTCGGAGCAAAGGAGATGGTCTTTTCTCCTTTCCCTTCATTCTGATCGCTGACGTAGCCGCTGCCGATGAAAGGACCGAAATAGGTCGAGTTCTTCCACATGCCGACTTTTTGCGCCTCGCTGTCATCGACGACGATGCCGGGCAGATCGCTGGTCGCGATGGTTTTGCGCTGCCGCAGATCAGCGCTGCCCGCGTCGCGCAGATCGTCCTTGAGCGCGGCGATCTGGTCTTGGAGAGCGGTGAGCTGTTTTTCATGCTGCTGCATCTCGGCTTCAGCCTCGCCATCGAGCGGCAGCGGTGTGTCGATCCAGTGCGCGACGTTGTCGGTGTAATTTTTGAGCGTCTTGGTGCTGCGCAGGATGCCGGCCAGCGCGTAGTAGTCCCGCGTGGAGACGGGGTCGAACTTATGATCATGGCAGCGGGCGCAGCCGATGGTCATGCCCAGGAAAGCGCGGCCCAGGGTGTCGAGCTGCTCATCCACGATGTCCATCCGCAGCATGCCCTTGTCCTGCTCCTCGTAGTTCGTCGGACCGAGGGCGAGGAAACCGGTGGCGGTGAGCTGGCGGCGGCGCTGCTCAGCGTTTTCAAACGGCATCAAATCTCCCGCGATCTGCTCGGAGATCATGCGATCCACGGGCGCGTTGTCGCGGATGGATTCGAGGACGTAATCCCGAAAACGCCACGCGTCCTTGAACGGCAGCGAACGCCCGCCGCCGGAGGACTCCGCGAAGCGCGTGATGTCCAGCCAGTGCGAGGTGAAGCGCTCGGCGAAGGCGGGAGAGGCTAAAAAGTCATCAACGAACTTTTCATAAGACGAATGGGATGAATGCGAGACATCAGGAGGCAGGCCGGTGAGATCAAAGCTCAGGCGGCGCAGCAGCGTGCGTGAATCAGCATCCGGCGCGGGCGTGAGGCTGTTTTGCTCCAGTTTGGCGAGGACGAATCGGTCGATGTCGTTCGCGGGCCATGCGGTGTTTTTCACGCTTGGAGGTGGCGTGAGCTTGGGAGTCTGGAAGGACCAAAAACTGGCATCGGCACGCGCGGCCCTCAATTTGCCGCCAGTGCTGACGACCTCATCGCGTGGATCAGGCGCGCCGGACTCGATCCAGAGCTTGAGATCAGCGATCTCACTGTCCTTGAGCTTGCGCTTCGGCGGCATCTTCAAATCGCGGTCGGTGTAGCTGATGGCGCGGAAGAGATGCGAGGCGTCCAGCTTGCCCGGAGTGATGGCAGGGCCGGAATCGCCGCCGGTTTGCCATCCGGCGCGGGAATCGAGGCGCAGGCCGCCCTTCTGCTTGTCCGGGCCGTGGCAGTCGATGCAATTGGCGATGAGCAGCGGGCGGATGCGCTGCTCAAAATGCGTCAGGTCCGCGGCGGAGGCCGTGGTGGCGAGGATGAGCGAGGAAAACAGAATGCGCATGCGTGCGAAGGCAAACGAGAGGCTGCGAGAGGCTCTTTCAGGCGCTGAAGACGAGGACATGGTGCTGGGCAAAGCGATCCGCCAGGCGGACCTCCGTCAACGATGCGTTGGCAGCCATGCGTTTCAGATCGGAAAACGTTTCGGGAAAATCGTGCGCGGCGACGTGAGCGCAGGCTTCTTCGAGATGATCGGGCCGCACCGCCGTCCACTGCGTGCGCATGAAATCCAGGTAGCCTTCGAGGTATTGCTCCCGCGTCTGGCCCTCCTCGCGCACCACATCCACCATGATGAACAGGCCGCCGGGGGCGAGCTTCGCCGCGCAGGCGTGGAAAAGCTGCTGTTTTCCCTCCGCATCAAGATGATGCACGGCAAAGCCGCTGAAAATGACATCAAAGGGCGTATCGGCAGCCTGCACGGCTTGCAGCATGTCCTGGTGATACAGCGCCACATTTTCCAGACCGCTCAAATACTCACGCGCCTCGTTCAAAGCGGCTTCCGAGAGATCCACACCCGCATAGCGGCTGGGTGGCACTGTTTTGAGGCACGGAGCCAGAAAGCGCGTGTTGCCACAGCCGAGATCGAGCAGCGAATACGGGCCGCCTGCATGGCGCTGGCTCAGCAGCGCGGTGATGCGCACGTAGATCTCGCGATGAAACATGTAGTTCATCTCCGAGATGGAGTCGTAGAGGGTCCAGGATTGGCGAAAGAGGGTGGTCTCGTCAGTGGCGCGTTCAGACATGCGGCGAGGAAGAGAGCATCAATCGAATCACCCGCCAAGCGCCCGCTTGCACGAATCTCTCACCGCCCCTGGCCGCGATACTCTCCCGGTGCCACGCCGACCCAGCGGCGGAACACGCGGGAGAAGATCGCCGCGTTCGCATAGCCGACGTTCGCAGCAACGACCTCCAGTTTGTCGTTTTCACGCTCGAGCAGCCGCCGCGCCAGCTCCATGCGCAGGCAGGTGAGGTGCTGCATCGGGCTGCGGCCCAGTTCCTTCAAACACAGCCGCCGCAGATGCTCCGGGCTACAGTGACTGCGATGCGCCAGCTCCGCCAGCGTCCAGTCCCGCATCAAATCCTGCTCCACATCGGCCCAGAGCTTCGCCACGCGCGGCTCCTTGCTCCGCCAGGGCTGCGCGATGCGGCGGATCGTGCCATGGAGCAGTTCCAGCCAGTGATGCAGCATGCGCGGCTCCTTTTCACCCTCCCACTCGGCCCGCAAGCCCGTGACAATGCGCACGATCTCATCCGCATGCGCCGTCGGCATCACTGGCGAGGCCGCGCCGACCACGGGGGTGACAAAACTCGGCTCGTCATAGCGAATCCATGCAAAGCACCAGCGCTCGCGCCCCTTTGCCGCAAACGCGTTCAGCACCCGTGGCGGCGCCAGGCAGACCATGCCCGGCTTCACAAGCTGCCAGCGCCCATCGAGCAAAATTTCCCCCTCCCCGCTCACACAGGCCAGCACAAAGCTGCCCTCCGGCTTCATGCGCACACGCCGATACGGCGGCAGCGCCTCGTCCATGCCCAGACGGGCGATCCGATGCGTGCTCATCTCCGCGCAATGCGCCGCCTCCACCACCCAGCGCCGCGTCTTCGGCCCGTCGATGGTGGTTTCGTGCAAATCAGCGCCCGTTTTCATGCCGGCATTAAACCGCCGCTTTCCAGTCCTGTCACGCTCAGGTGCATTTCAGGCATGACACCGTGCATGCGCTCCTGCTAGCCTGCCTGTCTTTATCCGTATTCCCACCATGCGCTCATCCATCCTCTTCCTCGCATTCCTCTCAGCCACCGCGTTCGGTGCTGATCCTGCCCCCCTATTCGACGGCAAAACCCTCGACGGCTGGGACTTCGATCCCGCCATGTGGCGTGTCGAAGACGGCGTCATCACCGGCGGCTCCACGACGGAGAAGATCAAGAAGAACGACTTCATCAGCACCAAGAAGTCGTATCAAAACTTCGAGCTGAAGCTCAAAATCAAAGTCAGCGGCGATCCGAAGACCGGCATGCTGAACAGCGGCATCCAAATCCGCTCGATCCGCGATGGCAGCGCCATGAGCGGCTACCAGGTGGACTGCGGCGCGGGCTGGTTCGGCAAAATCTACGACGAGCACCGCCGCAACAAGGTTATCTGGGCACCCACGCCCGAGCAGCAGGCCGCGCTCGACAAGGCCATCGACGTCTTCGGCTGGAACGAATACGTCATCCGCGCCGAAGGCCCGCGCATCCAGACTTGGATCAACGGCGTCCACTGCATCGACTACACCGAGACTGATCCGAACATCGCGCTCGACGGCCACATCGCCCCGCAGGTACACAGCGGCGGCGTTTGCCTCGTGCAGGTCAAAGATGTCACGATTGAAGAACTCCCCGCCACACCCGGAGCGCCGACTTGGGAGAGCATCGGCGGCCTCGAAGGCATGAAAGCCAAACTGCCGCCGAAGCCACAGGCCAATGCCGCCGCGCCGAAGCGTGACATCAGTTACAACAACGTCCAAGGCACCGCTTTGACCGCACAGGAGCAATTGAAGAAATTCCACCTCCCCGAAGGCTACGAAATCGAACTCGTCGTGCAGGAGAGCGAAGGTCTCGGCAAATTCGTCAGTGTTTATTTCGACCAGCGAGGGCGAATGTGGACGCAGACCGCGCTGGAGTATCCCGTCGATTCCAATGAGAACCCCGCTGCCGCCGAGGCGGTGTATGCGGGCAAAGGCAAGGACAAGGTGCTCGTCTATCCTCGGGAGTCTTTGAACGGAAAGATTCCCGAGGGTGGACTCACCAACGCGACAGTCTTCGCCGACGGCCTCGCCATCCCGCTCGGCATCCTGCCCTGGGGCAATGGCGACACCTGCTACGTCCAGCACGGCCACGATTTGAAGCTCTACAAGGACACGAACGGCGATGGCAAGGCGGACACCTTTGATGTCATCCTCACTGGCTTCGGCGTGCAGGACTCGCATCTCTTTCCGCATCAGTTCACCCGCGCACCCGGCGGCTGGATCTGGATGGCGCAGGGGCTCTTCAACAACAGCAAAGTCCACAAACCCGGCAGCGATGTCGTCGTCGATTGGCCGAAGTGCAGCATGGCCCGCATGCGGCCCGATGGCAGCGAATTTGAAGTCATCAGCACCGGCCCGAACAACATCTGGGGCCTCGTCATCACCGGCGAAGGCGAGACCTTCATCCAGGAGGCGAACGACTACGGCTACCCCGTCATGCCCTTCCACGAATACGCCTACTACCCCGGCGGCATGGAAGCCCTCAAAAAGAGCTACCAGCCCGACTTCCCCCCGCAGGCCGAGTTCCGCATGGGCGGCACCGGCTTGAGCGGCCTCGCGCTCATTGAAAGTAGCCCAGTTGCTTCGCAACTGGCCTTCAAAATCGATCCGGTTGCGGCGCAACCGGACTACATTATGGCCGTCGCCAATCCGATCATCTCGAAGATCCAAACCCTCGCCATGCATCGCGACGGCGCGTATTGGAAGCTCGCCCAGCTCCCCGACCTCATCACCTGCGACGATCCCTTCTTCCGCCCCGTCGCCCTCACCAACGGCCC
>DNXB01000195.1 GCA_003506995.1 Verrucomicrobiales bacterium
CGCGTGAACGCCAGCTACGCCATCGCCAAGGCCGTCAGCGTTTATACCGGCTACGAGGGCAGCTTCGGCGGCGAGACCGCGCATCATGTGAAAGCCGGCTTCCGCATCAATTTTTAAGCGCTTCGGAGCCTTCCCGCCGTCCGGTGGATGCACCGCCAATCATCATCACGGCGGCGGGAGAGCCTCAGGCAGCTTGAAACCAACGCAGGCGCGATCTTTTCATGGGGGATCGCGCCGGCTCTCTGCTTTCGACCGTGCATTCACGAACCACGAGCCCGTGACACCGATGCTGATGTTCAGCAGCAGCGCATACAGGCCGGGATGGAAGCCGGAGTTCTTCAGCAGCGTCAGGAAGCCGTCGCCTTTGGCGGGAACCCAGAAAAAGCACAGGGCAAACGCCAGCCCGATGAGCATGCCGGCAAACACCGGCCCGGCGCGCATGCCTTTCCAGTGAATCGCGATCATGAAGGCCGGCGCGAGCTGCAGCAGCATGTCGAACTTCATCTCCAGCAGCTCCACCAGCGTGAGTTTGGCGCCGGAGTTGTTCAGCCACACGGCCAGCGCCGCGAGGGCGATCATGAAGAGGGTCGAGATCCGTTTCCCCAGCCGCGTCAGCGCCTCCTGGCCCGCGTTGGGCCGGATGAACCCGGCATACAGATCCTTCGTCACCATGCTGGAGATGGAAAGCAGCGCTGAATCCGCCGTGGACATGATCGCCCCCAGCACGGCGGCAAAAATGAGCACCACCACCGCGTGACCGAAGACGCTCTGCTCTTGAATGTGGCGCAGCATCACTCCCAGCACCGCGTCGCTGCCAGCGCCCTTCAATTCACCCGCCAGATGCGCCGCCGCCGTCACGCCGACCAGCACCGCGATCAAGGCCGTGCCCAGCGGCATGAAGGCCATCACGGCCAGGCTCTTGCGCAGTGTCGTGGCCGATTTGGCCGCGTAAATGCGCTGGATCGCCTGCGGATACAGCGCCGCGCCCACCCCCAGCAGAAAGATGTAACTGATCCAGTTTTTGAGCGCCAATCCCTGCGGTGGCAGCACCTTTTCCGGCGCGGTGGCCAGCAGTTTGCGCGTGGTCTCCTCCATCGAGCCGTATTCTTTGAAGATCAGCACCAGCAGCACCGCAAAGCCCAGCGCCAGCACGCCGCCCTGGATCACATCCGTCCACGCCACGGCCCGGAAGCCGCCCATCGTCTCATACACCAGCATGATGCCCGCCAGCACCACCACGCCCCAAAGGAAGGCCGTCTCGGGAGGCAGCGTGGTGAGCCCTTCGACCGCGCGGCCCATCGCCGTGAGCTGGGCCAGGAAGAAGTTCGACAGCGCCGCCACCATGATCAGCGTCGCCAGCAGGTTCAGGCCGCGATGATTGAAGCGGTGCTGCAGATAGTCCGTCGGCGTCACGAACGCGTGTTGCTTCGCCAGCTTGTACAGCCTGGGCGCGAACAGCAGGTACGTCACCACGATCGCCGTCATGAAATGCACGCAGGTCAGCCAGGCGAAGCCGATGCGGTAGGCCTTGCCTGAGAAGCCCAGGATCGTGTTCCCGCTGTACTGCGTGGCGAACAGCGTCAGCAGCAGCACGAAAAAACCCACGCCCTGGCCGCCGATGAAATGGTCCCGCAGCGTGTTCTCCTGCCGCGCCCGCATGCCCAGCCAGCCGATCCCGATCATCGACAGCAGGTACAGCCCGATGAACCCCAGCGCGACCGGTCCGAAGGGAATCATGTCGGTCGTCGCCGCCGTAGTCATGCCTCGTCCTCCCCGTCCTCATCCGCCGGCCAGCGCTTCACAAACAGCCAGGCCGTGAAACATGAAATTCCGAACGACCCCGCGATCGACACCACCACCCACAGCGGAAACCCAAACAGCATCCGCGCATCCTCCGCCGGCCAGTACCAGGGGATCGCAATGCCAAACAGCGCCGCATACACGGCCCAGATTCGCCAGGAGAGATATGAATGCTCACACGTCATCAATGCCGCGATTCATGACTTCGGCGTGATGGTTTGTCGAGGGGGAAGGCGAGGTGCTTTGCCAGCGGATTTTAACCAGTGGAGCGAATGGACAAGGCCGTGAGGACGCAACGTCCCGGATCAGGCGACAGCGGGTGTGCCGATGACACGACAGATGCCATTCGAGCCGTTTCCTGCATTCCGATTTTGTTCGCCTCCGGTGTTGTGGCTATTGTTCATGCCTTCGGTTGCTCGGATAGAACTGGTAAGAGGAGATGAAGCTCGCTCAGACTCCGGTAATATTCCATCTGTGGGCGCGAGATGTCGATGCCAAACTGATCAATCATGGCTCCGAAAGACGGTCCGATCTGATCTGTCTTCGATGTCCAATCGAGAAGCTTGATCCTGGCGCAAGCACCGCCCTCAACCTCAGTGATCGGAAATCCAAGTTCAGTGAATTTTCGCTCCTCGATCTCGCTGTCTGGAACCAGACCCGCAAAATACTCCATTCCTTCATCACTATCGTAAACCAGACCATAGAACCGTCGGCCCTTGAGAGTCTTCAAATGTGATTCAATTGCCCTGAATGCATCTCGGTTGCCTTCGGGGAATTTTGCCGATTTCATGGAGATCAACCGTAGTTTGGGCTGCTTGATGATCGTGGCATTCATTGTGGTGATGGAATCCGTTGCCTGGCCGAACATTTTACTCACCAACGTCCAAGCGGAGGGCGGAGGTGATTGGCTCGGAGAATGAACGAACGGCCCAAATGTGTCAATGACTCAACGCGCTTGGATGCGTTGGTGCAGGGGGCTGTTCATTCCCTTGGCCAAAACGAGCGCTCTTTACTGCTTGAATCACCGGCATGTGCAGCACCACTCCGCTTTCACCCCGCGCCCCACACGCCGGGAGCCAGCCAAGGATCAAAGACGGCTGTTGGCGTGCGACGCATGTTCACCCACAGCCGTCTCCTTGACTGGCTCCAGCCACCTCCACGAAGAACGATTCTCCATGGCTTCAAATCGTGCGAATGAACCCTCCCACTCCGCGCTAGCATCGCTTTGCTCATCGAGCTTGAATGACGCGTCATTCGCTGCGCTTCGCAGCAGCAATGCTACGCCCCATCACGCCTCTTTCATTCCCACTTTTGAAAGCCTGCCTCACTCTCTCGTTCTTCCTTTTAGGCGTGTTGAATGAACGTCTAGCTCATCCACGGCGGGGATGGAAGCCCGAATTCAAACTGGAGCGTTGCCCGCCGTTGGATGAAGCGTCTTGTGTGTGCCCAGCATGGGCACAGTCCTGATGGGGTTTGAGTCCCCTGTAGATAAACCAGACATGACGAAAACATACTCATGAAACTACCAGCCGAAGTCAAGGCGCGAGGGGCGACCCTCTCGCTGAAAGAAGACTACTCAAGACCTGCGAGCCGATGAACAAGAACCTGATACAAGGCCGTCGCGACGGGGTGAGCTGGCACAACACAGCAAAACCCACTGGTGAAGTCGCGCCGGTAAATCAGGCGGCAGTGCGGGGGAGGACTGTGCCCTTACCTGGGGAGGTCTGGAGCGCGAGAGCGCCCCAGAAGTCAGCAGAGGTCATAGTAGTGACGTGCAGGCCGGGGGCTGGAAGACGCCCGCTTTAAACAACGACACCGGAACACCTGAGCGCATGAAGGACCAAACCGATGAGGAACCAAGCGACCCCGTGCCGGGGAGTCTGCCCGATGACGCCAAGCGGCCAGGGTGCGGCTCAACTCAGCACGGTGGGAAGCATGGCGCGGTTCCAGCAGAGACAGAGACGTGGATGGAGCAGGTGCTCGACGCCACGAACATGCAGAGCGCCTGGCAGAGAGTCAGGCGCAACGGCGGAGCGCCGGGAATGGATGGGATGACCATCGCCGAGTTCCCGGCGTTTGCCCGCCAGCACTGGGAGCGGATACGCGCCCAGCTCAGCGAAGGGAGTTATCACCCCGCGCCGGTGCGCCGGGTGTTCATCCCCAAACCCGACGGGTCGCAGCGGCCCCTCGGGGTTCCGACGGTGCTGGATCGAGTGATCCAGCAAGCCATCGCCCAAGTGCTCACCCCGCTCTACGACGGCGAGTTCAGTGACCAGAGCTACGGTTTTCGCGAAGGACGCAGTGCCCACCAGGCAGTGCGCCGGGTGCAAACCGCCTGGAAGCAAAGGCTCCGCCACGCGATCGACTGCGACTTGAAGGCGTTCTTCGACACCGTGAACCACGACCGCCTGCTCAATCAATTGCGGCCCAAGATCGGCAGCGGGAAACTGCTGCGTCTGATCGGCCGCTACCTGCGAGCAGGCGTCGTGCTGCCCGATGGCACCCGCGAGGCCACACCTCTCGGCGTGCCGCAGGGCGGCCCATTGTCACCGTTGCTAGCCAACATCACCCTCGATCCACTGGACAAAGAAATCGAACGCCGAGGGCATGCGCATGCCCGCTACGCCGACGACTTCGTCATCCTCGTGGCAGGGGAAAAGAAGGCGCAACGAGTGATGGAGAGCGTCACCCGGTTCATCGAACGCAAGCTCAAGCTCGTGGTCAACCGCACGAAGAGCAAAAGCGGGCCACTGATCGAGAGTTCGTTCCTCGGCTTCTGTATCAGCAGTCGCGGATCGATCAAATGGACGGCAAAAGCCTGCGCGAGGTTCAAGCAGAGAATCAAAGACATCACCCGCCGCAACCGCGGCCATGCCGTGCAGGCCGTCATCGACGAACTGCGCCGCTACGCCGTGGGGTGGATGAACTACTTTGGAATCAGCCGCACCTACCGCGAAGTGCTGGAGCTCGACGACTGGATCAGGCGGCGTGTGAGGCTATACCATTGGAAGCAGTGGAAAAGGCCGCGCACCCGCAGGCGCAATCTCATCAAACTGGGAGCCAATCCCAACGAGGTCCACATGGCAAGCCGAAGCCGGAAGGGCTACTGGCGCATGAGCCGCAACAGCATCGTGCAACAGGCCCTGAGCAACCGCAGGCTGAAGGAACAAGGAGTGCCCGAACTGAGAAGTATCTGGATCAAGCTGCACCACGGAGAAGCTGTGAAGCCTAACCGTTAGTCTGATTGGAACCGCCCGGTGCGGAGCCGCATGCCGGGTGGTGTGGGAGGGGTGACAGGCGCAATCCTGTCACCTCCACCCGATT
>DNXB01000276.1 GCA_003506995.1 Verrucomicrobiales bacterium
CAGCTATTTGCCGGATAGACTCTTAGAAACTAAGGACGGTGATTCAATTGATTGGATGGCATTAAAAAGACAAGAAGAGAAGCAACTTGATTCGGGGCAGGCTGCAATTCCTTGACAGAATTTACTCGCGAAGCTCTCAACACAGTTATTCATCCACCTTGATACCTTGTGAAACGATTGCGCCTGACTAACAAGCTGTCCCCAGGCGACGTGGTGATGCTCACGGCTGCCGTTCGTGATCTACATAAATGCCTGCCTGGCATATTCCAGACTGATGTGAGAACCAGCGCCGGTGCGATCTGGGAACACAATCCTCAGATTGTGAGACTCGTGGAGGCAACTGATGTGCAGGAAATCCCCTGCGCTTATCCGCTGATCCACCGTAGCAACCGCTCTCCCTTCCACTTCATTCACGGCTTCATTCAGGATCTCGGCGACAAACTGGGTGTGAAGATCGAACCGACGGAGTTCAAAGGGGATATTCACCTTTCCGAGGATGAAAAGCGCTGGATGAGCCAGGTGCAGGAGATCACGAAGGTGCCGGTGCCGTTCTGGATCATCGGGGCCGGCGGCAAGTTTGATTTCACTGCCAAATGGTGGCCTGCCGAACGCTATCAGCAGGTGGTGGATCATTTTGCGGGGCGCATTCTGTTTGTGCAGGTGGGGGAGAAACATCTTCACCACCCGGCATTGAATGGAGTTCTGGATCTTCGAGGGAAGACCAACCTGCGCCAGATGATCCGCCTGATGCATCACGCGCAGGGCGTGCTGTGCCCGGTGACGCTGCACATGCATCTGGCGGCGGCGGTGCCAGTGAGAAAGGGGATGCCAAAGAACCGACCCTGCGTGGTGGTGGCGGGCGGACGTGAGCCTGCCCAGTGGGAGGCCTACCCACATCATCAATACCTGCATCGCAATGGTGCGCTGCCCTGCTGTGACCAGGGCGGCTGCTGGAAAAGCCGCGTGGTGCCGCTGGGCGACAAAGACCCAAAGGATGACCCCGGCAAACTTTGCACGCATGTGGTGCATCTGCGTGATCCATCCCGGAGCTTTCGCCGCAAGTCCAACGAGCCGCTGCCATCCCATGCCCTGCCGGAAGCACCCGGCCGCGTGGCAACGGACTACCTGCCCCAATGCCTGGACTTGGTGACGGTGGACGACGTGATCCGGGCAGTTGGACTGTACTTTGCCGGGGGAGTGGTGAAGTATCTTGATACGCAACAGGCAGAAGCGGCGAAGGCAGCCATCTTTCAGCAGAAGCCCGTAGAAGAGGCGGAAGTTGCTGACTCCACCTCTGTCAAAGCTGCCTGTGCCCAGAACTTGCAGATGGCATGCCCATGAGAATGTCATGAATGCTGCCGCCCCCACCCAACCGGCCCCATACAACAAGTTCTGGGAGGAATCTCCCCGAATTCCCCCCATCGCTCGTTTCGTCTGGTTGGGCGGTCGGTTGCCCCGGTTTGTGGGTGAGTTTGTCGGGCGGTTCCGGCGGCTGCATCCGAACTGGGAGGTGGTGGTGCATCAGTCGGTGCCGCTGGATTTTCCGGAGCGCTGGCATCGGCACCTGCTTTCGCTGAAAAGCCACGCGAGCCGCTCGGACTGGGTCCGGCTGTGGTTGATTCACCGGCTGGGCGGCTTCTATCTCGACACGGACCTGTGGGCGTTTCGTCCCTTCGACGAGCTGCGGCACTATCGGTTTCTGGCATTGGGCACGGGGAAAGGCTGGTCGAACAATGCTCTGTTTGCAGAAGCGGCCGGGGGACCGGTGGTGGCGGAACTGATCCGGCGGCTGGAGACACATACCTTTGAACTCGGAAATCCCTTTTTCGTGGAGCCGAAATCGGGATGGCGATGGTCGAAATACTACAGCGCGGGACCGGCGCTGTTCACCATGGCGGGACTGGAGCGTCCAGATTTGTTTCACCTATCCCCGGCGCACTGGTTTCAAGGTGTCCACAAAAAGGAGGTCCGGTTGGAATTGGTTCGGGCAAGCGATGCGGATCTGCCGGCATTGTTAAAACGGTCGATGAGAATGCCGGACGGGGTATGGCCCTTCGGACTGCATTGCGGCAGTGAATCGGACCGGCTGGCATTTCCCGACCCTGAAGGTGGATCGCCGCGCGCGCTGAAAAAAGCGACAGCCATTTTGAAGCGGCTGCCGCTCGGCCAGCGGCTGGATAGTGTGGTCGTTGGGGATCGGGATGGCACTCTGTCGGGCGAATGCCTCATCTACGCACCACGGCTGCATTTGACTATTGCTGCGAGCATGAACGACAGAGATCGAGTGGCAATGGCGACTCAGTTTGCGGCAGAGCGGAGAGTAATTTTGCCCGTTCATCCGGTGGAGGCATCGGGCGCGGTTCCCGACAACAGCATGGATGTGGTTTTCGTCGATTCACATCCGGAAAGCGAATCCATGGAAACAACCCTCCAGCGGTGGTGGCCCAAGCTCAAACCGGGTGGTTGGTTGGGAGGAAGCGGAACCCGTGCCGAGGCGCAGCGATTTGCGGAAAGCCACGGCCATTGCGTGGAGAAGGACGAAGACGGCACCTGGTTCCTGCCGGTCTCATCGGACGACGTTCGTTTGCCAGTC
Source organism: Verrucomicrobiales bacterium (assembly GCA_003506995.1). Classification (GTDB taxonomy): domain Bacteria; phylum Verrucomicrobiota; class Verrucomicrobiia; order Verrucomicrobiales; family Verrucomicrobiaceae; genus Prosthecobacter. The sequence continues at coordinate 2,594 of DNXB01000276.1, forward strand.
ACCAAAGCCATGAATGCACCAAGAAAAACCGCCCTTCTGACCTATCGCACGGGAAACATCGGCGACGATGTGCAGTCCTTGTCGTTGTCCCAGCCGCATCTGCTCGGGAAGCCGGATCTATGGATCGACCGGGATCAGTTTTCCGATTATGCGAACGCAGGGGAGGTCGATCTCGTGGCCAACGGTTTTTTCCTGTGCGCCAGCCGCTCGGGAAAACTCGCCTTTCCGCCGCCGCCCAACATCAGCACCCGCTATGTGGCGCTTTGCGCGTCAAACGTCCCCACCACCAAGGAAACCATCGCCCATTTTCGTGCCAGCGGACCGGTGGGGTGCCGGGATCTGCACTCGGTCAAATGGTGCAAAAACCGCGGGCTGGAGCACTATTTCGCCTCTTGCCCAAGCTGCCTGCTGGAAAGGGATTTCGACGCGCCGGGCAAGCCAGTGGCACCCTACGATCCCAATGGCCCGATTGTGCTGGTGGATGTGAATCCCAAAGACCTGCCGCCCTTTGGCGTTTCCAACCGGCCCTTTTTGTGTCTGACCAATCGAGTGCGGCCTGGAGATTATCGGGGAGCGGAGGCGCGGCTCACCGCGCTGCGTCGGCGGCTTCGCGTCCTGCGCTCGGCGGCTCTCGTCATCACGAATCGACTGCATGTGGCCATGCCCTGCGTGGGTCTGGGAGTCCCCGTGGTGATGGTGGAGGCAGACAGCCTGGCTTTCCGCCTCTCGGCATTGCCACCGTGGTTGAAGATTCACCGCAAAGATGAACTGAGGAAGATCAACCTGAATCCGGCGCGGCATCATACCGACGATTTTCTCAATAATCGCGCGACGTGGCGCTCAATGGTGCGTGAGCGACTGGAGGCACGTCTGGCGCTGGGTTGATCCTGAAACCTGTGTGAGGAAATGCTTTCGAGTTCTTCGGGCATGATGACACGCAGAACGACGATTTAAGCACCGTCTGGCAGTCGGATAGTGACGTTTCGGCGGCTAGCTGGGCCACAAGTGCCTTGCGCTCAACTTTCGCCCCCTCAATAATCGCGACACATGGTCGCCCGCACCTACTCTGCCACCCTCGTCGGCGTCAACGCCGTCGAAATCGAGATCGAGTCCCACGACGGTGGCGGCAACCCGAAGATGCTCATCGTCGGGCTGCCGGACGCCTCGGTGAAGGAAAGCCGCGAGCGCGTGACCGCCGCCATCCAGAGCAGCGGTTTCATGATGAACGACGGCGTCACCACGGTGAACCTCGCGCCAGCCGATTTCAAAAAAGAAGGCCCCGGCTTTGATCTGCCCATCGCCATCTCGCTCGTCGCGCATCGCTCGCGGATTCCCATCCCGGTGCTCAGCGAAACGGCCATGATCGGCGAGCTGGCGCTCAATGGTGAGCTGCGGCCTGTGCGCGGACTTCTCGCCGTGGCGCTCGAAGCGCGTGCGAAGGGCCGCAAACGCCTCTTGGTGCCGAAACGCGCCGCCGTTGAGGCCAGCGTCGTCGCGGGGATCGACATCATCGGCGTCGCCAATTTGCGCGAAGCCGTCGATTTCCTCAAAAGCGACCTCGAAATCGCCCCCGAACCCTGCCGGGCCGCCGAATTCTTCGCCGCCGCCTCGCATTACGACATCGACTTCTGCGACGTGAAAGGCCAGGGCGATGCCAAACGCGCCATCGAGGTCGCGGTGGCCGGTGGTCACAACATTTTGATGATTGGCCCGCCCGGCACCGGCAAGTCGATGATCGCCAAACGCATCGCCACCATCATGCCCGCGATGAGCGAGGAGGAGGCCATCGAAACGACGAAAATTCACTCTGCCGCCGGTCTGCTGACCGAATCAAACGCCTTCGTCGGCACACGTCCGTTTCGTTCGCCGCATCACACGATCAGCGACGCCGGTCTGCTCGGCGGCGGCAGCAATCCCGGCCCTGGCGAGGTCTCGCTCGCGCACAACGGCGTGCTGTTTCTCGATGAGCTGCCCGAGTTCCGCCGCAGCACGCTCGAAGTGCTGCGACAGCCGCTCGAAGACGGCAAAGTCACCATTTCGCGTGCCGCAGGCACCGTGACCTTTCCCGCGCAGTTCATGCTCGTGGCGGCCATGAACCCCTGCCAGTGCGGATTCTACGGCGATCTCAAACGCGAGTGCCGTTGCAGCCCGCCGATGATCCAAAAATACCGTCAGCGCATCAGCGGTCCCTTGCTCGATCGCATCGACCTCCACGTCGATGTGCCGCTGGTCGATTACAAGGCGCTCTCTTCCGCTGAAACTGGCGAATCATCGCAAGCCATCCGCGAGCGTGTCGAAACCGCGCGTGTTTTGCAGCGCGAGCGCTTTGCCAAACACGCGGGCGTTCACACCAACAGCGCCATGACGCCGCGCCTCATCAAAAAGCACTGCGAACTCGATGCCGCGGCCTCCGCGCAGCTAGAGCACGCCATGGGCCAGATGAACCTCAGCGCCCGCGCCCACGACCGCATCCTCAAAGTCGCCCGTACTCTCGCCGACCTCGGTGGAAGCGCTCACATCACTGAAAACCACATTTTCGAGGCCATCGGCTACCGCACGCTGGACCGGAACTTCTGGGCCTGACTCATTCATCTTTTATGTCTGCCACATCTGCTGATTCACCCGCTGCTGGTGCCGCCAAAACGGGCATTGGTTCCCAGGTCAAATTCAAGGCCGGCTTTCCAGGAGCCTTGAGCGCGGAGGAGATCAATGCCTTGGAACAAGCGGCGATCCTCGAGCGGCGGAAGATGCTCACCGGCGCGGAGAGTGAAGGCGTGTTGAAGGATGTGAGCGGGCTGGCATTTTCCGGCGGCGGGATTCGTTCGGCGACGTTCTGCCTGGGCATCGCGCAGGTGCTGCAAAGGCGGAAACTGCTGCACCAGTTTGATTATCTCTCCACCGTGTCCGGGGGCGGCTACTTCGGCAGCTTTTTGAGCTGCTATCTCGGCACGGGCGGCCCGGTGAAGGAGGAACTGTCGAATGATCCCCCGCCGGAGCGCATGAAGAAACGTTTTGAAGAAGCCTTCGCCGCCCAGAACGGCCGTGAATCGACCGCGATCCGCCATTTGCGCAACAACAGCCGCTACCTGCTCAACGGCGGCCTGTGGGGCAGGCTGGCGGTTGCCGGGCAGTTGATGGCAGGCGTGATTTTCAACGTGATGCTGGTGCTGCCGCTGACGCTGCTGGCCGCGCTGGTGATGAAGGTGCTGGAGGCGCGTGGCTATTTTGGCAAGGCCGTGTGGCTGGTGGATGAGCCGAAGGAATTGCTCACAGGCTTGCGCAACATGGAGGCGATGTTTGGCGGCATGTTCAGCCTGCCAGGACTGCCCACCGTGGGAAGTCTCGTGGCATTGGGGGAATCCATCGAGGCCGCGTGGTTTCCGGGCTGGCAGACGCCGG
>DNXB01000425.1 GCA_003506995.1 Verrucomicrobiales bacterium
CGCAGAACTTGTCATTCACATAGGTGATGATTCCGCGCGCGTCCGTGGTGGCCACGATGGAGTGGGCATCCAGCGCCGCCTTCAGGTCCATCAGCTCATTGACCAGGACAAGCCGTTCGTCTGTCGGTTCATCGCCAAGCAGATGAGCCGCCGCATCAGGAATGGTTTCGATGCGCTTGAGCCGCTCGATCAGCTCAGCCTTGGTCATGCGGGAGTAGTCGGTCATTCGAGGTGACAGTCTGACGGCAACCGGGACCGCCATCCACTGGAAAGTGAGGCGACCGCCGGCTGATGGCGGGCTCTTCCTGTGTGCGCGTGGATGAAAACGATCAGGCCGCGAACCCAAAGCGGTGCTTTACCGACGCAGAGTCCAGATCAAGCGCCACACACAGCATGCGCGAGGCCAGACGCTCCGCCGCCACGCGCAGCATGCGATCCGCCTGCGGCGGGTCGAGTTCGACGCCCTCATGTCTGATCGCGCTGATGCGGGCGCCGACGGCGAGCAGGTTCATGAGAAAATCCTCCGCCTCAACCGGGTCGTCCGTGCGGTGAGTGTCCTGACGTTTGTTGTGCTGCGGATGGATCACATAGTCGATGTCAAATTTGGCAAGCATGGTGGGTGGGGGTTGAGGTTGGATTGGCGCTCCTCATGGCAGGATTCACCTTCACATGACTGTATATACGCGAAACCACCCGCTTTCTCGGCAAGGCATGACATGTTTGAATCCGATCTTGCGTTCCATGGCCTCCGGCGATGACTGGGACCAAAGTGGCCGGACTCCTCCACGAAACACATTTCGAAGCTTCGCCCCCATTTTCAGGGGGCTGCCTTCTTCTGTTCGGCTTTGTTCACAGGAACCACCTTCTTTTCAGCCGCCACCAGCAAATCCATGGTTTCGCGAATCACATTGGCATCCACCGCGACGGCAAGGTGTGAGAAATTGCGAGCATCAGGGCTGATGCGCTGGGTGATCATGCCCACCAATTGGGGACGTCCGCCCTGGGTGACAAACACGGGCGCGCCGCTGTCACCGGGATACACATCGGCATTGATGAGAAAGCGCCCATGCGCCTGCGATGTCCCCACCGGATAGGAGGCCACCCTGCCGCTGCGCAACACGGGGAATGCGCCCTCCGTGCCAGGCAACACCTCAGGATAGCCCAGGAATGAAACCTCCACCCCGGAGCGCAAGCGTCTGCCGTTGCGAGCGCACATTCGTTCATCCAGGAAAGACGACAGCTTGGCGCGGTCGGCGACCTCTTCGGGCAGATGCAAGGCGAAAGCCGCGAGGTCATGGTGAGGATGGCGCACATAAAAGCGCTCCTCACCCTGAGCTCTGGGCGGGTTGAAGGCGAGGAGGGCCACCTGCGCCTCGTCATTTTCATCCAGCTTCCGAATGCCGATGATCAACGGCCCACGGCCGACGGTGTCGAGCACATGAACGGAGGTGAAGACGACCGGCAACACGCCGCCAGGCTCCCGCGCATCCTTCCGGTTGATGACAAATCCAGTGGCCGCCCCTTTCTGCGTGGCCAGCGGATAGGTGGACCACATCATCTTCTCGCTCACATTCATATGCCCGGCGCAGCCGGACAACAGAACGACAGCCATCATCAGCCGCAGATTGGCCAGTGAGGTTCGGGGACCAGCGGCCCTGAGGCTTGAAGAGACGGAAGATTTCATGTGGGACTGCCTTGTTAACGCTTCTGTAACCCCTCCCGCGTGCCCCGTCTGCAACATTCACCAACGGATGCTGTGCGAAAAAAACAGCTCTTTGACCGGCTTTTGTCATCGCCAAGCATCAATGCGGCCACCAAACTCGTCACAGGAATGATTTAATGCCCATGAACGACTCCCTCGACTCCCTGTTGGAAAAAATGCGCCTGCTGGAGAAGGACATCCTGCGCGAGCTGCAAAGAAAGGAGGCGGAGTTCTTTTATGAGGTGCGGCAAGGCAAGATCCGCTTCACCGAAGAGGCCCGCGCCCGGCACAAGCATCTGGTCAAACGCTTCACCGCCTACATCCGGGAGTCACGTTTCATGATTCTTCTCACCACACCGGTGATCTGGTCCTGCATCATCCCCGTCGCGCTCATGGACCTGTTCATGACTGTCTATCAGGCCGTCTGTTTTCCAATCTATGGCATTCCCAAGGTGAAGCGCGGCGACTACATCCGGCTGGACCGGCGGCATCTGGCCTACCTGAACTGGGCGGAGAAGTTCAACTGCGAGTACTGCGGCTACGCCAACGGCGTGATCGCCTGCGCCACTGAGATCGCCGCCCGGACCGAGCAGTACTGGTGTCCGATCAAGCACGCCCTGCGCATGAAGTCCATGCACAGCCGCTACCGGCATTTTTTCGACTACGGTGACGCCGAGCACTACCGCCAGCAGATCGAGACGGTGCGGCGGTCGTTTGAGGACACCGACAAGGCTGACGCGGAGGAAACCGCCGCGTCCCCTCTCCCCATAATCAGCCCGGAAATCACCAAGCCGCGAGAAGCCGCCGGATAAACATTCGTTAACTTGAAACCACTGACATGAAAACGAAGACCCCATCCACGAAAGACACCGCACCAGAAGCCGCCGCGCCTCCCCTTCCCCGCAAGCTCGGGGCCAACCACAGCGAAACGGCCAAAAAGCCCAGGAAACACGATAACAACTTCAAGCAGTCCAAAGATTTGCGGGAAGACCGGGGCATTCGCCAGTTGAAGGCCGGCCCGAAGTCACAATCCGCGCGCGGAGGACGCTGACACCCGCCCAAGCATCTCAACACCATGAATGATCTTGATCCACCCCATCCCGCCGAGCTTTGCCTTCAGCGGACCCTTGAGCGAACGGAAGCCTATGTGCGTCGCGAGCCGGTCAAGGCGGTCGCCGCCGCCATGGGCGCCGGATTGCTTCTCAAACTGCTGCCCACTCGAGCCATGGTTCGCCCGCTCACCACGCTCGCCGTGACGCTGGTGCCAACCGCGCTGCTGGGACTGGGCTTGGTGAAGGCTTTTGAACTCTGCTGCCAGCAAACCAAGCTCAAGCCTGCGCCGCCGTCTCCACCTGAGTCACCCTGAACGGCCTCACACCATGCCCCGCAGCATCCGATTCACCCGCATCGTTTCAATGGCGGACTCGTTCGCCGCGCGGCCTCAAGGCTGCATTTCTTGAGCCTTCACTCTCCTGAAGTTCGTTGGCGGCCGGACGTGCGTGTGCATGCCCATGCAGGCCGCACCGAAGTTTGTGCGGATCTGGCGGGGGGGCAGCAAGCTGGACATCCAGGCGGACTGGCCGGTGAGAGCCTTGCTGATCGATCTAGTGGATTCCAGTAGGATGCGCCTCGCGTTTTTGCGGATAGCCAGGCAGGGCGGCATCTCCTAAAAGAGAGCAGCCCGGCAAGGCAAAGCATGAATGATAGTCTCTCCAAACAAGATTGTTCGTTTCCCTGTCCCTGGGTGGGCACGGGCTATTGCCTGCTACAGCAGGTGTGCGGTGCCGTGGTGAAAGGCGGTCACTTGGGCCATGGCCAGATGGCAGGCCTTCACTCGCTTTACTATCCGCATCCCTTGCCTCCCTGCATTGCACCGGGCGGACGGCTGCGCTGGAATCTGGAGGACTTCAGCACAGGATCGAAACTCGCTGTCGCCGACGGGAACGATGACTGTCCCGGACTGTAGGACTTTCCCCGCGGCGTTTGAAATCCGAAGCATTCATTGCCTCGCCGCAGTCATGTCGTGCTGGCATCTCCACCCACACGATTGAGGTAATCACGACCGCGCACAGCGTGCGCGAGGACCGACTCCACCGTGTCCTGCCCGCCCCCATGAAGTTCCAGCACCAAAACACCGTGAAAGTGATGGCGGCGCAGTTCACGGATGACCCAGGGCCAGTCAATCGTTCCTTCACCGGGAGGCAGGTGGGCATCCCAGTCGCCACGGTTGTCATTGATGTGAACCATTTTAAGATGGCCGGAGAGTTTCTGAATCACCACCGCCATCTCCCGCGCCAGATGCGCGTGTCCGGTGTCCAGACAGGTGCCCACATCGCAGACGGTGATCTCGCCCAGCAGATACATCATGTCCCGTACATGGCCGAACATCAGATGCGCGAGCATGTTCTCCAGCAGGAGATGGACGCCCAGTTCGCAGCAACGCGCGGCCACACGATTGAGAGAGGCGGCGGCATGGTGCATGTGCTGCAGGAATTCCGCCTCCGGCGGGCGTCCTTCACGCTCCGGCCCCGGATGCAGGACGACATGCTCGCAGCCCAGCAGGGCGGCGGCCTCGCAGGCGCGCAGCAGTTCCTGCACCGCCGCCTCCCGCGTTCCCTCGTTCAACGCCGTGATGTCGATCCTGTCGGCAAACGGCGCGTGAAACGACACCGGATCCATCTGCAGGGCGCGCAGGCGCTCCGCGGCGCGCAGGACTTCGTCTTGGTTGTGAAAGTCGAGATGCTTCGGAAAGGAGCAGACTTCAATCTGGCGGAATCCCGCGTCGCGCACGGGTTCCAGAATGTCAAAAATGCTGCGGCTGTAAAAACAGCCNNAGGTTGGAAAGCAGTTGGTTTCGAATTGCCTCCAGTCCGCAGGAAGTTCCCGGCGGAGGAAAGCAGAAGCCTTTTTCCTGGTTGGAAGTGCAGTTGAAATCCACCAGGCGGTCCAGCCCGGTGAAGTGAAGGCCGGCGAACAGGCGCGTGTAAAAATCAGCGCGGGTGCCGGCCTCATAGTCATCCCAGCGGATGCCCCAGCCATGCGCCGGGTTTTCAAACTTCGACCGGATCAGGCCCGCGATGTGCCGTGGATGCCAGCCCTGCGCGAGCATGCAGCGCGTCACCAACTGCATGCCGGCCGGCTTCAGCAGCAGATCGTTGGGCCGCTCGAGCAGATGTCTCACACAGTGTGGCAGCGCGTCCAGAGGTGTGCGATCATATGTTTCCGGCCAGCGCTCTCGCGGATCATGCCGCGCCGAATAATAAAACTCATGAAACCGCCGCAGCCGTGAGGCCAGATAGTGATCCAACAGGCGGTCAGTGCCCGCTTCCTGCAACGGGATGCGCACGCACGCGCGCCGCGCCAGATCCAGCACATCCTCGTCCACCTGCCGGACTTTGAGGGCCTGCCGAAAGTCCATTTCGTGCAGCGGGATGGAGGTCATGGCGGGAATTTCTTCCTCCAGATGGAAATGGCTCACCAGTCCGGTCACCCAAGGCTTGCGATAATTCGTGAATGGCATCCGAATCATCCGCGTGTGCAGCGGATCGCCATACTCCGAGATGTCGATGGAGATCATCTCACGCCGCGCTGTCACGCATGGCCCCACATGCACGGCTGTGATCTCCACCGGCAGGGCGCACTGGGAGGCGGCCTTTTCCTTGATGCAGTGCGCCACAAACTCGATCAGCAGCGCCACCGACGCGAAGAGATCCTGATCGCCTGCTCCGATGTGCCCGGTGAGTATGGGGGGCAGCCGCTCCATGCACCGGCGCGTCAGCTCCGGCGCTGGGGACAGGGAGCGGAGACGCGCCACCGTCTCGCTCGAACGGCTGACACGCCACACAAAGTGATGACCCTGCCCGGTGATGACATGCAGCGGACGGATGCCCCACTCCAGCAGCAGGGACTCGATCACCCGCACCACCGGCTCCTGGAGTTCAAAGCAGCGCCATGGGTCCACAAACGCCTCGGCGGGCGAGTCAAAGTTCACATACTCGATGTCCAGATGCAGCAGGCAGGACTGTGAATCCGCCAGTGACCGGGCAATGTCCAGGTCACGCTCCAGAAACCAGTCCAGCTCCGCTGGCGGACGCAGCTCCCTACGTTCAAAGGTGAACCCGTCCGAATGCGTCAGATACACTGCCGCGGCGTGGTCGAGCGAGTCGCCACCGAGAAACTCGATGAGACGCTGCCGTACCACACCGTCTGTGTACAAGGCATTCATGGAGGAGCATCCTAAAGGCAGTCCGCTCAGAACAAACGAAAAACTGCGCCCTTCGCAATTGCGGCATAAACATTGCATGGCAGTTCCTGTCTCGCGCTCTATCATCCTTCCATGCCTGCGCATACCTCTCTCAACTGGCACGCTGAGACTGTCGAAAACGCACTGAGAACCCTGCAAACCGACTCCCGCTCCGGTTTGACCGCCGCCGAGGCTTCCGCGCACCTCGCCGAGCATGGCCCGAACGAACTGCCCGAGGCCGCTCACAAACCGATGTGGAAGGTGTTTGCGGCGCAGTTTGCCAGCCCGCTCATCTACATCCTGTTCGTCGCGGCGGTGATCGCGTTTGCGATGGGGCATTCCAGTGATGCGGCCGTCATTCTTGTCGTGGTGCTGGTAAACGCGGTCATCGGCGCGTTTCAGGAAGGCCGGGCGGAGCATTCGATGGAGGCGCTGCGCAAGATGTCGTCGCTCAAAGTGCGCGTGGTGCGTGGCGGCGCCGAGTCCATCATCGAAGCCCGCGATGTGGTGCCGGGAGACGTTGTTTTGCTCGCCGCCGGGGATGCCGTCAGCGCGGATGCGCGCCTGCTCGAAGCCGCCGCCCTGGAGGCCACCGAAGCCGCGCTCACAGGAGAATCGTTGCCAGTTTTGAAACACACTGAGGTGCTGCCGGAAGATTCGGGCCTCGGTGATCGCAAAAACATGATCTACTCCGGCACGCACCTCACGGCGGGCCGTGGACGTGCGGTGATCGTCGCCACAGGGCAGCAAACGGAGGTCGGCAAGATCGCGAAGCTCACCTCGACAGCAACGGACCCAAAGACACCACTGGAACTGCGCCTGCATCAGTTCGGGCAATGGCTGGTGATGGCATCCATCGCACTGTTTGCGCTGATCCTCGCCTTCGGGTTGCTGCGCGGCATTCCCTTTGGCCAGATTTTCATGGTGGCGATCAGCCAGATGGTCTCGATGGTGCCCGAGGGACTGCCTGTTGCGATGACCATCGCGCTCGCGGTCGGCATGCAGCGCATGGCCCGGCGCGGAGCCATCGTGCGCCGCCTCGCGGCGGTGGAGACGCTGGGATCGACGAGCATCATTTGCAGCGACAAAACCGGCACGCTCACGAAGAACGAGATGACCGTCACCACGCTCATCCTGCCCGATGCGCGCCGCATTGAAGTCAGCGGCGCGGGTTACTCACCCGAGGGCAGACTCAGCGTGAATGGCAAAGAACTCACCGCGACGGACGATGCCGCGTTGAAAGCGCTGCTGGAGGCCGTGGTGCTCTGCAACGACGCGCAGATCGTGCCGCCCGATGCCGAGGACACACGCTGGCGCGCCCTCGGTGATCCCACGGAATCCGCGCTGCTCACCGTCGCGCTCAAAGGCTGCGTGGAGCCGGAGAAGCTGCGTCATCACTCGCCGCGCCGCGCCGAGATCCCCTTTGATGCCACCACAAAAATGATGGCAACGCAAAACGGCCACGGGGCGAGCGGACGCATCGTTTTCAAAGGCGCGCCGGAGATGCTGCTCGATCTCTGCGATCCCGCGACACTCGATCTGGCCGCAACGCATCAAACCGCCGTAGAACTCGCCGCACAGGCTTTGCGTGTGCTGGCCGTGGCCGAGGTGAATGACGCCACGCTCGATGAATCGGCCGGTTTTGAGCCCTATCGAGGCCGTTTGCGTTTCCTGGGCCTGCTCGGACAGATGGACCCGCCGCGCGACGAGGTGAAGGCCGCGGTCGAGGAGTGCCTCGTCGCAGGCATCCGCCCCGTGATGGTCACGGGCGATCACAAGGCCACCGGACTCGCCATCGCGACCGCTTTGGGAATCGCACGGCCTGGTGACATCGCCGTGGATGGCAGCGAGCTCGAAGCGATGCCCGAACAAGAATTGCGCGCAACCTTGAGTCGTATCTCCGTCTTCGCCCGCGTGCATCCGGCGCAGAAGCTGCGCATTGTCGAGGCGCTGCAGGCGCAGGGCGAGG
>DNXB01000268.1 GCA_003506995.1 Verrucomicrobiales bacterium
GCTGCGCGTGCAGTAGCGGCAGTAGCTTGCACAGCGGTCCGTCACCAGGAAGAGCACGCGGTCCGGGTAGCGATGCACGAGGCCCGGCACGGGCATGTGGCTGTCTTCGCCGCAGGGATCGCTCATCTCATCGGGATCTTCCCAGGTTTCCTCGATGCGCGGGATGACCTGGCGGCGGATCGGGCAGCCGGGGTCCTCGGCGTCCATCAGGTTGAAATAATGCGGGGTGATTGCCATCGCCAGCTTGTTGCCGGAGAGCAGCACACCGGCGCGTTCTTCCTCGGAGAGCGTGAGATGCTCCTCCAGTTGCTTCAGCGTCGTGATCCGGTTTCTGAGCTGCCAGGCGGCGCTGTTCCAGTCAGCGGGGGCGATGTTTTTATCAAACCAATAGCCAGGAGCGTGGGAGCGAAACTCCTTCTCAGGCAGCGTGGGGGTGTCGTGCATGTGCTACGGGTCGGTAAACGGCGCAAAGGTTAGGCGCGGGGTGATCGAGATGTCAAACGTCCCCTGCGGTTCTTTGGGTGCATCCTCCGTCATCGGAGTTTGAGATCAGGGGCAGAAGAGCACAGCCAGATCACAGATCGTCCCCGATGGCCCCGGCTTCGGGATGAATGACGCAGGCGCAGGGCTCCGGGGGGGCTCGCCGTGCCCTTCCATCTCAAGCCTTCTTAGTCTTGGGATCTTCCACAAACGAGGCCACCGCCAGCAGGATGGCGGCGCAGACGACGCAGGAGTCGGCGACGTTGAAGGAGGGCCAGGGGTGGAAGGGCCAGAAACCGAAGTCGAACTTCAAGAAATCGACCACATAGCCGTCGAGGAACGTGCCCGCGAAGAGATGACCGCCCTCATGCGTGCGGAACAGGCGGTCGGTGAGATTGCCAAAGACACCGGAAACCAGCAGCGCCACGGCGAGGCGGCTCAGCTTGCCGGGGAACAGCCCTTTCCGCTGCATCACATAGATGAACGTGAGCGCGGCCAAGGAGACGGCGGTGAAGGCGTAGTTCGCGTATTCGGTGCCGTTGAACATGCCGAAGGCCACTCCCGTGTTCGCGGCATGATGCAGCCAGAAGATGCCCGGAATGATCTCCTGCTCGTCTTCGTAGAGGCGGAAATTCGCCACGATCCAGCTCTTCGTGAGCTGGTCGAGGATGTAGAGCGGCAGGGAGAGCAGGAGGAAGAGGCGGATCATGTGGGGAAATGACGAATGACGAATGCAGAATGACGACTGTCAGCGCATGCCAGCCATTCGTCCTTCTGCATTGATGCGCTGCGCTTCCCTGCGGGCTGCCTGCGGCAGTCTGTCTCGCTTNNATGACGAATGCAGAATGACGAATGAAAGACCGGAAAGGGGAACGAATCGAATCAGAGGCTCATTCGTCATTCGACATTGTGCATTCGTCATTGGCGCGGCACGTGCCTACGCCGGTTGCAGCACCACTTTAAGCAGGCCTTCCTTGTTGTCGTAAAGGCGCTTGAACCAGTCGCCGCCTTCGGCGAGCGGAGCCACGGCGCTGAGCAAGGGCTCAACCTGAATGCTGCCGTCTTGAATGCGGCGGATGGCCTCAGGGTATTCGCCGGCGCAGGAGCACGAGCCTTTGATCGTGAGCTGACGCGTGACGACTTCCTGGAGCGGGAAGGGGGTGCTGGGCTGAAGATTGCCGATGAGAATCACCTGACCGCCTTTGCGCACGCTGCGAATCGCGAGATCGAGCGGCGCACCAGCGCCGACGACTTCAAAGCTCGCATCGGCTCCGTCGCCGTCGCAGATCTGGCGGATGTGCATGGCCAGACCTTCCTGCTTCGCGTTGAAAACTTCCTCCGCGCCCAGCTTGCGCGCCAGTTCGAGGCGTTTGTCGTCCAAATCGACGGCGATCACCTTTTCCCAGCCGCGTGCCTTGAGCGCCTGGATGACCAGCAGGCCGATCAACCCGGCTCCCACGACCACGGCGGTACCGCCATTGGCTTCGGGTTCGCAATCGCAACCTTCGCAGCTTTCGTCACCGCAGGTCTTTTCCGCCGTCGTGAACGCCTCGCCCACTTCCACACCATCGGCCAGATTCACCGCATGCAGCGCAATCGACACCGGCTCGGCAAAAGCGGCCTTCTCATAAGAGAGCGCTTCCGGGATGCGATACAGGATGCGCGTGGGCAGCGCGATCTTCTCCGCGAAGCAGCCGTGGCGGCGATACTCGCCCGGCGAGACGCCGAGTACCTTGCGGTTCGGGCAGAGATTGACGTAGCCCTGTTTGCACTCGTCGCACTCGCCGCAGTATTCGGTGGAGTCAAAGGTCACGCGGTCGCCGAGGTTCCAGCCGCTCACGCCTTCGCCGAGGCCGATGATTTCCCCCGCGGCCTCGTGTCCCATGACGATCGGCATCTGGCGGCGGCCGCTGCGACCGTCCATGCCGTGAATGTCGCTGCCGCAGATGCCGCAGGCCTGCACTTTGACTAGAACCTCGTTCTTGCCCGCTGTGGGCTCAGGGAAGTTGAGATCGTAATTAAACTCGGAGGGGGCGGTGAGGACGAGCGCTTTCATGGGAGCGCGGATCATGCCGCGAGTGCGCCCGGAGGCAAGGAATGATCACGCGTTCGGCCTACTCGTCACCACCCACCTTGCCGCGTCCTTCCTTGATCCCGGCGCGGTGCCGCTTGCCTGCGACGAAACGTCTTTTCAAGCCGCGAGCACGAGCGCGGGTCTGACGGCGCTTTTTTTCGCGTTCGTTTTGGATTTCGAGCTGGGCAGTTTGAAACGCGGTCTCCAGGCGCTCGCAGAGTTCCTGGCGGGCGATCAGGCGGTTCTGTGATTGCGAGCGTTCGCGCTGACAGCGCACCTCGATGCCGCTCGGGATGTGCCGCAGCACGACGGTGGAGCTGGTTTTGTTGATCTTCTGGCCGCCAGCACCCGAGCCGCGAATGAAGGACTCCTCCAGATCCTCCTCGCGGACGCGGAGTTTCTGCATGCGGGTGCGCAGGGCGTTGTCTTCAGGCAGATCGGCCATGCGTGGAGCATCGGGGCAGGGGGGGAGGGGTGCAAGTGGCGCGTGAGGGGAGGAGAGTGGCCAAAATGACGAATGAGTAAATCCGAATGACGAAGCAACGGCCGACGAAGACGCTCGAAGGGGCGTTGTGAATTCGCATCGGGTCTCAAACGATTCTCCGGCCCGACCACCCTCCAAAGGTGGCTGATCGTCATTTGGCCTTCGTCATTTTTTAGACATTCGGATTTCTTCATTCGTCATTCCTGAGGAGACCTTCCTGCATCGAGCACGATTGTCCGCCTGAAGCAGTGTCTTCTGAAAAAATTGCATCCCCGGCCCGCCCCGCTATGACTGGACGATGGAAGAATACCACCGCCTGCTGCGCAAAGTGCTCGAACACGGAAGCTACCGTGAGGACCGCACAGGAACGGGCGCGTATTCGGTCTTCGGCGAGCAAAGCCGCTATGACCTCAGCACCACTTTTCCCCTCGTCACCACGAAGAAACTGCACCTGCGCTCGATCATTCACGAGCTGCTGTGGTTTTTGAAGGGNNGTGACCATCTGGGACGAGTGGGCGGATGAAAACGGCGATCTCGGCCCAGTCTATGGTGCGCAATGGCGTCGCTGGCAGGGAGCGCCGGGTGCGGAGCCGGTCGATCAGATCGCCAAGCTCATCCACGGCCTCAAAACGAATCCCTACAGCCGCAGGCACATCGTCAGCGCCTGGAACGTGCCGCACATCGAAAAAATGGCCCTGCCGCCCTGCCAC
>DNXB01000410.1 GCA_003506995.1 Verrucomicrobiales bacterium
GAAACCGGCCCCAGCGGCTGACATCGTAGACCAAGATGATCGTAAAGTCGGCCGACCCGGATTCGACATCGGCAATCAGCTGCTGCAGCGCGGCCCGGCCGCCGATCGACAGACCGCTTTTGCCCTCATCGGCATAACTGCGCACGATCTCGATCCCGCGCTGGGCCGCGTACTCGCGTATTTTGTCGGCTTGGTTATGGGTCGAATACTGCTGATGTTCCGTCGACATCCGCACGTACTGGGCCGCGCGTGGTTTCGGGCTGTGTGTGGCTGCGCCCAAGTGATGGTCCCCCGCCTGTTGGTTGGCGACGGACGTTGGCGTGACGGGCGGCCGCTATCAAGTTGAAAAGAATGGAAAAACGAGCAAATCCAGGGGGCAGGGCGGTGCGCTGACCATTTAGGGAAACGCGCGTCTTGACCGATTTTTGTCCGCGCAACGACGGCGCGACCGTGAACACCCCAGATGCGGAGGGCCATATCGGCCATGATGATACGAGACGCCACCCCATCAGTAGCACAGCGGCGCTGGTATCTGGTCCAGGTGCGACCCAATCAAAGGACGATTGCCGAGCGCAATCTCACCCGTCAGGGCTGCCGACTATTCTGTCCGCTGGAACAAAGGACGGTGCAGCGCCGAGGACACTTTGAGACGGCGCAGAGGCTGCTCTTCCCCGGTTATCTGTTTGCAAGTTTCGATGTGGCTCGTGTGCGCTGGACGGCGGTGAACAGCACATACGGCGTGGCGCGGCTGGTCAGTTTCCGGCCGCATGAGCCGGCCGAGGTGCCCCTATCGCTCGTCGCCAGCCTCATGCAGCGCTGCGATGAGCACGGGCGTCTGCGACCGCCGGCCATTCTGAAGCCTGGAGATCAGGTCAAGATCGTCGCCGGCCCATTCAGCGACTTCGTGGCCACGGTGGAAACGCTGGCGCCCGAGCGCCGCGTCTGGGTCATGCTGGAACTGATGGATCGTATGACCCGCGTCGCCGTCGCGGCGTCGGATCTGCGGATGGCGTGAGGGTGGCGAAGATTTCTGCACCGTCTGGGTCTTTAATCCATCAACCATTCTGCCACGGGTTTATGACCTTGAGTCCGGCGGCCTCAAAGGCAGTAGCATCACGCGTCGCCACGCTGAAGTCATGCGCGGCCGCGATGGCGGCGATGTAGCCATCTGGGGTCGGGAATCCCTTGCCGGCAGCGCGCGCAGCGACAGCGATCGCTGCGTAGTGTCGTGCTGCGGTGGCATCGAATGCAAGCACCCGATCCCTGAACAACGACAGAAGGCCATCCAGAGTCTCCGTCAGAGCGTTCTTGCGGCGACTGTCTGGAAGGACGCCAATACCGAAGAGCAACTCGGCAAGAGTGATGCTGGAAATGTGGAGCGTTTCCGCAGCCTGCCGGTCCAGCCACATTCGGACGGCGGGATTGGCCTCAGCCTTCATCGCCTCTGAGATGACATTGTGTCGAGAAGGATCATTCAAAGTTCATTGGTTCGGCGGGCTTCTTGTCCTGCGGGCTCTCGATGGCGGCGAGGTCCTCTGCGGTCAGTCCGGCGCGGCGTCCGAGCTCTGCCAATGCGGTGCCCATGCGCAGCCTGCTTGGCGGGCAAACGGTTGCTTCCAGGATGTCGCGCACTTCGGCTTCGGTGCTGCGGCCGTGCATTGCTGCCCGAACCCGCAGCGCGCGATGCACCTCTTCGGGCAAATTCCTGACGGTCAGCGTTGCCATCGTGTCCTCCGGCTTTTTAGTGCAGTCATTGACATCATATTTTTGCAAATGATAGCGTATTTGTCAACCCGTGTTGCGACAGATTGAGATGCAACCTGCCAGCTTAGG
The DNA here is from genome assembly GCA_003506995.1 of Verrucomicrobiales bacterium. Taxonomy (GTDB): domain Bacteria; phylum Verrucomicrobiota; class Verrucomicrobiia; order Verrucomicrobiales; family Verrucomicrobiaceae; genus Prosthecobacter. The sequence goes on from DNXB01000410.1 coordinate 1,834, forward strand.
TGTTCAGGCGGGGCAAGCGAAACACGACGCTCTGCCGCCCTGAAACCGGGGGATCAGGTCAAGATCGTCGCTGGCCCATACAGCGACTTCGTGGCCACGGTGGAAACGCTGGCGCCTGAGCGCCGCGTCTGGGTCATGCTGGAGCTGGTGGATCGCATGACCCGTGTCGCCGTTACGGCGTCGGATCTGCGGATGGCGTGAGGGGATGAACGCTGATGCCACTTGCGGAGAAACAGCATCGGCGCGTAGTGCCGCGGGAGGCCGCTAACCGAGAGGGAAGCCGATATCTTCCGGGTGACGGGGGTCAAATTCTGGGTTTGGTCTGCAAGCCCTTCCCCGGCGTCGGCTGCACCGCCAAGATATCTCCAGGGTTAAGCCGGTAGATTTTTTATCCGCGCGTCCCGCGACTGCGCTTGAAGGCTCGCAATGTTTGCGCAGAAAACATCTGGTTGCGACCCACCACGTGGCTGGGCACAAGTTTGCCTGATTGCACATACCGGCGCAGTGTCGGTACGGATACTTCCAGATACTCGGCGGCTTCCCAAGCCGAGAAGGGTTCCTGGTGCGTTTCGCCGAACACCTGATCGTGGGTGAAATCGTCGTCGCGGAAAGCGTTGCTGGCCAACAGAGAAAAAAACCGGACCCGTTCGGTCGTCGGCATCCGTTTCATCTCGGTGTAGAGGTCCTCAGCAGTTAGGGTGTCACTCATCGTGTTTCTCCCGATTACTTTTCGTGTCGCAAATACTGTTTCAGCTTCTCGTAGAAGTTCTCGTGACCGCCGACTTGGTAGAAGTCGATGATCAGAAACTCCACAGGCGCGTTCTTGGCCGGAGGACGGTAGGCCATCAGGTACTCCTGCCGATTGAAGCGGAACTTGTGAACCCGAATGCCGGCCAGGTCGCCCACCTTGAGTTCGCCTATCTCTGGTGCCTCGCAGACCGCTTCAACCTCGTCCTCGATCGCCAGTCGCAAAGGCTTGTGCGCCTTCTTGATGTACTGGGCAAAAGGGCGTTTGAAATTGGTTCTCATATCTGAATGCTAGTGAAATGGTGATTTCATGTCAAATCAAATATGCATCGAATAGAGATCGCTCGCTTTGGGGCCAACCGAGTTTTGACCTCAGCCGCCTGACGCCGCTGAGGCGTCTCCCCACGCCGTGTCATTCGGCCCCTCGAGCAGATCCCCCAACTTGCCTTGGGCTTCCCGTGAATTTGAGATGATCACCCCTTGAAAAAAAACACCATAGTGGTGTTATACAGCCTCATGACTGAAAAGCGAAAGCCAACCTACGACCTGACGGCGATCAAGGATGCTTTCTCCTCTGTTGATCGTTTGAAGGCAACGAGCACGGCTTTGCGAACTGCTGCAGGGCTCGGTTTTGGTCGCTGTGAAATTGTCGCAACAATCCAGTCCATGGATCGACGGCAATTTGTGAAATCGATGACGTCCCATGCGGATCACCGCGTTTGGCAGGATGTTTACTACGTGCCTTCAGAGGTGGGTGTTTTGTACGTCAAGTTCACGGCAGACGTAATGACTGAGTTCCTGCTGCTCTCGTTTAAGGAGAAGGGCAATGGCTAAACAAATCTGTCCGGAATCCGGACATCCCATGGTGCGTGATGTCCGGCCAATGAAGATTGAGTACAAAGGGCACTCAATCGAGGTTGAGATGCCGGGCTGGTACTGCGAGCACTGCGGCGAAGGAGTTCATACGGGCAAGGATATGCTTGTATCCGACCGCGCCCTGAACCGTTTGAAGGCAGAGGTCGATGGTTTGCTTCTACCTGAAACAGTCAAACGCATTCGAAAGCGCCTGAAGCTGACGCAGAAGGACGCGGGCACAATCATCGGTGGAGGCCCAAACGCGTTTCAAAAATATGAGAGTGGGGACGTGTTGGTCAGTAAGGCTATCGCGAGCGCACTATTGCTGCTTGATGATCATCCTGAAGGTCTAACCGTTTTGAAATCACGTGATGCAGAACGCCACGCCGCAGCTTGAGCGGTGTGGCGGCAACGATTGAAGTTTACTGGCCAATTACCTCTACTTCAGGCGGGAATTTTTCACGGGTTGGGAGCTGTTTCGCATCGTCAGCTTCTGTTGGCGTCGGCCAACTCTGTCAGGCGGGTAAGCGTCAGATTTGCATGTGCCGCGAGTCTCTACTGGGCGCGTCGGATCGAAATTCTGCGGAAATTGCTTTCACAGCCGTTTTCCGCAACCGTCCGCAGCTCTTCGCTTCTCCCCGCCAAGAGAGTTCGCTCCCAGTTCCTCTCGCTCCGCCACCTAGTTCAGCCCAAACATTCTCCGGCGGGTTCTGAAAGGCGCTGAAAGCCAAATATCGGCGGGCTGTCAGGCCAAAACCTCAGCACCGAGCACACGCCGCTTCGGCATGAAAACCCCTCTCATCGCCCGTTTCTCTCTAAACCTTCCGACTGAGCGGATTTAGTACGGTTCTTGTAAGATCCTAATAGGAATATGCTTTTTGTTGCTGGGACCCGCCGACTTTGCGGTGTCATCCTGGAAAGGGAGAGTTTCTGGCGGCGAACCCCCGCATCGAAGTCCCGGCGGGCGTTTATCGGACCTATGGCTTCTTTGGCATCGCCTTGACGGCGTGGTCCTCCGTCGCCGGCAGAACCAGCCATCGAGCTGAGAGAAAAATGGCGGCCATGGTCACGTACCCCAAGGCCCAAGCTGTCGCTGCTTGGCCGAATGCCCCAACGGTGTCTGCTCCCGTGAAACGATAGCTGTGCATCAACCCCATGA
>DNXB01000395.1 GCA_003506995.1 Verrucomicrobiales bacterium
CCGCCATCGCTCGATTCCGTGCCTGACAATGCCGGTTCAGTCTCCGCAGCCCTTGGCGCACAGGAGGGAGTGATCACTGAGCCGGGCGATGCTTTGGAGTATCCCCGCTTTGAAGTCACCGTGGACAGCAAAGACGGCGTGAAAGACATCATTTCCCACGGAAGCGTGCTGATCGCCGCCATCACGAGCTGCACCAACACCAGCAACCCAAGCGTCATGCTCGCAGCCGGATTGCTGGCGAAGAAAGCCAACGCGCTTGGCCTCACCATCAAGCCTTCCATCAAAACCAGCCTCGGACCAGGAAGCCGTGTCGTGACCGATTACCTCACGAAGACCGGCCTCCAGCCTGAGCTCGACAAGCTCGGCTTCCAGACCGTCGGTTACGGCTGCACCACCTGCNNTCCGGGAACCGCAACTTCGAGGCCCGCGTGCATCAGAGCATCAAGGCGAACTTCCTCATGTCGCCCCCGCTCGTCGTCGCCTACGCCATCGCCGGCACGGTGGACATCGACCTCAGCCAGGACGAGCTCGTCCCCGGCAGCGGCGTCTATTTGAAGGACATCTGGCCCACGCTCGAAGAAGTGCGCGATGCCATGGCCTCCGCCCTCAGCCCCGATGTCTTCCGCAAGCTCTACACCGACTTCGCCAGCCAGAATCCGAAGTGGAACGAAATCAAAGGCAGCATCGGCGAGGTCTTCGAGTGGGACGGCAAGTCCACCTACATCCAGCATCCGCCCTTCTTCGCTGACTTCAGCATGACCCCCGGCGACATCGTTGAAATCAAAGGCGCGCGCCCGCTCGGCATCTTCGGTGACAGCGTCACCACCGACCACATCAGCCCCGCCGGTGCGATCAAGAAAGACAGCCCCGCAGGCCGTTTCCTCACCGACAACGGCGTCACGCAGAGCGATTTCAACAGTTACGGCAGCCGCCGCGGCAACGACCTCGTCATGACCCGCGGCACCTTCGCCAATGTGCGCATCAAGAACCTCATGGTTCCCGGCACCGAGGGTGGCATCACCAAATATTACAATCACTTGCAGCCGCAGGCCCAGCTGATGGTTCACGCCCACGAGCTTCCAAACGGTATCGTGACCGGTCCTGAACCGACTCCCTCGGACTCTGCCGTCATGCCGATCTTCGACGCGGCCGAGGCCTACAAAGCCGCCGGCACGCCGAGCATCATCCTCGGCGGGGAAGACTACGGCATGGGTTCCAGCCGCGACTGGGCCGCCAAAGGCACCCGTCTTCTCGGCGTGAAGGCCGTCATCACGAAGTCCTTCGAGCGCATCCACCGCAGCAACCTCGTCGGCATGGGCGTCCTGCCCTGCAACTTCAAGGACAAGGCCGACTACGACAAGGTCAAGGACCTCAGTGATGCCACCTTCGACCTCCTGGGCCTCAGCAACGACTTCAAGCCCATGAGCGAAGCCACCCTCCGCGTCCACAAGGCCGACGGCAGCAGCTTTGACGTTCCCGTCATCGTCCGCATCGACACCCCCGTCGAAATCGACTACTACCGCGCCGGCGGCATCCTCCCCTACGTCCTCGCGCAGATCCTGCGTGCGAACGCGTAACCGGAGCGCGGGTGCCCTCACCCGCATCCCTCAGCAACAACTCCAACGCCCCAAGCGGCCCTCGGCAAACCTCTTGCCGACCTCGCCCTTGGGGCGTTACTCTTTCCAGCAACGCACTCCACCGCTCCACGCGGCTCCGCCATGATCCACAAGCTCTCCATCCGAAACTTCAAATCCATCCGCGAGCTCGATCTCGACTGCCGCCGGGTGAACGTTTTCATCGGCGAGCCGAATGCCGGGAAAACGAATGTTTTGGAGGCTCTTGGGCTCTGGTGTCCGGGGGTGCATCATCAGCTTCACAGTGTTTATCGTGCTGAGTTTGTTTCTGAACTCTTTTTCGACCAGAATACATCCGAAGCCATTGAAGTTGGCCTAGACGACAAAGTCCTCACTTTGGTCAAAGCGGAACGCGGTGCTCGTTTGGGATTCCTTACGCCCAGCTTGGTTGAATCTGGAATGATCGTCGTCGCCTATATCGAAGAGAATCTCGATGTTCCAACCTGCGATCCAAGTGCCATAATAAAGTCGGCGCCGATCATTTGCTATTTTCTGTACAACCCCGTTTTCACTTTAGATGACGCCATCTCAAGCAGTCTATCGCCTCCATTCGGCTCGAATTTGGCTTCTCTACTGGCCAATAACAGATCCGCACGCCAAACAGCAGCAGACTACTTCTGCGATTCTCGGTATCGTTTAACAGTGGACGTTGGGAAGAGGCAATTGGCAATGTCACGAGAAGAAGATGGAGCTCTTGTGTCATTTCCATATGCTGCTACTTCCGAAACCCTCCGGCGCATGATTTTCTACCGGCTGGCATTGGAAACGAGCCGCAAGTGCATTCTGGCCTTCGACGAGCCCGAAGCGAACTCGTATCCGCCCTACACCAAGATTCTCGCGGAGAGCATCGCGAAGGACGAGCAGGAAAATCAGTTCTTCCTCACGACCCACAGTCCCTACATGCTCACCTCGATCATCGGGAAAACCCCGGCAAGCGAGCTGAACGTCTTTGTCTGCCGCCTGGAAGGCTCTGAAACCAAGGTTTATCCGATGAATGAAGACCAGCGGATGGAACTCATGGAGATGGACATGAGCGCGTTCTTCAACCTCGACCGTTTTCTCCCCGATCTGCCATGATCTTTCTCGAATGCTTCAACGATGAAGCCACGGTCCGGGCCTTGGGATTCTCCAAAAGCCAGTGGCTTCATGAGTTTGCCAAATCTCGCGTGGCCCACGCGCTGGAAATCAGCCGCAAAGCCACGGACATCGCACTCGTCGATCAAGACCCCGGGCAATCCTGCCCGTCTTACCTGAGAGAGTTCAAAACTGCCGAGTCCAGGCCGGACTTGGGACTTTGTCTTTACCGGCATCCCGAGAGTGGCAAACACTTCGTCGAGATTCAGCCTGATCTTGAGCCGTGGCTCTACGCTCAAGCCCAAGCCATCGGCATTTCGCCCGCCACGCATCACCTTCCGAAACGCCACGAGGATCTTCACAAGAACCCCACGAAGCATCGCGGCCACTTGGAGAACTTCGTGAAAGCCTGTCTGGCCGCGAACAGTCCTCATCTCGCCAAACTCGCCGAGTGGCTCCGCCTTGCTTGATAGATTCGTCATTCTGCATTCGGATTTTGTCATTATGACTGAAGCCGTCTTCCCCATGATCCCCGCTGCGAGCAAATCGCTGTGGTTTTTCGCCATCATCGGACTCATCCTAATGGGCGTGCTGTTCATGATGGGCTGGGTCGCCTGGTCCATGCGGCATGCCACGTTCACCGTCTCAAGCGAAGGCCTGCGCCTCCAAGGCGATCTTTACGGCCGGTTGATCCCGCTCAAATCACTCAAGCTCGACGAGGCGGTGGTCACCAACCTCAACACCGACAGGGATCATCAGCCCAAGTGGCGCACGATGGGCACCGGACTGCCCGGCTACGCCGCCGGATGGTTCAAACTGCGCAACGGAACAAAAGCACTGCTCTACGTCACCGATCGCACGCACGTCACGCGCATTCCGACGACGGAGGGCTACACGGTGATGCTGAGCGTGGCCGACCCGACGGCGCTGATCGAAGAACTGCGCCGAAAGCAGGCCCTGAAGTGAGTCACTTGGCAGGCACGGTGATCACACCAGCCAAGACGCACCTGATCACGATGAAGACGGCAGGGCCGCTCCGGCCAAACGTTACTGCGCCCGGCCTTCCTCGGCGTCCATGAGGTCGAAGAAGGTCACGATGTCCTCGCGGTCGGGGAAACCGGCCTCCGCCCGCTGTTCCACAAGGCCCTTGGAGGCGGCATCGCGCCAGCCGCGCTTGGACATGAAGCCGTTCCAGATTTCGATCTGCTCGGTGGTCGGCCGGTTGCCGTTCTGGCAGCACCATTCGAGGATTTCCTCGTCCGTGCCGCCTTCGAGGGTGCGTTGGGTCAGCTCGTTGAAATCGACCCCGAGGAACTTGCACACACGCTCGTCGAAGGTGCGGTTGCCTGGCGTGTAGCCGAGGTGGTAGCCCTCGGGCAGCCTGCCCTCTTTGGCGAACAGACGGATTTTGTCGAGGATGCGGCCGAAGACGTAAATGCCGCCGACCATGTCACGAGGAGAACGAATGGGGAATGCCATGCGCCCTATTAACGATGAGACGAGGCGGAGTCAAACAAGGGCGCGAATGACGAAACCAGAAATCCAAATGAAAAGTAATGGGGGCATTTCTGCCCCCGGTAAAACCACACACGGGCCAGGAATGGCCCGATTACTTTTCTGCCTCCGCCTTCTTCTTGCCCTTGCCTTTTCCTTTGGGAGCGGCGGCGGGAGCCACTTTTTCGCCGGGCTTAGGCAGCGTGGCCTTCACATCTTCCCAGGCGGGATTCAGCGTGGCCTCGCGGATGGAGAGGTTGCGGAAATCGACCGACTGGCCGCCGACGGTGAAGCCGGGGCTCATCTTTGGCGTCTTGAACAGGTCGTTCGCGCCCCAGGCGACGAGGTCGTTCACTTGGCCGAGCATCAAATCGCCCACCATCTCCAGGCGCACCTTGTGCCAGGTGCCGGGAGCGAGTTCGGTCGGGAAACGTGCGAATACGACGGCCTTGTCCGGCCCCTCGTGGTCGTTGTCGTCTTTTTGAATGGTGACGGACTTCGGCGTGATGTTGATGCGCGCCATGTGGTCCTTCACGGCGTTGATCGAAAGACTGGTGGTGCGGGCGCCTTCAAACTTGAACTCATACTCGATGACGAAGTCCTGCAGCTTGTTCGGCAGGCGGGTGACGGCGCCATGCTTGTCCGCTTCCAGCTCCGAGCCACGCATCACGCCTTCGACCAGCTCCCACTTGCCCTTGGCGGCCTTCCAAGGCGCGCCGGGAGCGGCGTCGAGCTTGGTTTCATAGATGACCGCGCCTGGAACAGCGAGGAGCGGCTTGTCCTCGGCGCGAAGACCGATGGCAGAAAGCGCAAGGAAGAGAGAAATCAGAGAGGTGGGTTTCATGGGCCGCTGGAAACGAAGGGGCAGGGGCCAAATTGCACGAGAGTTGAAGGGCAAATCAGCCGCCAGGCAGTGCCGCCTGGTGGCTCACGCTCTGATTGACACCTTTCCGCCGAGCGCCTAGGCTCGGGTCCGTGTGCATCACCTCCAGTCGATGCGGACACGGACAGCAGGGTTCACGCCATGACCTGGGTTCGCAGAACAGACTGCCGCATGGCCGATCTCCGCCGCCTCTCCCGCCATGAACCTGTATGTGAGCAATCTTCCCTACACCATGACGGACGAGGAGTTCCAGCGGTTGTTCGCCGCGCACGGCCAGGTCACGAGCGCGCGCGTGGTCAAGGACCGTGAAACGAACCGGTCGCGTGGTTTTGGTTTTGTCGAGATGCCGGTGGAGGCGGAGGCGCTGACGGCCATCAACACGCTGAACGGCCTGGATGTCGGCGGACGCCCGCTGCGCGTGGTGGAGGCACGACCGAAGGAAGACCGCCCGCCGCGTGACCCCCGGCCGGGCGGTGGGGGAGGAGGCGTCGGAGGAGGAAAACACGACGACCGGCAGGACTGGGATCGAGACAAGCGCTCTTAAATTGGATTTTAATGAAGGTCCACAGCGTCATGAACATGCAGCTCGCCGTCAAAGGTGACGACCTCTGTGTCATCGAAGTCAACCCCCGCGCCAGCCGCACCGCGCCCTTCGTCAGCAAAGCCATCGGCGTCCCGCTGCCCAAGCTCGCCGCCAAGATCATGGCCGGCAAGACCTTGAAGGAACTCGGCTTCACCGAGGAAGTCATCCCACGGCATCACAGCGTCAAAGAAGCCGTCTTCCCCTTCAGCAAGTTCACCGGCGTGGACATCATCCTCGGCCCCGAAATGAAGAGCACCGGCGAAGTCATGGGCATCGACTACGACCTCGGCATGGCCTTCGCCAAGAGCCAGATGGCCGCCGGCGGCACCCTGCCCACGAAGGGCAACGTCTTCATCAGCGTCAAAGAGACCGACTGCCCCAACGTCGTCCGCACACCAACGTTCTACGCCGATCTCGGCTTCACCTTGTATGCCACCAGCGGCACCGGCAGCGTCATCACCGAAGCCGGCATCCCCGTCAACATCCTCCCCAAACTCGCCAGCGGCCAGCGCCCCAACGTCATCGACCTGATGAAGAACAAGGACATGGCTTTGGTCATCAACACGCCGTCCGGCAAGAACCCCCCGCGAAGACGAAGTCAAGATCCGCACCGCCGCCATGCAAAACCGCATCCCCATCATGACCACCCTCCGTGGCGCCGATGCCGCGCTGCGGGCGATCAAGTCACTGCAAGGCAGCGAGGTGCAGGTAATGGCTTTGCAGAAGTATCATGGGCGATGAGATTTTTGTACAAGTGAAAAAACTATTCCTGTCACGCTTATGGGACTTTTTGGAACAAACTGCCAAAACTGCGGAACATATTTTAGTTGGGTTACTCCCGACCAACAATTCAACCTCAACTCAGTAGGCGCAGGTGGAGGTTTTTGCAGTGCGCATTGCCGTGCAGATTACGCGAGAAATCGCCAGATGAGTGATGCCTATAAAGAACAGCAAGAACGGGAACGCCAAATTGAGAAGAAAGAACGTGAGAGCGAGAAAGAACAATTCAAACGACGCGAGCTGCTCGATAAATGTAGAACGATGTGGTTTGGTGACTTGGCTCATCAGCACGGCATGCACAGCATTGATGAGTGGGATTGGTGCTGCCGAGAGTGCAGAGGAGCAGTCTTGAATCACGCGATGCCTCGAAGTTGCAGCCGTTGTGGGTGCGCTCGGCTCCAGTTGAAGTGCATGGTTACCAGCGTGGAAAAGCACGACGGAGCTACTTCGAAAGCAACGGGGGAGGCGACTTATGGGGCGAGCTTCGCGAATAAATTTGTATGGTTTTGTTCCGAGTGCAATCAACACGATGACACCACTTTTTGTGATAACTGTGGCGAAGAATTGACCTCGGAGGACATTCGAGCCTATTCAGGCGCGGGTCATCATTGGATGAATATGCTTTATTGCTGCCGTGGCCTTGCCTGGGGGCCATTGGCTTTGAATCTCGAAACATCCACCGGATTGTTTTGGGGCTATTCACCGATCAAAACCGTTAGCGAGTTCCGGAAACGCTTCGGCATTCCCGCAGCCTATCCAATACTTGCCACCGTGAATTTTGACGGCTCATTTTTCGATCAAAAGACACAAATTGGAGCAAGCCACGCCGCCAAAATCGTCGTTGCTGGAAGTAGGCTGTATATGCGAGAGGGCGAGCGAATTGCCAACTCAGTCTCATTGATCGATTTGGCTCAGCAAGGTGCGAAGTCGCCAAAAAGAGGATGGTTTTCCTCTACGCTACAGATTGCTGATTCGCAGCTACAACTGGCGCATGGAGAAGCGGAACTTCTGGCACAGGCGATTGATGACATTGTTAATGGGGTTCGAAATGCTTGTCCGGCCTACAATCTGGTGAATGTCACGCCACCTTCTGTATCCAAATACGCTACCCCACCTTCGCTCCCTTCTTTTCCCAGACCAACGCCGCCCCCTTCATTTTCGCCAAATGAACCAGTCTTCGAAGAGGCTCCAGCGATAAGTCCAACACCAAGTTTGCAATCCGCGCCAAATGCGCACTCTTCAGCTGCGGAGATTCCTGAGCAATTGCTCTCACGTATTCGTGATCGAGTGAAACGCGAGTATCGTGGAGACTCTGAATCACAGAGTTCTGAGTTAGAGAGCCAAATAGAGAGCTATCGTGCCCTGCAGGAGATTGTTGCGCAACCTCCCGACAGTCTGGATGGACAGACGTTGGCTAAAATTGTCCGTCGAGCACAGAGGGAGCATCCCTTGGACTTGCAAATGCAACTTCACGAAGCAAAAGAGCAAATCGAAGGACATGCTGAAGTTGAGCTCCTCTCTGATAGCAATAATCACAGCGATGTGCCAAACGACGTTCTCAATAAAATAGTCCGAAAAGCAAAGCGTGAGCACTCGAATGACTTTTCCATGCAGTCATATGAGATGCGGGAACAGATTTCCGCATACGTCAAGCTTACCGAAATGCGCAACTCACCTTCTCCTGGCATGAACGGAAAGAAAATGGCAAAAGCCATCGCCGATGCAGAAAGGGAGTATCCTGACGACTACTCAATGCAGGTTTACCACATTGAACAAGGCTTTGAAGACGACACAGACTGACAATAATCAATTTATGAATTCCAATTTACAGAATATTACCGCTGCATTTAGACGGGCTGGAATTTTGTTTCAGCGCGGCACCTCTGCGCTGGTTGGCAATTCTGATTGCTGCGGAACTGCCGGAGTGCGGATTGAACTGACGCCTGACGAATCAGATTTTACAGCCGTTAGAGTGTTGTTTCCCGCATTAGGCGCGGAGGCTTGCCGCATTTTAATCGAGGCATTGTGGGAGAGTGCTTTACCGAGTCAGCTCTGGAAGGCCAAGGCCGATGAGTGCATCAAATGCGCGTTGGAAGGGCGGACGTTCGAGGAAGCCACAGGCGTCATCAACATCGAACTGCATCTGCATGGCACGGAGGCAGAACTCGTGGCGCAACGCACCACCGCAACTCAGCAAATGTGAACTGCCTATTCCTTGGCGTTCTCGGCTGGCGTCACCGTGATGAGCATCACCAGTTTCGCCAGATGATCGGCAGGAACATTCTTCTCAAGAACCTTCCAAACCAGATTCTGGCGCTCCATCTGAGGCTTTGCCGCAAAGGAATCTGAGATCACGAACCCAGTGACTTCGCCATCGGAGCCTTCGTCCAGCTCGAACACGGGACTAGCAATCCCGCTCGTTGGCTGGCTGATCGTGCTGATTATTTCTTCTTTGAGCGCCATTGAAGTTCTCCTTTTGCCTGTAGTTGTAACGCAGTTTCAATCACCAATCGAGAGTTCTCTTTCAAAAAGTTGCCGTTGATCCCCCGATCCAATTCACGTCGCTTGAACTCCGACTTCAATCGTTCATCGGATGCGTATCGGTAGTCGTTCTTCCAACGCGTCCAGACATCGGTAAGCCATGCGGCCACCTGCTGACGATCCCCCACTTTGACGAACAAATCGAGATCGGAACTCTTGAGCATTTCGCGAAGATCATGGCGTTCGTCGAAAGCGGGGTTCTTTCTCACGATGTAGGCTCTCAGCAGGCATTCGATTCCAACTCCGGCCAGGTAGATTGCGGCAGAAAATCGCTCCTGTTCGTGGAGCCTTCGTGCGCTCTCGACGCGCAGGCGAGAACAGTCAAGATATTGCTGGGCGTTGAACTTCATCAGCGGTGGGATGATGGCCCATTTTTGATCGCTGTAAAGAGAGCGGAAGCGAGCGCAGCCCACCCATCGAATCCCCGCAAGGCAAGAAGCAACAAGGACACCCTCAGCAGGCCCAGGCTGAGGCCGTGGAGTGAGGGACAATGACGAAATCCGAATGACGAATGTCGAACCGCGCCCGGTGGAGTTCATCCGCCTCATGGAGCGTGCGCACTCCGTAGGATTTGCCCGAAGGAATGCGGGGTGAATGCGCTGACGATGAACGTGAACCGCTGATCCCCACGCCCGCCTATGCCTTGACCACCGCCCGCTTCCCCGCCTTCGCTGGAGACAACGGCGGCCTATTCACGGGCAATGGCTGGCAGCGCAGCGGCACTGACTGAATCCGTCGCCAACGGCAGCTTCACCGTTGTTTCACCCATTCCACAGGCAACACTCGCCAAGATCATCGACGGAGCGC
>DNXB01000246.1 GCA_003506995.1 Verrucomicrobiales bacterium
CGATGAACCGCGAGGGCATCCGCCGTCTCGCCGCCGAGGAGCTGGGTCTCAAAACGTCGCCGTATGTGTTTGCCGCCACCGAGGAGGAGTTCCGGGCCGCGATTGAAAAAATCGGCATGCCTTGCGTGGTGAAGCCGATCATGAGCAGCTCCGGCAAGGGCCAGAGCGTGGTGAAAACCGCCTCTGACATCAAACACTCGTGGCAGTACGCCCAGGAGGGCGGACGCGCGGGCAAGGGCAAGGTGATCGTCGAAGGCTTCGTTGAGTTCGACTATGAGATCACGATGCTGACCGTCCGACACGCTGGCGGCACCTCGTTTTGCGCCCCGGTGGGCCACACGCAGATCAAGGGCGACTACCGCGAGTCCTGGCAGCCGCATCCGATGTCGAAAAAGGCGCTCGAATCAGCCGAGCACATGGCCGGTGCGATCACCGAGGCGCTCGGAGGCCTAGGACTCTTCGGCGTCGAAATGTTCATCAAGGGCGATGACGTGATCTTCAGCGAGGTCTCGCCACGTCCGCATGACACCGGCCTCGTCACGCTCATCTCGCAGGACTTGAGCGAGTTCGCGCTGCATGTGCGGGCGATTTTGGGCCTGCCGATCCCGAACATTCACCAACACGGCCCCAGCGCGAGCTGCGCGGTGTTGGTCGAGGGCGAATCGTCCAAAGTGCAGTTTGGCAGCCTCGACCAGGTGCTGTCCGAGCCGGACACGCAGGTGCGCCTCTTTGGCAAACCCAGCGTCAGCGGCCAGCGCCGCATGGCGGTGACGCTCGCCCGCGCCGAAAACATCAACGAGGCCCGGGCGAAGGCCCACCGGGCGGCGACGGCGATGGAAATCCGGCTTTGAATCAATTCATCATTGCATTCAAGGCGCGCGGCGTGCTAACACCATGACATGTCTGCGCTGCCGCACCTGAATCACCTCATCAAGCTGCTGGACGACGACTCGGAAGTCGTGCGTCAGGCGGTGCGGCAGGAACTGACGGTGATGCGCCGGGAGCTGCCGCAGCACATTGAGGCGCTGGAGACGCCGCTGTCAGCCGATGAGGAGCGGCTCGTGGCGCAGATGCTGGAGCCGGCGCGCCGCACCGAGCTGGAAGAGACCTGGATGCGCTGGCGCTGGCTGGAAGGGCCGGACGCTCAGCTTGAAGAGGGCCTGAGCCAGCTTTCCGCCTTTCTCAACGGCTGGAAGACGCAGTCCACCGATCTCACGAAACGCCTCGATTCGATGGCAGAGGAGGCTTTTGCCGAAAAGGGCCGCATGGACGCGCATGAGCTGGCGCAGTGGCTGTTCGCGCCGCACGGCGGCGTCACGCGCTTCAAAGGCAACAGCAAGGACTATTACTCGCCCGCGAACAGCAACCTGTTCTGGGTGCTGGACACCGGCCTGGGCAACCCGATCAGCCTTTGCTGTCTCTATCGGCTGCTGGGGCATCGTTTTGGCATCGAGATCGAGGGCTGCAACTTCCCCGGCCACTTCCTCTCCCGCGTGACGTATCGCGAAAAGACCTGGCTGGTCGATTGCTTCAACCGCGGCCGTTTCATGCTGGCGGCGGATGTGGCGAAGCATCATCCCGCCGCGAATCCGGGGATGGAGGATCTCATCCGCGAACCCGCCACGGCCGAGGCCACGCTGCTGCGCATCCTGCGCAATCTGGACGAGGCGCACGAACGCCTCGGCCACCTGCATGACCGCCACTTCATGCGCCGTCTGGCGGTGAAGCTGATGGAGGATTAGGGCGCGGCGATCTCCTTTTCCCGGGCGGCAAACTCAGGGGAAACCAGGAATTCCTTGAACTGCTCGTCATCCGCGAATGATTTGCGGTCCAGCACGACACCGCTGGCGCGCTTGAACGAACGCAGCTCCTCCACGAGCGCTGGAAAGTTTTTCTGCTCCACCCGGATGGTCAGACGCGCATCGACCGCGTCATACAGGTCAGGCTCCTCCTGCTGGGCCTCATTCGCCAGCTTGAGCGCTCCCTCGTAGTCCTTCATCATCCGCCGGGTGTTCGCGTGGAGCACTTTGAGGTACGGATCACCGCCGATGACCTTCTGCACTCGCAGGATGCTGGCCTCGGCCTCGGCCAGGTTGTTGTCGAGAAAATGCAGGTCGATCAGGAGCAGGTCGGTGGTGCTGTCCTTGCCGAGGATGTCGGGCGCGGAGCGCAAAGCCTCCCTGTAGGCCGCGTCATGTTTCCCGTCCTCCGTGCCGTTCAGGGCCATGAGCGCCTGCATTCGGAGCATGAAAAACATCCGGTGCGCACGGTGTTTCTCCGGCAGGCTGTCGCAAAGGCGCAGCACTCCGGCGAAATCGCCGGACTGCATGAGCTCGCTTCCCTTTTTCAGACGGTCGATCATCTCGTTGTCGAAGCTGGCGGCCCCCAGCCACGCGGCGAGCTTTCCCGCGCCCGAGTCAGGCAGCATCGTGGCCATGAGGTTGCGTGTCTCGTCGGAAAGGTGGCTGGCATACATGTAGGTGAACATGTCCAGGGCGCGAAAGCCGCCGCCGTGCGGCCTGGCGATGATGTCCACATAGTTCACCCCGCCGTCCTCGGGCATCAGACGCAACAGCACGGCGGGGAAGCCGCCGCGCTCATGCACCCGCAGGGCCTTGATCTCGCTGCCCATGAGGTTCCGCAGCCAGCCGCCGGGATGTTTCATCGAGCCGGCCATGAATCCCTTCCGCATTTCACCGACCTGCGGAAAACCGGAGGTCCGCGCGTCGAACACGCGGTCGGCCAGGCCAACGGAGTCGAGCAGGCTTTTCACCTTCGCGTCATCACTTTCCGTCAATGCCTCCGCCAGGCTGTCGCCGAACATTTTGAGGGCCTGTTTCTGCTCCGCCGTGAGCGGTTTCGGAGGCTGTACCGCCTGCGCCTGCCTGTTCTTCACCTCCTGCGCCATTTTTTGCACGCGCTGGTAGGCGGGGATCGCCAGCGCGGCCAGCACTGCCAGCAGCAGCACCACCACGACCGCGATGACGAACACGATCACCCAAACGCCCGAGCCCTTGCGCGGAGCGGCGATCAGGGGCGGTTGATGCGGCAGCGGAGGAGGAAGATCGGACGGATTCATGGCCGCACTCTGCGACAAGGCGCGACCTCCTGGCAAGTTTTCATCACCACCCCGGAGAAAAACTCACACGAAGCGCCGTCACTGCGGCGGCAGGAACAAACGTGGGACAAAGGCTGAACGGGTTCCATCCATGATCTTGCTGGTTCGGTTCAAAGGCGTTGTGATCGTTATTTCCTTTGATCAACGCTAATGTTGAACTTGGCTGGTTTGGTTCTGCGCGATTTTGACCGCCGATTTCCTCATAGAGAGACAGCGCATGGCCTAAAAAGTGACCTTGCGTGTTAGTGCTGATCTTATAACCTCGAAACATGACAGACGAGAAACTGATGGATGCCGCGAGGGCCCTGGTGAAAGCGATGAACCGCTTTGTTGACGAGAATCTGCCGTCCGAATTGGCTGAAATCGTCAAAACGCATTCTAAGGGAGCTGCAATTGCCGGCGTTGCGGGAGGATGGATCCCTGGAGTCGGAGGTTCAGCCGCAATACTCACTGCCGCAGGATTTGTCTGGACGATGTATGGGAGAATCAACTCAGCAATCCAACTTCCTTTCTCCGAGAACGTACTCAAGTCTGTCGCATCTGGCGTCGCGACCAACATTGCGGCCTACGCCGCAGGCAGTGTCGCGCTATCGACTGCTTTCTCTATTTTTCCAGGACTGGGTAATGTGGCAGCGTCGGTGATCGCGGGAGGAACCTCGTATGCTCTAACCCTCGCGTCTGGTTATGTTTATCTCAAAGTGCTGACCCGCCTTTTCCAATCGGGAAAAGATCCGACGTCTATATCTGCGGAAGAACTGAACAGGACTGCGAAAAAAGTTGTTGAACAGGAGGACATGAAAGCCGTGATGCGCGAAGCAAAGCAGGCTTACAAAAAAGCAAAAGCTAGCGGGGAAATTAAATGATCCGCTGCGCGGTTGGCACAAAAGCGAACTTTGTATTGCGGGCATTATTGAATGCTTCTGCCAATTTCGCAGTTCTGTAACCATAACGTCGCTCGTCGGAGCAGCAGCAGCCAATTCGATCTTCGCGTCCTTCCCAAGTGAATCCGATCACCTCGCAATACCTGCATTCACAAAATGCATAATTATAGTCACCTCCCGGGCCGGCTAAAATAGTAAACTTGCAAAGCTCATCGTCGGAATCGTCACGAGGCAAGTCGGTTAGGATTCCAATAGCGCTGTCCATGGTGCTTGAGAACAGCTCAGGCTTCGTGAGGTCCGACTCAATCGAAGGCTTCACCTCAAACCACCAAGGAAGCGGAAAGTGAAGTTGCGCTGGCAAATGAAAATCTGGCTTGTATGCAATTCCTCCTTCTATCGCGAAACACTTCGGTTCATAGCAGACCTCCAATCCCAAGGATTTGAAGAAGAGATACCATCGGGCTTCCAATCGAGAACGGAACACGATGCCATCCAACATAGTTGCGTGGGAGCTTAAAATTGAATAACAGGATTTGTTCTTCATGGCACGAACAATGAAATGTGTAGGGCTGACGTGGATGGATTTCCCCAACAAGAAACCTCACAAAAACCGCTGCAAAATCGGCAGCAGGTCTTCCACCGTCTGCTCGGGCCACAATTTGCGATCCGTCATGAGCGCGGTATCGAGGGCGCGGTGCTCCGGCCAGTTCGGCGCGGTGGGAATCTGCGGAATGACCTGGGCGAGAATGGCCTTGGCGGCGGCGACGTTGGCGTGCAGGTGGCCGATGACGGATTCGGCGGTGACAGCCTCCTCCTCGACCTTCCAGCAGTCATAATCGGTGACCAAGGCCAGCGTGGCGAGGGCGATCTCGGCCTCGCGGGCGAGCTTGGCCTCTGGCAGGTTGGTCATGCCGATGACATCGAAGCCGAGCTGGCGGTGCGCGTTGGATTCCGCCCGGGTGGAGAAGGCGGGGCCGTCCATGCAGACGTAGGTGCCGCCGTTGTGGACGCGGCGGCCCTGGGAAACGACGGCGTCATGCAGCAGGGAGCGCAACTTGTCGGAAAGCGGGTCGCCAAAGGCAACATGGGCGACGATGCCACGCCCGAAGAAGGTGTGCTGGTCGCGGCGGCTGGTGCGGTCGAAGAACTGGTCCGGCAGCACGATGTCACGCGGGTGATACTGCTCCTGCAGGCTGCCCACGGCGGTGACGGCGATGATCCAGCGGACGTTCAGGCTGCGCAGCGCCCAGAGATTGGCGCGGTGGTTCAGCTCGGTGGGCAGGATGCGGTGGCCTTTGCCGTGACGGGGCAGAAAATAGACCCGGCGGCCATTCAGCGTGCCGGTGACCAGCGCGTCCGAAGGCGCGCCGAAGGGCGTCTGGAGGGTGATTTCCTCGCGGTTTTCGAAGCCTTCAAGGTCGTACAAGCCGGATCCGCCGATGATTCCGATGGCTGGGGGAAGATTTTCACTCATCCTGGCAGAGTAGAAGGCACGGCGGCTGCTTCAACCCGCATCACGTCGTTGCTTGATAATCTCCCGCTGATGAAGGATGAACATAAACCGCGAAAGTCCCGTCTGAAGAGTGTCGTTCTAATCCCACCCACCGCCATGAATGCCATGCGCCGCCTTTTGCTGATCCCACCCGCCATCCTGCTTGTTTCCTGCTCGATGCCCGATTTGCTGGTCTCCACCACCCCTCATCGGATCAAGCTCAAGGACGGGCGCGAGGTGATGTGCTCCGGCCAGCCGCAGTATCAGGAAAAAACCGGCTACTATTACTACCGCACCCCGGACAAGCGCGACGCGGTGATCCGCGCGGATGACGTGGCAGGCATCTCCGGGCAAGGCGCGTGAATTCGCGTCCGCTCGTGCTCGCCTCAGCCTCACCACGGCGCGTTGAGCTGCTGCGTGGCGCTGGATTCGATTTTGAAATCCTCGTGCCGCAGGTCGAGGAGGCGCATGACGCCACCCTGACCCCCGAGCAACTCACGCTGGAGAATGCACGGCTCAAGGCGGTGGCCGGCAGCCGGCTCAGGCCAGGCAGCCTCGTCATCGGGGCCGACACGCTGGTCTATGTCGATGGGGAGCCTCTGGGAAAGCCTGGAGACATGGATGAAGCGCTGGCGATGGTGCGCCGTCTCTCAGGACGCGCCCATGAAGTCTGCACTGGCGTCGCCTTCGCCTGCGATGGCTCGGTGGAGCGTGAGCTGCATGTGATCACGCATGTCATCTTCAAATCACTCACCGACGAGGTCATTCGTGACTATCATTCTCAGGTGAACCCGCTCGACAAAGCAGGCGGCTACGGCATTCAGGGATGCACGGAGACGCTGCTCCACCACATGACCGGCTCCTTCACCAATGTGGTCGGCCTGCCGGTGGAGGAGGTGTCTGCGGCGCTGACCGAGCTTACCGCAGCAAGTCCTGCTCCTTGAGGATTTTGCCATCGCCCATGACGGCGGTGAACTTGCCGCCGTTGCGCCGGGCCAGGTCGGCCATCTCACGCGCCGCGTCCGGCGTGCCCAGGACCGTGGTGTGGATGATGGAGCGTTTGCCGCGATTGTTTTCCTGCGTGACGATGTCGATCCAGCCCTGCTCGTCAGAGCGCAGGCCGTCGGTCATGAAAAAGATCACCTCGGGCTTCGGGCTGCCCTTGAGGGCCATGAGGAGGCCGCTGCCCCAGTTCGTGCCGCCTGGGTTGTTCGACTCGGCGATGATTTTTTTGCTCTTGCTGATGTTGGTCGGATTCGCCGCCAGGTAGCTGTAGCGCGGAATGCTGATGTTCCGGTTCGTCGGGGAGATCTTCCACTCGTAGTTGTTCAGCGCGCGCATGTCGTTGCTGTCCACCACGTCATGCGGCCAGGCGAAGTCCGAGAAGTAAAGAATCTGGTAGGCGGTGCCCGCCGCCATCTGGCCGATGCTCTTGGCCAGCTCACGTTTCAGCAGGTCAAAGCGCGTCAGGCTGCTGCCGGTGACCGACGCGGACATGGAGCCGGAGACGTCCACCACAAACACCACATGCTTTGCCGTGGCGGTGTTCCCCAGGAAGGAAATTTTCCCACCCGCGCCACCGGATGTCACACCCGCGCCGAAAGATCCAAACGACGACCCGACATTGAGGTCGTTCGCACTGGCGGAGAAATCGACCTCCGGCATCGCGATGTCGCTGAGGCCCGTGGAAAGCAATGGCGAGACCGAGGCAGCCATCGGACTGGTCTGCGGCGCGGCGGTGGTGACTTTTTTCCACGATTCGTTCTCCAGCTCCTCCACCGCGCTCGTCGCCACGATCTCCGGCCTCGTGAAGTCCAGCATCGGCACATGCATGAGGAGCAAAATGAGCGCCACCGCCGCATGCACGCCGATCGTCATGATCAGCGCCCGTTTCTTGGCGTTCTTGATCACGCTGGAGTTGTCCGCAGGCGGAGCCTCGGGATCAGCGGCGACCTCCGTGGGGGCTTTGGATTCCGCCTGCGCTTTTTTAGCCGCCTTCGGCGGAGCCTCTGTTTGTCGCGGCATTGCCGGCGGGGAGAGCGGAGCGGGCGCGGCAGGACTGAAGGATTGTTCTTCTGGGGCACGGCCAAAAGCCAAAGAGGGCGTCGTCCTGGGGGCGGCAAGGCGCGGGACCACAGCCTCGATCTCCTGTGCTGGCTCCATCACCGGCTGAGGCCGCGCCTTGGGTGTGACGTTCGTCGGCGCGGCGACTTCATTTTCAGCGGCGAATGCCTCCCAAAGGGCGCGTCCGCTCTGACCGGGGTCTGGCGCGTCCGGCTCAAAGGTGCGTATCTTCTGGGGTGCCTGCGGCACTTTGATGGAAAGGCGTGGTGCCTCGGCCAGAGGCGGTGCTGACTCCATGAATGGCGGAGGATCCACGGGTTCCGGCTCCTGCGCATGAATAGGCGCCTCAGCCTCAGTCTGAAACTCGGTGTGTGGCGCCTCGGCGGCCGGCCCAGGTTTCACATTCCACAGCTCGTCTTTGACAACGTCCTCGTCCTCCACCGAGTCAACGGTGGGCAGGAAACTAAAGTCATCAGGGACGTGCCGGGGCATGCGGCGGTGATACTCGCGGCAAACCGCCGCCGTTCAACCAAGTTCCTGCAAAGAAGAGGAATCCGCCGCCGCCCCCCTGGCGCGATGGCCGTGAGCTTGGGCACGGCCGGCTTACAATCTGCCCACGAACATGTAGATGGCCATTTACAGCCGGGGTGAATACAATGGCCGCTAAACCATCCAACATCACCGCCATGCAAACCATCACTGAAACCGTTGCCCCCGCCGCACCGCGTGCGCGTTCGAGGAAGAAAGTTGTTCTCATCACCCTCGCCGTCATTCTCGGCTGCGCGGGCATCGCCGCCGCCACCGGGGCGCTCTGGGTCAAGCACACGTTCTATCCCTCGCCCATCCAGCCCGTGAGCCTCACGGCGACTGAGAAAGCGGAGTTTGACAGCAAACTGCAAGTCCTCGGCAATCCCGCCGCCATTCCTGCGGACGAGGCCAACCGCACGATCATCGTCAACGAGCGCGAGGTGAACGCTTATCTGGCCCAGCAGCAGCTCGGAGAAAACGTGGAGGTGAAGTTTGGCGAAGGCAGCGTCTCCGCCGCGGTCATCTTCCAGGCACCCGAGGACTTCCCGGTGTTTCCGAATCAGAAAATCCGCCTGCGCTTCACTTTTGGCACCAGCCTGACGCCAGAGCACAAGCTGTCGCTGAAGCTCGATGATCTGAGCCTCGGCGGCATCTCGCTGCCGAACAGTTGGATCGGCGACATCAAGGGCGTTGATCTCGTGGCGCAGAACGTTGAAACCGACCCCGCGCTGCAAAAATTCCTCGCCGGCATCCAGTCGATGGAGATTCACAACGGCACGCTGCGTCTCGTCCTGAACAAATAATCCGCTTCATGCCTTCAAAGGCAGCGTGAAGCAGAACACACCGCCGCATCCGGCCACTTCCTTCGGCCAGATGCGGCCGCCATGGTCTTCGACGATGTTTTTGCAGATGGAGAGGCCCAGACCGGTGCCGGTGGGCTTGCCGTCGGTGAAGAAGGGCGTGAACAGCTTGTCCACGATGCCAGGCTTGAAGCCGCGGCCGGTGTCCTCGACCTCGGCATAAATTTCACGCGGCCTTTCCTCGAAGCGAACCATGATGCGCCCGCCATCCGGCATGAAATCGGCGGCGTTGTTGAAAAGATTGAAGAAGACGTGGTCGAGGCGGCGGATGTTGAGCGGCATCACCACTGATGGCACCTCGGTCTGCACCTCGACGACGACCTTTTTGTTCTCCAGCTCGTCGCGGGTCTGCTCAATCACCTCGGCGAAGTAGGTGGCGAAGTTGGTCGGCTCCAGCGCATGCTGGGTGGAGCCTTCGCTGACTCGCAGCAGCTCATTGAGCATGTGCGTGAGTCGTTCCACCTGCTGCTGGATGCGCTTTTTCGCCTTCTGACGCAGTTCCGGGCTGGCGCGCTCGGAGGCGGCGGCGTCACCGGCGAGGACGATGACGCTGAGCGGATTTTTCAAATCATGCACGATGGACCGCGCGAAGCGGCCCATGAGCGAGAGGCGCTCCGCCTCCAGCATTTCCTGCACGAAATGGCTGTTCGTCTCACGCATGCGATGGCTGAACGCATGCAGCAAAGCGAAGACGAGCTTTGGCGACTGTTCCATCAGATCCGTGACTTGGTCGCGAGACACAAAGAGCAAGCGCGAGTCCTGCTGCGCCGTCGCCGAGGCGGAACGCGGCGCGTTGTTGATGATGGCCATTTCGCCAAAGAAATCACCCGTCGCGAACTCGCGCAGCGCATGCTTGTTCGACTGGCTGACGAAGGCGGAGATGCGGACGAGCCCGTCGAGGATGGCATAGAGGCCGTCGCCAGGATCGCCCTCCTCGAAGATGACGTCACAAGCCTTGTATTCACGGATGACGGGCTCGACCTGCTGCTGTTTCAGCTCGGACTCCAGGATGCTGACAAAGGTGGCTCTGGGTTCGGCGGCGCTCATGACAGGATGCGTCGATGGTCAAAACATGCGTTCCGTGACGGTGATGACATCCCCCGGAATGACGATGACTGGCGGATGACCGGGCTCGGCGGCGAGTTTCTTCAAATCAACCGTGTAAACCTGGCTGCCGCGCTTGAGCAGCACGTTCGACTGCCGTGCGAGGCGTGTGTAACCTCCAGCCAGTGCGATCGCCTCCTCAATGGGGAGGCGTGGCTGAACCCCACGCGGGAAGTTGTACCGTCCTGGTTGTGCCACCTGGCCGAGCACCGAGTAGGCCAGCGTGGCGTACTCGATCACCAGCACCTGGGCGCGGGCCTTGACCAGGATTTTGTTGCTCACAGCATAAGAGCTGAGCTTTGCCGCCAGTTGCGAAGGGCTGAGGCCCGCGGCGTGCATCTCCGCATTCCCCTCGGCAGCGAGCGTTGGCACATTGATCATGCCATTCCAGTCCACCCGTGTTTGTTGAGTGAGGTCCGGTTCTCCAGCGAAGGTGATGGCCAGCAAATCCCCCGGCTGAATGCTGTAGTGGGAGGCGACACGCGGCGGAGGCGGGGGCGGCAGGTGGGAGGATGGACGATGCGCCGCGCAAGCGACCAAAAGCAGTCCAAAAACCGTGAGGCAGGAGGTGGTCAGAGCCTTCATGGCGGCGTGGTTAACGGATTGGCCCGGAGGTGTCAATACAAAGGATCATGAAAAGTCTTGACGGTTTCCGCCGGTCTTCACTTAATGAAACGTGGATATTCGTGCCGCAATAGTGCTGATCATCGCCACGGCTACTGTGCTGGAATGCACACTGGCCGTGGAGCCGCCTCGCCAAGGCGCCCTGACACCCGGTGCCTCCCGGGCTGGAAACATGCGCATGCTGGAGCCTAATCTCCTGCTGCCTCCGCCCGGCGCCGTCCGCGCTCAGACTCTGCGCCTGCCCGAGGGACTCGTGCTTTTGGAGCCACGGCTGCCTGCGGAGGCGGATGCCATCACCCGCTCCTCTTCTGTGCGACGCGCGGCCAACCCGGACGCGGATCTCACCACTCAGCCACGTCGCTGGCAGACAGTGGCTTCTTCCGCCCGGCTCCAGCCTTACACCTGGGGCATCTCCGGCGCGGTGGCAGCCCGCGCAGCACTCGGCTTGCAGACGGCGATGTTTTACACCAACAACATCGACTTTCGGACCGACAATCTCGCCC
The DNA here is from genome assembly GCA_003506995.1 of Verrucomicrobiales bacterium. Taxonomy (GTDB): domain Bacteria; phylum Verrucomicrobiota; class Verrucomicrobiia; order Verrucomicrobiales; family Verrucomicrobiaceae; genus Prosthecobacter. The sequence continues at coordinate 11,175 of DNXB01000246.1, forward strand.
AGAGCGAGACGGTGTTTGAGGTTTCCCCCATCCTGAAACTTGACCTCGGTGATCCGCAGGGCTGGATCAGCGGCTCCAACGCGCGGCTTTCCAAATATTACTCCAGCCTGCTCTACATCCCGACCTTTTATTACAGGATTGACGACGAGATCGATGACTATGCGCAGCACTTTCTCGGTGAGATCGGGCGCGTGAGCGAAGTATCGCGTGCCGTGCTGCGTGTTGATTATGACGAGCGCATCCAGGCATCGTCAGACAACACCTCGCCCGAGGAGAATTACACACTGCTGGATGCCTCCGCCCTGCTGGAGTATCGCATCTCCCCACGCACCGCGTTGCGTGGCAGGGCTGTGTACCGGCAGATCACCGTGGCGCAGGGCGGTTCCAGCCGTGAGGAGTGGATCGGCGACAGCGCGCTGCTGTGGGAGATCTCGCCGAAAACCAAAATCGGCATCGGCACGGAATTCGGCCATCTCATTTTCAAACAAGGGGCCTTTGGCACCCAGGACTACGAGCAGGCGCTGCTGCTGCTGGAATGGAAACCATCGCCCAAGCTTGGCTTCACCACGCGCACCGGGCTGGAGTGGCGGCAGTTCAACCGCTCACCCACGCCCAATGACAAGGTCAGCCTTGTGACATTGAGCACCTTTTTCTGGCAGGCCACCGACAAGACGCGGCTCAACTTTCGTTTCGGCGTGGCCAACCGCCCCTCCGTGCTCGCGGGAGGGGCGCTGTTCCGCGAGCTGCGCTTCGGCCCCGAGCTGCTGCATGATTTCAGCCCGAATTTTTATACCTCCGCCGAGTTTCAGGTCGTCCGCCGTCGCTACGACACCGGCCGGCTCGATTGGGAGCCGATGTCGCGCCTTGCCTTCGGCTGGCGTCAGGATTCTGACAAGGCGTTCAATCGCACCAACATCGAGCTGTTCCTCCAATGGCATCGCCGTGAGCGAAACGACATCCCCAATGCCGATCTGGAGCGCACCCAGGCCGGTGTGCAACTCACCCGCTTTTTCTAACCCATGATCCAGACCTCACCGACCAGCCTGGGACAGCACCTCGCCGCCTATGCCCTGCTCGCCCGCCATCATCTGCGCCACGGCTTGCGCAAAGGAGCGAAACGCGCGCTCGACATCATCTGCGGATCACTCGTGGTGCTGGCGCTGTCTCCGCTGCTCATCGCCGCCGCGCTCACCATCATCATCGTCGATGGCCGGCCTGTCACCTTTGCTGGGAAGCGCGTCGGGAAGTTCTGCCGTCTGTTCCCGATGATGAAGTTCCGCACCATGCGCCGCGACGCGGAGGCCATTGAGAAAAAAATCCAGGAGCACAAGATCAGCAAGACCGCGCAGCACTTCGTCGATCCCGAGCACGAATCCGTGATGAAGCTGCGCAAGGCGCTGCTGAAGTTCTCCGACGCGGAAAAATACCCCAACGACCCGCGCATCCTGCCCTTCGGCAGATTCATGCGCAAATTCTCCGTCGATGAGCTGCCGCAGCTCTTCCACATCATCAACGGCGACATGAGCCTCGTCGGCCCGCGCCCGTTTGCGATGTGGGAGGTGGCGGAGTTCACCCCGCGCGATTTATTGCGCCACAAGATCAAGCCCGGCCTCACCGGCCTCTGGCAGATCAGCAATCGCAGCAAGATCACCCACGACGAGGCCATCGGCCTCGATTTGAAGTACGCGGCGAAGCAGAGCCTCTGGCTCGACCTCAAAATCCTGTTCATGACCGTGCCCATCGCGCTCAAGAATCGTGGCGGCAACTGATCCACCTTCTCCCGACCATGAACGCTGACGCCATCCTTTACGACAAGCCCGCCACCCTGCTCAACGGCGAATCCTTCTTTCTTTGGGAGCTGGGGCAGCGGCGTGTCATCGAGCACTGGATGGATCATCTGTTCCGCAGCAATGCCATGCTGACTCTCTGGCTCGAAAAAGACGACCCGGCACTCGCCACCTATGTGCGTGACACCTTTCCGCTTTGCAAACAGGTCGAGGTCAAGGTCGGCGTGCCGGAAGCCGCCACCGACGCCAGCGCGTTTGTCGATGCCAGCGGCGCGATCCAGCTCCAGCGCGGCACCGCCATCGTTCCCTGCCTGCCGGACCAGCCCGTGACAAAGACCTGGTTTGCGATGGTGAAACGATGGCTGCACGAACTGCAGAAATTCGGCACCCAACTGCCCGAATTGGAGACGCAAATCTCGCCCGGTGTCATCATCGGCCATCATTGCAGCATCTCGAAGGACACCGTCTTCAACGCTCCGTGCTGGATCGGCAGCGGCAGCACCATCAGCGGCGCCACCATCGGCCCGAACGTCGTCGTCGGCGAGGACTGCGTCATCACCGCCGGCACGCACATCACTGACTCGTACGTGCTCAGCCGCACCTTCATCCGCCCGAACATGAAACTCGACGGCATCATCGCCACGCCCAAAAATTTCATTGATCACGCAACGGGCGAACCCGCCGTCCTGTCATAGCCCCGCATCATGAACAGCGCCCCGCCGCCAGACCAGACGCCGCCGCCTGAAAACACCCTCAAGCAGCTTGAGGAGGCGGGCGCGCTCTCGCACTTCGCCTCCAGCGTCGCGCACGAGGTGTGCAATCCGCTCAGTCAGATCGTCCTCGCCACCGACCTGCTCGCCGGGCCGCGGCCGATGAACGACGACCTGCGCAAAAAGATCGTCGGCTTCCTGCGTCAGGGCGCCGACCGCATCGACAAGGCGATGAAAAGCATGCTGCAGACCTGCTCTCCGATTGAAACCAGCATGACCGCCGAGGACGCCAACTCCCTCATTGAGGCTGCACTCGCCTCGCTGACCGAGGCTCCCTCCGTGCGCATCGAAAAGCACTTCACCCCAGATCTGCCCGCCATCCTCGTCGATAAGAAGCACATCATCGAAACCATCGCCGGCCTCTGCGCCAATGCCATCGACGCCATGCTTCCCGCTGGTGGCACGCTCACGCTCACCACTTCCTCAAAAATCTTCACCAGCAGCGAGCGCGAAGGCTGGCAGCGCCAGTCCTGGTTCCGTGCCGGCGATCATGCCGTGGTCATTGAGATCGCCGACACCGGCCACGGCATCCCTGAAAACAAGATGGGCCTGATCTACGAGGCCTTCTTCACCACCAAGGCTGCCGGACAAGGCGCGGGCCTGGGCCTTACCATTGCCAAAAAGGTCGTTGATTTGCACCACGGACGATTAGAGATAAGCAACCAACCCGAAGGTGGAGTTCTGGCCGTCCTGACCTTGAAATCCTCCGCACAACCTTGATTCCCAACCAACTCCATGAGCGATTCTCCCGATTCCGCGAAGAAAAAAATCCTGCTCATTGATGACGAGCCGTTCATCACCAGCCTCATGGCCATGAACCTGGAGGACACCGGTCGTTACGAGGTGCGTGAGCAAAACGACTCGCTCAAGGCGCTCGACACCATCATGGATTTCGTCCCCGACCTCGTCGTGCTCGATGTCATGATGCCCGACCTCGATGGCGCTGACATCATCTACCGCCTCAAGAACGACGCCCGGCTCAAGCACATCGCCGTCGTCTTCCACACCGCCACGGTGCGCGAAGCCGAGCTGCACGCCCACGGCGGCATCATCAGCGGCTTCCCCTTCCTCGCCAAACCGGCCACGACCGACCAGATGATCGACTTCATCGAGAAGCACCTGCCAAAGTAGGCATCCCGCAATCATCACCGCCATGCCGACACCTGAAAGCGCTGCACCAGCTCCGGAGGGTGAAAACGCCTCTTTGCACCAGCATGGCCGTGTGTTTGTGAAGGTCATCTCCTCCGGCCTGGTCAGCAAGGCCCTGGGTGCGGTGCTGCAACTCGCCTCGATCCCGCTCGCCATCCGCCACCTCGGTGCCGAGGGCTACGGGCTGTACTCCCTGTTCATCGCGCTTTTCATCCTGCAATCACCGGCGCAGGTGTTTGGCGGGCCGAATCTGACCTCCCTGCTCTCCGGCACGAAGCTCGATCACAAAAACGCGGATGTGATCCGCACCTCGCTCATCCTGACGATCCTGGTTTCAGTCATCGGCGCGCTGGGAGCCTCCGTCTTCACCTTCCTCTCGCCCAATTTCGCCGGATCGGTGCAATCGTCGCTGCTGGAGCATCTCCTGACACTCATCGTGTTTGCCCTGAGCCTCGTCATGCGCGCGGTGTGCAACTCCTTCATCCGCATCGAGACCGCCGCGCTGCGGGCGCACAAATCCTACCTCTACAACGGCCTCGGCAACGCGATCGCCGCCGCCATGCTGCTGCTGTTTCCATTCTACCCGAAGATCTGGTTTCTCGTCACCACCACCTGCCTCGTGCAGACACTGCCACTGTATCTCTACAGCCGGCGTGAGCTCAAATCCCGCTATGGCATCCAGGACGGCAGCGTGGGCCTGGGCATTGGCAAAACGCTGTTCTTCGGCGGGTTGATCTACCTCATCTTCGAGTTCTCCTCCAATCTGCCGCGTGAACTGCTGAAGTTCATCCTCGACTCCAAGTCCGGCACCGCTGATCTCGCGATCTACTCCGCCCTGATGAGCATCTCCCTGCTCATCCGCAACTCGGCCACGCTCATTTTCGGCCCGATGATTCCCGCCATCAAACAGGCTCTGGAGCAGAACAAAGGCGCGTGGATACGCCGCGCTTACCTCATCACCGTAGTGCTCAGCGCCGCGCCGCTGATCGTGGCCGTGTTTCCCGACGCATGGATCAGCCGTGGTGGTGAGCTCCTGTTTGGTCAAGGATTGCCCATTGGCCGCTGGCATGTCATCAGCGGCGCTTATTTCCTCGCCAGCCTGCTCATCAAATACTGGGGCGCTTATTTCCTCATCGGCATGCATGAGCGCAAGTTCCTGCTCATCACCTCTGTCGCGAGTCTCGCCGCTTTCGGCGTCACCGCGCTGGCATTCAGCGGCTGGGGGGCCACCAGCGCCTTCATCATGCTCGCCACGGTGGACATGATCTTCTTCAACCTCCCCGCCTCCATCAAAATCCTCCGCACACCATGAGAATCCTGTATTTGATGAAGACCCAGGACTCGAACCTCGGGGATCTGCTGATCAACAAGCTCCTGATCGACCTCCTGGCGGAAAAAGCGGACCGCATGCTCTTCGACGTCTCCGGTGTCTCGAAGCAGTTTCGCGAGGCGCTGATCGTCGATGTCCGCTCGCCGGTCATTTTTGCCACCGGTCGCGGCCTCGGCTACTACCTGAAGCTGTTTTTCTGCCGTGCCTACTTCGATGTCATCATCGCCCCGCCCGGCCACGCCGGCAAAGCGAGCTGGCGGCATGTCGTGCCCATCGCGTTCGCCATCTACTACCGCCTGCTCGGCGTGCGCTACATGCGCCTGGGCAAATCCATTCCGAACAATTCCGGCCTCGGTGCCAGTCTGGAAAAGCTTCTCGTCCGCCTCTCACATCACACCATGGTGCGGGATCAGGGCAGTCTGGAGCGCATCCGCAGCTCCAAAAATCAGCGGAACATCTCGTGTGCGCCGGATCTCATCGTCCTGCTCTCCGGCAAAGAACCGCCGAACGTGGTGAAGAATGGCGGGCTCATCGTCTCCTTCCGTTTCGACTACTACCCCGAGGAAAAGCGCCTCGGGTTCGTGAAACAAGTCGCCGAACTGGCCGCGCATTACGCCCGCCAGCACGCGCTGCCCGTCACGCTCACCTGGCAGGTGGAGCGGGACGAGGAATGCGTGAGTGCCATCGCCGCCGAACTCAACGCCATGGGCATCGAAACCGCCCTGCGTGAGATCACCCTGGAAAATCTCGCGCCCACCTACTGCGCCGCCTCGCTGATTCTCTCCAATCGCCTCCACGTCGCCCTCACCTCCCTCAGCCTCGGTGCCAATGCCTGGGCCGTCTGCGATCCGGCCAAGGATCACAAGATCATCGACGCCTTCAAAGAGCTGCATCTCGGCGACCGCCTCCTCAGCATCGACCAGCGCAACGATTTGATGTCACCCGCCAATACGCCGGTG
>DNXB01000636.1:0-7523 GCA_003506995.1 Verrucomicrobiales bacterium
GTCGGCTGCGAGCGGATGATCTCAAAGGCCACGCTTCTCGCCGCCTCATACTCGGCGCGTGACTGCATTTTGTTGAAGCCCGTGTTCCCCGGCGGCGGATGATTGTAATGCAGGCCGCTTTGATGCGGGTAACGCCCCGTCAGCATCACCGCGAGTGATGGACTGCACAGGCTGGTGGGGACATAGCCGTTCACAAACCGCGCCGACTGCGCCGCGAGCTTGTCGATGTGCGGCGTGAGCGCGTCCTGGCTGCCCATGAAGCCAAAATCACGAGAGGTCTGATCATCGGCGATGATATACACGACGTTAGGAGCACCGAGCGCGACACTGGTGACACAGGCGAGAGTGAGCAGAAGAAGTTTCATGAGCCTTCGGGATGAACACGGTTACTTCGCAGCAGCGGGCCAGCTTTGCACATCAGCCGTGAATGGCAGCGCATCATCGAGATCAGCGATGCCATCCGCGTCGGCATCATCGGGTTTGGCGCGAGGCCACGCGGGCGGTGCTTGAGTCTCGACGACACGCCAGAGTGCGTTGGCGAATTCACCACGCGTGAGCTTGTCGCCAGAGAGCAGATTGAAGTCGTGGCTGGCGCAGCGCTTCAGCACTTCCGCCTGCCATTCCTTTGTGGCGGGCGCATCGGGTTGGAAATCGACTTCGTCGCGCGACACCGGCAGCAGCCCGCGAGCGGACAGCCGGTTGATCGCGACAAAGGCGGCATGATCCGCAGGAAGATCGCGCCAGGGCCAGAGCAGCATCGGCACGCCTTCGGTGCCGCCACAGAGGGCGTGCTGCATGGCTTCGAGATGCTCGCGGCTCCACGCGAGCTCACGCGGCTGCGTTTGATGTTTCAAAGCCAGTACTGCAAGCGCTGCTGCTGCCTGACCGATGTGGAGGCGATGATCATGCAGGCGGATCGCACTGCTGACGATGCTGCTGAAGCCCACATTGCCCTGCGCACCGATGAGGCCGTCCATTTTCATCGGGATGAGGCTTCGGAGCGGGAAGACACTGCGCTCGCTGAGATGATGGATGTCGCGCCCAGGCTTGCCGTAGTGCGTCCATGGGCCGGAATCGCCCTCCGCCTTCAGGTAAGTGCGGCCGGTGTCGTGGAAGTCGTAATGAAACTGCCACGCGAAGACGCCATCGGGATACATGACAGTGGCGAAGGTTTCCTTTGCGGATTTCGGATTCTCGTCCTCCACGAGGCTGTCCTGCTGGCGCATCATGTAGAGCGCTTTCAGCCGCAGGCTTTCGCGGATGTAGGGCTTCATGGGCAGGTTGTCCGGCGTGCCGAACTCCGTGCTGAGGTGATAATGCCGCAGGCTGTTCGCGGTGTCTTTGGCGCGGTCATGCACGGTCGTCTGCAAATGATGCAGCAGGCCGAGCGAGTGCGCTTTGCAGTCCTCGAACACGATCTGGCGCTGCTCGCGCGTCATCAAAACGAGGTTCTTCATCGCCGCGCCACGCTCCGTGGCCTCCAGCGCATCACACACATGCTTCGGCAGTCGCTCCAGCGGATAGTCCTGGCCGTTCGAGTAGCAGATGAGCGCGGAGGTGATGCCATCCGTGCTCGTCGTGCCCTCCACGATGCGGCGCATGCTGAGGATGGTGCCCTGTCGCGCCGATTCGCGACGCTTCGGCGGCCACGGAACCATGTTGCTCGGGCGGATCGGGCGCTCCCATTTCAGCTCGGAGGCCTCCTTCTTGCCAAACTGCGTGGTGCCCCAGTAACGACGTTCATCGTAATGCGGCGGCTGCGGGATCGGCGTGTCCGTTTTGCCTTCCTCGACGATGAGCGTCCAGGTGATCGGGTTCATCTCGTTCGGCGGATTCACGGAGACATCTTCTTGTGCGTTCGGCTCGCCGTAGCGTGCTTTCGGATCGGGGCCGACCTCGAAAGCGGTGCCGCTGAGCTGCACGACATCGCCCCAATCGCTCGCGTCGATGGTGAGCGCGGCTTGGACCTCAAGCACTTCGCCTTTCTCCGAGCGAAAGGTCATGCCGGTGACTTTGCTGTCCGTCTTCAATGCCGCGACGGGGATGTGATTCAGCTTCAGCACCACCTGCCCGCTGGTGATGTAAGGCTGGAGCATCTGGCGAAATATCGCCTCCGCTTCAGCCGGACGGAAAGTCGTGGGGCCGTGCATCGGCTTCCCCGGCATCGGCGAGCCGTATTTCTTCGTGTTGAGCATCTCAATGCGATCCATCAGTTCCTTGAAGAGGCCGAAGCGATGAAACGAGCGCTTCATCGGGTGCCAGTCCGGCCCCCAACCGATTTTGCCCGCGCCCTTGCTCTCATCCACGCACACCAGCCCCTGTTCCGTGTATTGCCCGCCGAGCCACGGCGCGTCATGCACGACCGTTATCGACTTGCATCCCATCCGCGCCGCTTGAATGGCTGCTGCCCAGCCCGACTCGGTGCCGCCGACGATGAGGAGGTCGGTTTGAAGGGTTTCAGCGGCGGCGAGGCTGGAGAGGAGGAGTGTCAGCAGGAGTGGTTTCATGGGGAACTGTGCATGAACGATGCTGGAAGCCGTCTCCATCGTCTTTCTCGCTGGCATTTCAGCGCATTGTGAGGGATGGCACGGCATGTCGCACCCATTCAAAGAACTCGGAATCCCAGAGGACATGATCCGTGGCCTGGAGGAGCTGGGCATCGTCACGCCGACGGAGGTGCAGAAGAAAGTGATCCCCTTCCTGCTGACCGACGGCAGCGATCTCATCGCCCAAGCGCAAACCGGCACCGGCAAGACGGCCGCCTTTGGCCTGCCGCTGCTCACGAAGATGAATCCCAAGCACCGGGACATCCAGGGGCTGGTTCTGGCCCCGACGCGTGAGCTGGCGAAGCAGATCGGCAAGCAGCTCTTTCGCTTCACCAAGTACACGGACAAGATTTTCATCGAAGTCCTGAGCGGTGGCGACAACATCGACCGCCAGACGGAGGCGCTGAAGCGTCCCACGCACATCGTCGTCGCCACGCCGGGCCGGCTGCTCGATTTGATCGAGCGGGATGCGCTGACGCTCGAATTCGTGCGTTATGTGGTGCTGGACGAGGCGGATGAGATGCTGAGCATGGGCTTCAAGAAGCAGCTCACGGAAATTCTCAAGCTGGCGGCGATGCGGCGCAGCACCTGGCTGTTTTCCGCGACTTTCCCGGAGGCGATCCAGGTTCTCATCAAAGGCTGCATGTCACCGGACGCGCACTCGATCCAGATCGACCAGGCAAACGTCGTGAACCGCGACATCGACCACCGCTTTGCGATCTGCAAGCGCGAGGACAAGACCGCGTTCATCGCCAGCTTCCTCAAGCGCCAGAAGGAAGGTCGCGGTCTCATTTTCTGCCGCACCAAGGCCGGCGCGAACGAACTCCACCGCGAACTGGTCGCGCTTGGGCTGCCGGTCGATGTCTTGCAGGGCGATCTCATGCAAAAGGAGCGGGACAAAGTGATGCGGGCCTTCAAAAAGCAGCGCGTGCAGTTCGTCGTGGCCACGGATGTCGCCGCGCGCGGCATTGATGTCGAGGGACTGACGTTTGTGATCCACCACCAGCTTCCCGACCAACGCGAATACTACACGCACCGCAGCGGCCGCACCGCGCGCGCCGGGAAGAAGGGCATGTCGCTCGCCTTGATCAACTCGAAGGAAAAATGGCAGCTCACCGAGCTGGAAACGAAGCTACGCGTGAAGTTCAGCGAGTATCGGAAGTAGCGGTTTTATTTCGCGAGTGCGCGGGCTTCATCGGCAAGCGTGTGCTCGAAAGCGCTTTCGTAGGCAGCCAGCGTTTTCGCCTGGATGCGAAGCTCCTTGCCGGTTTCGCGCCAGGATTGCACGGTCTTTAAGACCTCGCGGAGAATTCCTTTCGCCTGCGCTGGCTTCAACGCAAAGCGGGCGGCAACGCGCAGCGCCAGCTCGATGCTGGGCTCCTCGTGATCCTCCGAGATCGCGGTTTTGTTGAGCAGAGCGCGTTCGATCTCAGGAACAGGATTCAAATCGTAGGCAGGCGAAAGCGACCAACGGCCGGGAGCGAGCATGAGGAAGCCGTGGTTGCGGGCGTGGTCGTCGCAATTGCTTGCCAGCAGGCCGAAGACCATTCGCCGCCACGCTTCGTGGAGATCGCGTGTCACATCATCGCCATGCTGGCGGATGGCGTCGGCGATCATGGTGTAAGCAGTGCTCTGATCATGGGACAGGCCGAGCAGGGTGGCGGCGGAGATGAATGGAAGGCGCTGCTGGCCCGAACGGTCGAATCGCGTGATCACGGAGACGCTGCGACCAGCGGCGGTGAGGAACTGGTGATCGGCCACGGTCATTCCAGCCTGTCGTGCGAGCGTCAGCGCGAGGATTTCCCCTGCCGCGATGTCACGCCTGTCGTCAGGCTTTGGAAACTTGGCGATCCCGAGCTGGCCATTCTTCAACAAAACGGCGGATTTGGGACGCGCACCGCCAAGAGGCGATCCTTCTGCCAAAAGGAATCGTAAGTCGGCGACGGTTTCAGTTTCATGGTGAATCGCATCCGCAGCCTGGATCAAAGTGCCGATGCGCACGATCGGAGGCAGCTTTCCGGTGCCGGGAGAAAGGAACACATCTCCTCCCGCCTCACGAAATCGCAGCGCACCGATGCGTGAGACGTCATCCAGCGCCAGAACATAGTCGAGGTCACGCCATGGTTTCTGCGAGAGCACCTTCTTCCGCACCGCACGTTCAATCAGCAGGCGGCCCCATCGATCTGGCCCCGCGTCCTGAAACACGCTGTGAAGCACGGACGCATGATGCGCGGGCCGCTGCAACGGCAGCGACGTGGGGTCGAGCGCGAAAGCATCGGCACGCGAAAGCCAGTCGGTCGCATACTCAAACGATGCCGAAAGACCGCGTTCGGGCGTGTGCAGCCTTCCCACGAGGCTTGTCACGCCCTGCCAGTCGATGTGGACTTCCGTGGTCATCGTGGAGCGCTCTGTTTTGATTTCCGAATGCGGGCTGGCAACTGCTCCTCGTCCTTCTCCAATCCCAAAGAGTCTTCACGCGGTGCTGCGAGACTGGCCAGGCGTTCGTGAAGTTGGAGCACGAACAATGCCGTCGCGATCGTCCCCACCGCGACGGTCGGATCGCCACGCTCCATGCGCCACAGCGTGTCCCGGCTGATGAACAAACGCTCCGCCATCTCCGCCGCTGAAATGCGCCGCTTCTTTCGCGCCACGGCGAGGTCCCGGCCAAGCGAACGAAGCGCCCGGCTGACCGGGAGCGGCAGGGTGTTGGAGGAGGCAGGCATAGCTTAGCGTCTGGCATAGCTGACGTTAAGTCAAATTACGTCTGGTATAGCAGACCTTATGGCGGCAAATCGGTGTTCGCCACGCCCTGCGTGCCGGGATGGAGCAGGTTGTTGGAAAAATGCATGCCGCGTGGTGTGTTTGGGCCGCCGGCGATGATGACAGCGTATTTGTAGCGCGGTTTGCCGATGCTGTGGACGATGTTGCCGGTGACGATCACGTCGGTGAGCGGTGGATCATCGGGCTGCTGGCCGGTGTCGAACTTGAAGGGGGAGCGTTCAACGCCCCAGATCCAATGCGCGTCGCCGTGGCCGAAGTCGGAGATGATGTTGTTGGAGATGATGGAGCCGCCGTCGAAGTTTTCCGCATTCGCGGCGGCTCCGGGCATGAGGCCGATGGCCCAGAGGCTGTTGCGAGTGAACTGGTTGCCGGTGATGAGCACATTACGGCTGCCGTGCATGGCTTTCATGCCGATGAAGGCATTGGTGACGATGTTGCTGGCGACGATGACGTGATCGCAATGCAGGTCGATGCCTTGGGCGGCGTTTTCGATGTGGTTGCCGATGACGCGCGTGAGGTCGGTCACGGTGGGAGCGTTGACCACGATGCCGCTGCCCTGCTGCCAGGCGTCGGTGTAGTTCGCATCCCAGGCCTGCTGGCTCATGACGCCGCCTTTGAAGGCGTTCTTCTTCACGAAGTCGCCCAGCTTGTGCCTCGCCTTGATCTCAGGCGTGGGGACGAAGTTGTCTTCGACCACGCGGTTGCCCTCGATCAAACAACCCGGGCTGTAACTCACGCTGATGCCGGTGCCATCGGTGCAGTTGAAGGCGTAGCCCCAGTCCTGGCTCTGCGTGCGGTCATCAATGCTCAGGCGCATGTAATTTCGCACCAGACAGCGGCTGATGCGACAGTCCTGGCTCTCTCGCACCGTGATCGATCCCGCCGGGCTGCGGTTGTCGATGACGCGCACATTGTCGATGACGAGATCAGAATGAGGAATGACGAAAAGAAGGCGGCGCGACGCATCGTGTGGGAACGGGCTTTGACGGAGCAAGTTTCAGGCAGGCGCGTCGTTACGATGCCTCACCATGCGCCCTTTGCTCGTCTCCCTGTTGTTCTCGCTTGTCACCTGCTTTGCCGTCGCGGCGGAACGTCCGAACATCGTCTGGATCGTGTCGGAGGACAATTCGATGCACTACCTGCGGCATTTCTTCCCCGGAGGCGCGAAGACACCGGCCATCGAGAAACTGGCGGCGCATGGGCTGACCTTTGATCACGCGTTTTCCAATGCGCCGGTCTGCTCCGTGGCCCGCACGACGCTGGCGACGATGTGCTACGGTCCGCGCATCGGCACGCAGTTCCACCGCCGCTACAAGTCACCACCCATGCCGGACGGCGTGCGAATGTTCCCCGAATACCTGCGCAAGGCGGGCTACTACACGACGAACAACTCCAAGACCGACTACAACGCGGAGTCCGGCAAAGAAGTGTGGGACGAATCGTCCAACAAGGCCTCCTGGCGCAACCGGCCCGATGCGAAGCAGCCCTTCTTTCACATGCAGTCGCATGCGCAGTCGCACGAGAGCTCGCTGCACTTCAATCAGCAGACCTACGAGACGCAGAAGACCCAGCACGATCCCGCGAAGGTGCAGCCCGGTGCACATCTGCCAGACACGCCGCTGTTTCGCTACACACATGCCCGCTACCTCGACCATCAGCAGATCATCGACGGCATCGTGGCCGAGACGGTGGCGAATTTGGAAAAGGACGGCCTGCTGGAGGACACGTTCATCTTTTACTTCGGCGATCACGGCGGCGTGCTGCCGCGTGGCAAAGGCTACGCCTATGACTCCGGCCTGCATGTGCCGCTGGTGATCCGCGTGCCGGAAAATTTCAAGCATCTCGCCGTCGGCGCGGCGCTGGGCGCGCGCGTGAAGGGCTTCGTGCAGTTCGTTGATTTCGGCGCCACGGCGCTGCAACTCGCGGGCGTGCCGCCGCCGCAGGGCATCGACGGCCGGGCGTTTCTCGGCCAAGGCGTGCCGTTGGAGACGGTTAATCAGCGCGATGAAGCCTTTGGTTACGCGAACCGCATGGATGAGAAGTATGATTTCGTCCGCTCGCTGCGGCAGGGCCGCTTTCATTACATCCGCTGCTTCGAGCCATGGCTGCCGGACGGGCTGCACAACAATTACCGCTACAAGATGCTGGCCTACGAGGAGTGGCGGCAGCTCTGGCGCGACGGCAGGCTCAGCGGCT
>DNXB01000636.1:7535-30463 GCA_003506995.1 Verrucomicrobiales bacterium
TGCGAGGCCGATCCCTGGAACGTGAAGAACCTCGCCGCCGATCCCGCCCATGCGGCGACACTTCACGACCTGCGCGCCCGGCTGCAGCAGCGGATGCGCGCCATGCCTGATCTCAGCTACTTCCCGGAGAGCCAGCTCGCCGCTCATGCGATGGCCAATCCCGTGGCTTTCGGTCAGGCGCACCGTGAGGAGATCAAGCACCTCGCCGACATCGCCGATCTCATGCTGCGGCCGTTTGATGAAGCCAAAGCTGCCATCGAGGCCGCGCTGAAGAGCGATCAGCCGATGCAGCGCTACTGGGGCGCGATGGTCTGCACCGCTTTTGGCAAACAAGCCGCGCCACTCGCGGATCTCGCCCGTCCGCTGCTTGATGACACCGCCGAAGTCGTGCGCGTCCGAGCCCTCGAGTTCCTCGGCTCCATCGGCGAGATCCAGCCGCAACCAGCGCTGATCAAACTCATCAACACCACCACCGACCCCGTGCTCGCCGTGGAGGCGCTGAACTCGGTCGTGTGGTTCAAGGACCACTTCAACGGCAGGCATCCCGTGCAGCGCTCCGACTTCCACCCCATCGTCAAAGGCGGCGATGTGGATGACCGCCTGAACTACCTCAACGGCATTCCCTACCCCGCCGAGGCGAAGGGGAAAAAGAAGAAGGGCAAAAAGTAGCGGCGCAGAGCGGTCGGTTCACCGGCCGCTTACGCCGTCGCAGGTTTCTCCGTCATCAGCATGGCCTCCTTCGCCGGAACCGGAGCCATCCAGGTGCTGATCTCGGCTTTGAGCCAGACCATGATGCCGTCAAACAGCAGGCGGCCCGCCGAGGTGTCGGGGGACATGCTCATGCGCGGCGCCAGGAAATGGCCGTGATTTTTGCGGCCGTAGATGCCTTTGCGCATGCGCTCCTGGGCGATGCAGACGAGGCGGCGGTTGTAGAAGGCCATGAACCGGCCGAAAAAGCGGCCGATCGGCCCGTCATAGGGCATCAGCTTCCATTCGTGGTCAGGATTGGTGTAAACGCCGCGCACCGGCCCGAGGAAGTAGGTCGAGAGGTCCATCAGGAAGGCGGCGTGCATCAGCTCGGCATCGCCGAGGTAGGTGTACTTGTCCTTGTAGAGCGCATCGAACCAGGTGCGGTAGCTGCGCGGGTAGGCCGTGTTCAGATAATCGGTGATCATCCGGGTGTCCTCGCCCGCGAGGTTTTTGCACACGAGCTCGGTGGCCGCCGAGACCGTGAAACCGCAGAAATCGAGGCCCTGGCTGTAGAGCGGGTCCATGAAGCCGGCGGCGTCTCCCACCATCACCCAGCGGTTCCCGGCGATGTATTCGGCGTGGTAGCCGAGGTTCTTGTAGTAGAACGTGTCGCCCTCGTCCGGCACGGCGTTTTCAAACATCAGCCTGCCGACGGGATGAGTCAGCAGATGCGCCTGAAGACGGGCGGCGAGTGATGGCCCCTCCGGCAGCGTGTACAAACGGCGATCCCAGGTGACGCCGGCGCTGAAGCTGCCATCCGACAAAGGAATGATCCAGCACCACCAGCCGCGGCCCATGAGGTGATTGGTGGCGGTCGTGCGGATGCATTTGGCCTCTGCCGCGAGCTTCGGGAACATCTTGCGGCTCTTGAAGCTGTCGAGGTCGTTGACGTTGCGGAAGCGGCACCAGACGGAGGAGGTGGGATGCTCGTCGCCGATGGAATGGTGAATGCCGAGCTTTTTGGCGAGCACGGCGGCCTTGCCGGAGGCGTCGATGACCCACTTCGTGGTCACGGTGCGCATCTGGCCCTCCTGCGGCATGATTTCGAGCGTGTGGGGCGCCTCGTTCTCAGAAAGCGTGATGGTTTTGATCGTCGCCGGGCGCATCAGCTCGCAGCCGAAATCACGCGCTTCTTTGAGCAGATGCTCGTCGAGAATCGAGCGGTCGAGCTGAAACGTCGCCAGCCGCGCCTGGAAGCGTGGGCCGATCTCCGTGAGGTCGTCCACGGAATCCTGCGGTGTTTTGCAGAACCACATGCGCAGTCCGTGCTTCTGGTAGTGTTTTCCGCTCAGGTGGCTGGACTGGTGCAGCACACGCGTGAGGAAGCAGCCTGCGACCTCGGAGGTGCTCTCGCCCACCTTGCGGTCGAAATGTGTCGTGCGCTCGACGATCAGCACGCGCATGTCAGGATGGTCGCGTTTCAGCATCATGCCTGCCGCAGCGCCGGAAAAGGCCCCGCCCATGATGATCACATCGTAATCCGTGGCGGGCATGTTCATGGAGGGGGCGGGGTGAAATTCGCAGTTGTGGGGGCGGGCGTGACGGTCGAAGAAGAACGACTCCCGCTTCTCTCTGTCCGCGCCTAAATAATGCCAATCGCCGAATCCGCAACCTTCCAGCCGCACGAACAAACCGCTCCGGCGCGCCTGGGGCTGCATGACGCCTTCTGGACGCGGGCGATGCTGTTTTTCATGCGCTGGCTGCCCGCGCCGGTGATCATCGCGCTGACCTGGCCGGTGACGGCGGTGATCTGGCTGCTGGCCGTGCCGCAGCGCGAGGCGGTGCGCGCCAATCTGAGCGCCCTGCTGCCGGAGCGGGGCACCAGCGCCTTCACCAGCTTTGATGTGTTTTACCAGTTCGCGCTGACGTATCTGGACCGCCTCTGGCACCTGCACTTTGAGCGCGAGGTGGAGTGGGAGATCATCGGCAAGGATGATTTCGAGGCCTTGCAGCAGGAGAACGGCGGGGCGCTCGTCTTCACCGTGCATTCCGGCAACTACGACCTCGGCGCCGGGCTCTTCGCCCGCAAATTTGGCCGCACGATTCACACCGTGCGCGTGCCGGAGGCCAGCGACTCGCTGCAACAACTGCGCAAGCAGGAGCTGCGCGAGGAGGAGCGCCGCCATCCCAATCTGCACGTTCATTACAACGAGCCCGGCGGCCATCTCGGCATGGAGCTCTGCCGCAAGCTGCTCGCGGGCGAGGTCGTCTGCGTTCAGGGCGACCGCGTGATGGGCGACGTGGCTCCTTCTGAGGCGCGCATCGACGGTGTGACCTACCGCATCCCGCGCGGGCCGCTCGTGCTCGCCGAAGTGACCGGCGTGCCGTGCTATCCGGTGTTTCTTATCCGCAAAGGCCGCCTGTCCTATCGCATCGAGATCGGCAAGCCCTTCCACATCGGCGGCCGCAAGCCGAAGGCCGCCGAGGTCAGCGCCGCCTGGCTGCCGGTGATGCACGAGTTTCTTTTGCGGCACTGGGACCAATGGTTTGTGTTTGAACCACTCGTCACCCGTGATCCGGCATGAATGCTGAAACCAGAGCACGCTGTCTGCGCACGGCCTACCGTCGTTTGGTGATCGCGCTGCTGCCGCTGCTGATCGTGGGCTGGCTCGTCTCACGCGGCCAGATTTTCGCCGCCGGGCTGTTGTTCTGCACCGTGCTCACGCTGATGATGACCGGCACGCTCGTGCCGCGCTGTGCTTTGTTTGGTCCCATGATCAAACGGCTGCCGCATGGCAGCGGCCACGCGTTGCTCACCATCGACGACGGCCCGCACCCGGAGCACACGCCTGCCATCCTCGACATCCTCGACCGCCACCAGATGAAGGCGATCTTCTTCCTCATCGGCGAGCGTGCCGCGCGGCATCCCGAGCTGGTGCGCGAGATCGTCGCTCGCGGCCATGAGATTGCCAATCACACGCAAACCCACCCCGCCGCTCGTTTTTGGGCGCTGCGTCCGGTCGCCCTGTGGCGTGAGATCGCCGGCTGCCAGAAAACGCTCACCGCCATCTGCCCCGATCACCCGCCACGCTTCTTTCGCCCGCCTGCCGGCCATCATAATGTTTTCAGCTTCGTGGTTTCCCAGGCGCTCGGTCTGAAGATGCTGATGTGGAGCGCCCGTGGTTTCGACGGCGTCATTCAAGATGTGAAATTCATCACCGAGCGCATCCGCGCCCGCCTGAAGCCCGGCAGCATCGTGCTTATTCATGAGGCGACTCCGGTGGCGGTCGAGGTGGCGGAGCAAGTGGCCGCCATGCTCCATCACGCACGGCTCGCCTCACCCGCCCTGCCGGATTTCAGCGGTGGCGCGGCGTTCGATTGAAGCCGTCGCATTTCAATACGGCACCTTGTCAGGCTTGTCCCGCCATGCCGTGAAAACATCCAGCGCCTCCTCGTGGAGCAGCAAACGCATTGGCAGGCGGCGCTCAGAGACGGGCAGCGCCAGCTCCCGGTAGAGCATGTCGTCATCAAAACCGATCGCCGCCGCGTCCGCCCGCGTGGCCGCATAAACGAGGCCGTCGATCCGCGCCCAGTAGGCCGCCGCCAGGCACATCGGGCAGGGCTCGCAGCTGGTGTACAGCGTGCAGCCCGCCAGGGAAAACCGGTTCAGCCGCGCCGCCGCCTCGCGCAGCGCCACCATTTCCGCATGCGCGGTCGGATCATTCCGGCTCGTCACCTGGTTCCAGCCTTCGGCGATGACGCGCCCCTCATGCACCACCACCGCGCCAAAGGGACCGCCATGGCCCGCCTCCATGTGATCTCTGGCCAGTCCGATGGCCACTTTCAAAAAATCTTCGTCGGTGCTCATGGGGCAAATGGATCCAACACCCGTTCTTCAACCCGCCAAAAATCCCGCTGGGTTTACGGATTCGTGATCCACTGGGCCGCCTCAGGCTGTTCCTTGAGCCAGGTCGCCGCCGCCTGGGGCTGGCGCGTTTTCCAGGCTTGGTAATGCCGCCGCAGGCTGGCCTGCAGACGGGCCGGATCCTGCATCAGCAGGACGACTTCCAGGGCGCTCGCAGGATCAGACTCTATCAAAAACGCGGCCAGTTGCTCCAGGATGATGTTTTTGTCCCGTTCCACACCGGCCTCCTGCTTTTGCGCCCACTCCTTGAAGGACTCCGGTTTGGAATACAGCCAGCCCGAGAGCACTTGAGTCATGGCCCCCGTGCGCACGTTGGCCGCCTCGATCTTTTCCACCGAGGACAATGCCTCCATGGCGTCTTCCACCGCCCAGTTTTGCCAGAGCTGGGCCAGCTCCTCGTTCAGCTCGTTTGCGGTCATGTTCTTTTGTGCCCAGGCCAGCGCCGCCTGCGGGTCGTCAAACGCCCATTCTTGCAGCAATGCCTGGCGGCATTCTAGGAAGATGGCCTTGTCCTTGAGCTTCGGCAGCCATGCGGCGGCTGAAGCCGGGTCATACTGCACCCAGCGGGCGATCACGCGCGCCAGCATCCAGTGATAATCAGGGATGGGCAGCAAAAATTCGGCGGTGGACTCGGGCAGATGGTCGGCCCAGCCGAAGACGGCTTTGGACATCGCCAGATCACGCAGGCTTTGATCCTTCAGCCCCGCAGACCATCGCACGGCATCCATGGGGAAATTCTCCACCCACACCTCCAGCACCTTGTTGAGCAGGAAGAGCTGGCTTTTCTCATCAGCGGTGGCCAGCGCCCAGTCGGCAGACGCCATGGGGTCGCTCCTGGCCCATGCACGGGCCACTCGTGCGGTCGCCAGGCGTCGGTAGATGCCGGTCAGATTCTTCACCGCCCAGTCTCCGGCTTCGGCAGGCTCCACCATTGCCCAGCCTTCCAAAGCGCTTGAAAAGGCCAGTGCGCGCCGTTCTCCCAAGGGCACAGTTTCACAGGCTGCCAGCGCTTCCTTGGGCTGGTTGTGGCCCCAGACGCGCAGCAGCGCCACCTTGAATGCCTGCTGGTCAGGCAGGAGGGTGAGTTTATGCATCAGCATGCTCCAGCCGGCCTGCGGGTCGTTCCTGCCCATCTCCTCGCCCAGCAGGGCCAGTTTTTGATGGCGTCTGTAGTCGTCAGGCTCGTTTAAAATGATCGCAAGCCGTGCTTCGGGTGCGATCGCCTGGTTTTGCGGGCTGCGTTCATCAGCTGCATTCCCACAGGCCGTGCGATGGCCGAGGACAACGAGCAGCGCACAGCCGAGCGCGATGAGAGGAAAATTCATGGAGGTGAGGGAATTTGGTCGGGTCTTTTGAGTGCCAACAGACCACGCGGAGAACATTCACATGCGCTCATGATGTCGCAAGTAAACCAAACACCTAAAGCGGCTGCTTTTCCATGAAAAATCTTCAGGCCCGGTCGCTGCGAATCACGGGCCTCTCTCGGCCACGATCAGATGATTGTTGAACGGCGTCCCGCCCCACATCGGCGAGATTTGCACCTTCAAACCGGCGGCGCCGAGCACGGATTCGAACAGGTCGCGGTCGGGATAGCACACCGGGCCCGCTTTCATCCAAAACGTCAGCTTGGCCAGCCAGTCTCCGGCCACGGTGATGCGGAAACGCGCTGAATCATCCCGCAGGACGCTGCGGATGACGAGTTTCCCGCCTTCGGCCACGCGGGCCGCCGCCAGGCGCAGCAGCGTCTCCTGCTCGGGTCGTGTGAAAAACTGCAGGATGTCGAGGATGACCACATTCCCGCTGAAGTCCGGCAAGCCCGTGCGCGCATCTGCGGCGAGGAAGCTCAATCCCGCGTAACCGCCGCGCTCGGCCATGCGTTGGGCGCTGGTGATCTTTGGCGCGTCATAGTCACAGCCGGTGATGTCTGCTGTGACGCCGGATTCACGCAGGCAAAACGCCAGCAGGCCGATGCCGCAGCCGATGTCGAGCACGGGCAGCGCCGAGGTGCCGATCTCACTCACCACCGCCGAGTACACCGGGTCCGAGCGCAGCTTCGACGGCACATAGTAGTGATTGTAGTCCCAAACGCGCGGATACAGCGAGGCGATGCGTTTCAGGGAGGCCGGTGAAAGGGGTTGGGTCATTCGGAGATCTTGGTGCCCACCCATCGACGCGGAACCTCCCAGGGAGCAAGCAGGGAACAGACGCGTGTCTTAAACTCCGCATCAATCGCCGCCTGCGGCAGATCGAGCTCGGCCACGATGTCCTGGCCGCGCTCCGGGTCCCGGCTGGCTGCGCCGTAAATCCTCACGCCTGCCAGACCGGCGGCCAGCTGGATTTTTTTCGCGATCTCGGCGGGGCTGAGCTTGCGCCCGGCCACGTTGATGCCGGCTCCCAGGCTCTGCTGAAACAGCAGATGACCGCCGCGCAGCTCGATTTGGTCGCAGGTGGTGAACACCCCGCCGCCGTAGCGCTCATTCGGCAGCGTTTGGTCATAGCCGAGGCCGGTGGAGCTGCTGGTCACGCTCAAACGGCCGTCCGGTTCGTTTTGCACCGTCACACCGGGCAGCAGCCTGCCCAGATCACGCTCGTCCTCGCGCAACACCGCCGAATCGTCCCATGACACCGTGCCGCACTCGCTCGTGCCGTAGAGGTTGTGGATTTTGAGCGCGTGCTGCTCCAGCGCCAGCCGCTCCAGTTTCAGCGTGAGCGATGATCCGGCGGAGATGGCGAGGCTGACATTGTCGAACCGCACCTCGCCCATCAGCCAGGCCTTCCACAAGGCGGGAACGCCGGGCAGGAAGACGCGCGGGTGGTGATTCATCGCGTCCATGAGCGGCTGGGCGAAGGGCTGCGGCGCAAAGCAGGTCGGCACGCCATGAAACAGCGTTTGCAGCACCGTCATCGTCAGCCCGAACGAATGGGCGCAGGAGATCGCCGCCACACCGACGCCGCGAGCACTCAAATCGAGCGCCGCGTGCAGACGGTCCACATCCGCGGCGATTTGGTCCAGTGTGAAGAACTGGCAGCGCCGCACGCCGGAGCCACCGACGGTTTGTTTGATCAAAGCGGTGCCTGCGGGCGGTGGAATCGCCGGAACGCGGCGCTGGCGGTCTTTTTCGACCAGTTGCACCGGCACACCATGCAAAAAGCCGGAGAGCAGCGCCCGCAGCAGGGCGGGCGCGTCACCCTGGGCCAGAACATGATCCCCCGCAGGCCTGGCGGCCCGTGCCTCGGCGTCGAGTTCACGGAAAGACGTGGCGCTGCCGTCGGCCAGATATAAGGCCGCCTGCGCGCCGCGCTCTGCCACGATACGATCCCAACGTTCAGCAAACATTTGCAGTCCATGCGACGGCGGCGTAATCCATGAACCGCGTCGTGTCGTAGAATGACCACTTGAGTTGGCAGTTCAACCGCCACGCCAACGAATCTCACCTGTCGCAGCCCTTTTCCGTGTCGTTCTCACCCAGCCAGCGCATCGCCATCACCGGAGCGGGCATCGTTTCGCCCCTGGGGCTGGGCTGGGAGGCCAATGAGTGCTCGCTGGCGGCGGATCGCAGCGCGTTCCGACCGGTCGATTTTTTTGACACCACCGGGCTCATCGCCAAAACCGCCGGCGTCGTCGATCTGCCCGCCGAAAGCCCGTTTCACCGCATTTCGCCGCACAAGCAGGGCCATGTGGACCGTGGCACGCGCATGCTGTTGCTCGCCATCCGCGAGGCGCTGGCACAGGCCGGTCGCCAAGGCATGGAGGGCATCGACGCGCTGGTCATCGGCACTTCGGCGGGGGCGATGCCGCTGGGCGAGTCCTACTTTGAGAACGCCCGGCATGATTCAGGCCGCATCCCGTCCCAGCTCTCACGCGCGGAGCATTACCAGCCGCAGCGGCAGATGAACAGCATCGCCGACGAGTTCGGCTGGCGCGGACCGGTCATCATCGTGTCCAATGCCTGCGCCTCCGGTGCCAACGCCATCGGCTGGGCCGCCGACATGATCCGCTCCGGGCGCTGCAAACGTGTTTTGGCCGGCGGTTTCGACGCGCTCGCACGCTTGGTTTTCGCGGGCTTCGACAGCCTGCGCGCCCTGGCTCCCAGCGGCATCCCACGGCCGTTTGACGCGCAGCGGGACGGCCTCGCGCTCGGTGAAGGCGCGGCGGTGATGCTGCTCGAAGCCGAAGACGCCCGCCAAAGCGACGCGCTGGGCGACGTGGCCGGTTATTCGACCGCCACGGACCTGCACCACCTCACGCAGCCCGATCCCGAGGGCAAGGCGGCCATCCGCACGATGACCAGCGCCTGCGCCCAGGCCGGTGTTTCTCCGGCGCAAATCGGCTACATCAACTCCCACGGCACCGGCACGCCGTTCAACGACGTGGCCGAAGCCTCCGCCATCGCCGCATGGGCCGGGGACGTGGTTGCCACCATCCCTGTCAGCTCCACGAAGTCCGCCATGGGCCACCTGCTCGGCGGCGCAGGAGCGGTCGAGGCGGTGATCTGCCTCATGGCGCTGCGCGGCCAATGGCTGCCCGCGAGTTTGAACGTGCGCACGATTGATGCCGCCGTGCGCTTTGATCTGGTGCAAAAATTCCGCACGGCCCGCTTCGAGCATGCGCTGACGAATTCCTTCGGCTTTGGCGGCACCAACGCCACGCTGGTGCTGCAAAGGAGGACCGCATGAACCTCGAAGGCGTCCACATTCGCGGCATCGGCGCGGTGAGCTCCGCCGGTTGGAGCGCCGGTGATCTGCTGCGCACCGTGCGCGAAGGAAATCCGCTGCCCGCGGTCAACTGCGCGCGTCCGGGCGATGAACGGACCTGGCCTTGTCCCGTGCGTCTCGTTCCGCCGCCGCCGCCGCCGGACAAAACGGCGCGGCATCCGCGCATGCGCCGCTCCAGCGCCATCACACGTTACTCCGTGGCCGCCGCGCTCGGCGCGTTGGCGGACGCCGGGCACGATCCTGCGGCTCCGCCACGCGGCTTGGGCATCCTTTTCGTGATGATGAACGGCTGCGTGAACTACACGGGCCGCTTCTTCAACGAGGTGCTGCAAAATCCTGCGCAGGCCAGTCCGCTGATCTTCCCGGAGACCGTGTTCAACGCGCCCGCTTCGCACATCGCCTCCTTCCTCGGCATCGACGGTGTGGTCAGCACGCTGGTGGGCAGCCCCAACACCATTGTGGAGGCGCTGGACACCGCCGCGTTCTGGATTCGCAGCGGCATTGTCGAAGAGTGCCTGATCATCGCCGCCGAGGAATGCGACTGGCTCAGCGCCGAGGCGCTTACTTACTATCATCCGAAGCTCATCGCCACCGAAGGCGCGGGCGCACTGCTTCTCTCTGCCAAAAGCACCGGCCCACAAGTATGCGCGGTCACCGGCCCGCTCTGCTACACCA
Organism: Verrucomicrobiales bacterium; assembly: GCA_003506995.1. Lineage (GTDB taxonomy): Bacteria > Verrucomicrobiota > Verrucomicrobiia > Verrucomicrobiales > Verrucomicrobiaceae > Prosthecobacter. Next base: position 17,542 of record DNXB01000636.1, read on the forward strand.
CTTGGGACGAACGTGCCGCCCTGCTGCCGGATCTCGCGGCTCAAACACGCGCCAAGTTCATGGGCGACGCGATTCTCATCGACGACCGCTGCGGCATCGACCGCATCGACCGCGCTGAGCAGGCGGCGTGGTCAGGAGCGCACTGGCAGGCCGTGCGCAGCCCGAAACTTATTCTGGGCGAAAGCATGGGCGCGTCCTCCGCCCTGCAACTCGTGCTCGGCGCTCTCGAAGCGCGGGACACACACCAGCCCGTGGTCGTTTCCATGCCCGGTGCCAACACAGCGGCCTATGCGTGCGTGATCACGCCGTGAAACGCGAGTTTGCTCGAAAAGAAGACCGTCCTTTGACGAGGTGAAATGCTACTCAGAGTCGGTCGCCTCATGGTCATCAACCGGCCAACTGTCGGGCATGGCCAAATCCAATCTTCGCCAAATCCTGGCAGACAACGTGAGACGCTATCGTGCCCGTGTCGGTATCTCGCAGGACAACTTCGCCATCGAGTGTGGCGTTCATCGCACTTACGTCGGCCAGGTCGAACGATGTGAGCGAAACGTGACTCTGGCGACGCTGGAGCTTTTCGCCAAGGCGACGGGCGTCAGCGTTCCTCAACTGCTCACTAAGAATGGAGTGGCATGAGCGCGGACAAGGCTGGCATGGACTCTGTGGAAGCTATTCGTGCGAGCGGATTGAGCATCTTTGATCTGCTGGAGAAGGACTCACCGCTCTTTGTTCCAACCAAAGAACTCGAGAGAATACTGGATGCAGGCATTCGTGGCTTCTCCACGGCTGGCATGCCTCTGCGGACACGATCCAAAGTGGTGAAAAGCGAGGTTTGCAGGGTTCTGGGCTACCCGATTCCGAAGTCGTTCCGCAAGTGCAAGCCTCATGCACGCTTCCACGGGCAAAACTTCGACACCTACGTCCAGGCATCGGACAATCTACAAATCTGGAACGAGGAGCTGAAACCCCGCCGCCGCTATGTGCTCATCGCGGTGGGCGAAGATGGCCGTGTGACGAAGGTGAAGGTGGTCACCGGCGCAATGCTGGCAAAGCTCGACACCACGGGAACGCTGACGCAGAAGTATCAGGCGAGGTTCATCACAGGTGAAAAGACACTGGAGCTTGTTTCGAGCGCCGATTCCGCCCATCTGCTGCCGTTGATTGGTTCGGACGGCTCTTTCCCGACGGGGAAGCCCACCGATGATCCTGAGCGAGGTTCCGTTCTGACGATTCAGGCTGTGTTTGGCCGGCTGAGTTCGCTTGTTGGCAGTACGTTTGCCAGTGTCGGACACCACCAGGAGCGAAATCGCGGCGCGGAGCTTCACCGCATGGTTTGCAAGTCGCTCGGCTACCAAAGCTACGCGGATGACGGTCAGTTTCCTGATGTGCGGAATCAACTGCTGGAAGTGAAACTCCAGACGTCGCCGACGATTGATCTCGGACTTGTCGAACCTGTGAGCACCGAGCCGCTGGACTTAAACGGCTTCGTTGAGGGCACCGTGCGTCACTGCGATGTTCGCTACGCCATCTTTGGCGCATCTGCGGCAGACGGGCGGGTGACGCTCACCAGCCTCGTGCTCACCACGGGCGCGGATTTCTTCAAACGATTCCCGCGCTTCGAAGGCAAGGTCTTGAACAAGAAGATCCAAATCCCGCTACCTCGCGGCTTCTTCGGCAAGACCAAAGGCTGATTCGACCAGCGAGTCGATCTTTGCGGCCAGCGCATCCGCTTCCGCGCCGGGTGTCAGCTGGTAGATTTGCCGCGCCAGCGCGATGATCTCGCGGGAGGTCGGCAGTTCGGGTGATGGCAGCGGAAACTTCTCCACATACTGCGTCATGAAGCGGCGGCGGCCCGCGTAGAGCTTGTTGTTGAAAGCGTGATCGTAAAAGCTCTCGATGAAGCGCGAGTTTGCCACCGCCAGCGCCAGCCAGAGCAGGTCGCTGTCTGTTCGATCCTCGGCTGCCAGCCAGTAGCAGTCACCGTTGATGATCTCGCCATCCAGGCTCATCCAAAACGTCGGGCGCTCCGAGATGTCGGGAAAGACAAGCTTGGGCACCGGCCAGAGCGCGGGAAGCTGCGGCACCCAAATCTCGAACCACTGCCGCCCGGACTCGATGACATACGACCGCGCCTCCAGGGTGGCGCGATGACTTTCCAGATAGCGACGAGTGCGTGGATGCTTGTCGAGATCGATGACGGCTTTTTTCCCGGCACGATCCTCGTGCGTGTAGAGAATCTGGCGGTCTGCGGGCAATGGTTTGAACCGCCTTGCCACATGATGCGTGATGAGCGGGCGCAACACCTCAGGCTGCATGTCCTCTGGCAGCGTGTCCCAGTCCTTGCGTACAAAGACCTTGTCCGCCGTGGTCTTTACGCCGACGCGAATCTTCCCAATTTCGCCGAAAGTGCAGAACGTGTGTGCCAGCACCGTGTCGAGCCAGGCATCACCGCGCTCCGTGGCGATGCGCCAGGTGCCATTGAGCGCCGTTCCATGATGCAGGAGGCCGTGCTGGACGAGAAAAGTCGTGCCTGTGACATTCACCGAGCCACTGCCGTTCGACAGCGCCTCATAAACCGTGGCCGCCTGATGCACCGGAGGCTCGCTCGTCGAGTAAATCGAGGTGAAGCGTGGGTTCGATGCGGGAATGCTGCGGCGTTTCCGCACCAGCAGCACCGCAGGGAGCACAGCGGCTTCAAACAGCTTCGTATCGCCAAAATCCCAGACGTGCAGCAACTCGAAGCGCGAAAGGATGCGTTCACGCACCTGCGAGCCCGCCTTGGTCGTCATAAAACGATTGGAGACGATGATGCCAGCCACACCGCCCTCTTTCAACACATCGGCAATGCCCTCAATGAAGGCGAAACTCAAATCCACGCGTCCGCTGAGATCAAACTGCTGGGCGAGGCGCTGGGAACGTTCCGCACCCATGACCTGCGTGCGCACATACGGCGGATTGGCAATCACCACGTCGAAGGCGGCTGGTGTCGAAAACAGCGAGCCCTCCCGATGTTCCAGGGCGAAATCGAGAAAATCCTGCCGCCGCACCTCTCCGGCCATTTGGGGCAGTTCCTCACACAAACGCCTTCCAGCATTTGTGACCGCCACTTCATCCAGATCGAATCCATTCAGCGTGCATTCTTTGCCCAACGCTTTTCCAAACGCCAGCAGCAGCTCGCCATCGCCAACGGCAGGATCGAGCACAAGCGGCCGCTCCACCTCGCAAACAGTCGCGAGATGCTTGGCCACAAACTCCGCGAGCCCGGCAGGCGTGTAGTGCGCCCCCTCCTGCTTTTGGGTTTTTTTCGTGGCTCTGGCGTCGAGTTTCATCACCCGCGAGACTAATGCTCCAGGGAGTGCATTCAATGCCGAGAATCAATTCGGCGGCGCAGCGCCGGGCAGCGCGGGCATTTTCATCTCGTTGTAGCCCTCGGGGGTGGTGAACTCCTTCACGTCGAGTTCCTGCTCCTTGGCCGAGACCAGCGAAGTGGAGATGTTTTTGCCCATGGTGGTCATTTCGGATTTCACCACCATGCCGCCGAAGTCGGTGGCCTGCGGTGCCATCTTCGCCATGGGATTGCCCATGGCCTTGCCGAGCTTGTCGCTGACCGCGTTGATCTCGGCGAACTTGGGAAAGTCCTTCACCACCCAGAAGCGGCCTTTGCCCAGCGGGCCGTCCCAGGTGAAAATCTCGGCCTCCCACTCGCCGACTTTTTCTTTCTGCCCCGTCGTCACGGGCTTGGCGGGCGCATGCTTCTCCAGCGGCACCGAGGCCTTGGCGGCCATTTCCATGGCGGTCTTCAGGGTGCCCGCGTCCATCCGCATGAGCATTTTCTGGGCATGCATGAGCACGGTCATGCCCTCGGCACTCAAGATGGCGCTCATTTCCGAGCCGATGTCCACACGGGCGAGATCGCCTTTGATCTTGGTGGTCATTTCCTTCTCCTGGCCGTCGGTGTTGGTCTTTTGAACCAAGACCCAGTCGGCGCAGGCGATCGTGGTGGTGCAAAGCAGCGCGCCAAGAGCACGGAGGTAAGTTTTCATGATGCCGGGAGAGTACCCGAAAACGACTTCGGTGGTCAATCTCGAACGTCTGCGGCCTTGAACCGCGTTCTTCCAGCCCGCATGATCCACGCCATCGCATGAGCCGCCTCTTTGCCTTTCTCCGCCATCACCTTGCCGGTTCAGGCATGCTGCTCGCGTTGCTGCTGCTGTGCGCCTTCTTCAGTGTCGTGACCTGGACGGAGCAGCATCCGCAGGATGCGGCGGCGGCAAAACAACTGGCCGCACAGATCGCTCCGAGCGCGAAAGTGCTCATCGTGGTGCGTCCGCAGGCTGAGGACATTGTGTTTGCCGAGGCTCTGAACGCTGCGCTCGGTTCTCGGGCCGAAATCGTGAAGGGCGAGCCGAAAGACGCCCGCGCGGCTTTGGAACGTGCAGCAGCTTCCGGCGGGCTCGATGTCATCGCCTGCAATCAAGCCACTGCGGCGTGGCTGGTGTTCAGCGATCTGGGCACCGACTTCCCGGCGCTCAAAAACACGCGGGTGCTCAAACCGCGGCCGCAGTCATGGCCGGTCTTCCTCAAGGCCGACAACCTGCTCAACATCGCCAACCAGATCGCGGTGATCGCCATTCTCGCCATCGGCCTGACGATTGTCATCATCACCGGTGGCATTGACTTGAGCGTGGGCAGCCTGATCGCGCTTTCGGCTGTCGTCACGACGATGCTGGTGCGGGACTGTTTTGAAGGAACGAGCGCGAGCGTGGGAGGGATGTTGATCGCTGGATTGGGCGGCATCGCCGTGTGCGGTGTGTTTGGGTGGATCTCCGGCACGTTCATCACTCGTCTGCGCATGCCGCCGTTCATCGTCACGCTGGCGATGATGCTCGTGTGCAGCGGCCTGGCGTATCGGCTGGCGGACAATCAATCCGTCTATCAGGTGCCGGACTCCTTCGTGTGGCTCGGTCGTGGGTCGGATTTGTTCGGTTTGCCAAACGCCGTGGTGCTCATGCTGCTGCTGTATGGCGTGGCGCATGTGGTGATGACTCAAACCAGCCTGGGGCGGCATCTTTACGCCGTCGGCGGCAACAGCGAGGCAGCGTTCATCTCCGGCGTGCCGGTGAAACGCGTCATCCTCATCGCTTATGTGATCTGCGGCCTGCTCGCCGGCCTGGGCGGCGTGGTCACGGCCTCGTTGCTCAAAAGCGGATCGCCGACCTACGGCCAGATGTATGAGCTGTATGTTATCGCCGCCGTCGTGGTCGGCGGTACGAGTCTGAGCGGTGGCAAAGGCACGATGCCGGGCACCCTGATCGGCGCGTTCATCATCGCCGTGATTCAAAACGGCATGAACCTCACCAACATCGGCAGCAACGATCAGAAAATCGTTCTCGGCCTTGTCATCCTCGCCGCCGTGCTCGTGGATCGGCTGCGAAAATGAAACGCTGTTTTTTAACCACTAATGCTCACTCATGGGACACTGATGCCAGAATTCTGAATCTGAAAAATTGGTGCGGATGAGTGTCCGATTAGTGGTTCCTTTCTCTCAAACAACATGTTCAACTCCTGGCTCCCTGAATCCCAAGACCGCCTCCCGCTGACGTGGTGGAAGCAGCATCCGGTTTATCTCGCCGCCATCATCGCGCTCGTCGCCGCGGCGAGCATGATCGTCACCGCCGTGCTCGGCTACGAGCTGATGGGGCACTTCGTCTTCACCTTCGACCGGGCCTTTGGCGAGCTGCACCTCTGGACTCCGCTCACCTATGTGCTCTTCAATCCGCCCAGCCTGTGGACGCTGATCGGCTGTTACCTGCTGTGGAGCTTTGGCGAGGCCGTGGAGCGCCATCTGGGCCGCCGGGCCTTTGTGCGGATGCTGCTGCTGCTCTTGCTCGTTTCGCCGCTGCTCATCACCGTGCTTGGATTGCTCGGCATTCGCGGTCCGGGTTGCGCGGGCATTTTGCAGCTCGAATTCGGCGTGTTCATCGCCTTCGCCACGCTGTATCCACGCGCGAAGATCAGCCTCATCATCCTGACCATCGACGCCTGGGTGCTGGCAGCCATTTTTGTCGGTTTGAACGCCCTCGGCAGCCTCGCATCGCGTGACTGGGTCTCGCTGCTGCTCCTCGCCGCCAACGTCGGCTCCGCCTACGCCTTCATCCGTTATGAAACCGGCGAGTTGAAACTGCCCCGGCTCCCCAAAGTGGTTCTCACCACGAGTCCGAAGTCGCGGCCCGCCAAGCCTGCGACAAGCAAGTCGCCGACCGTCGATGACATCCTCGACAAGATCAGCCGCGAGGGCATGCACAGCCTGACGGCTGAAGAGCGCCGTCTTTTGGACAAGGCGAGCGATGAAATGAAACGTCGCGCCCGCTGAACTTTCCAATCATGCCATCCAAACTGATTTTCTGCCTGCTGCTACCGCTTTGCCTCGCCTCATGCCAGGGCCTGCGGAAAAAGCCTGCCGCTTTCGAGCATCCACGCTGGCACATTGATGAGGAACGCTGTGCCGCCGCGAAACCGGGCAAGGTGCGCTTGGACATCTCCCTGGCGAGCCAGACCGCTCAACTCCTCGACGAGGATTCCTGCGTGCTGGTGGAGATGGATGTCTCCCCAGGGCTGCCGGGGCACGAAACTCCGACCGGCGAGTTCCAGGTGAAGGAAAAACTGCCGCTCAAACGCTCCAATCTCTACGGGCAGTATGTGCGGCCGGGCACGGGCGAGGTCGTGGTGTCGCGCACCTGGGAGCATGAGGGGCCGAAGCCTGAAGGCACCGAGTATCTTGGCATCGCCATGCCGTTCTGGCTCCGACTGACCGATGACGGCGTGGGCGTTCACGTCGGCGGCTTTGAGCGTGGCCGCTGCACCAGCCATGGCTGCATCCGCTGCCCCGAGAAGCCGCAGCAGCAATGCTGGGAGCTGTGCAGGCCGGGCGTGCGAGTGAGCGTCCATCGCGCGGCGCACCCGGTGCCCTCGCGGTTGCAAGAGAGAGTCAGCGCTCAATAGGTGGCAGAAGACACTGTTTGTCACGAATCGACCCCAGACCCTTCTGCCCCAATCTGCGCCGAGCGGCAGTAATATTTTGCCCCTCTCGGAGTTCTCCCGAATCTACCGTTAATTAAACATGAATCAGGCTCATTGCGACATGGATGCGGTATTTGCGGCAGAGTGTGACGCTGAATTATGCGACGCCATTTATCACGCCCTACACGAAAGGGAGGCTGCAATGTCGGAGCTGAATTTCGACAACTGGTCGCCTGTCTGGGTAGTTCACTGGAGTGTGTGGAGACACTACTGGATTTGGAAGATGAACGGCTTTGAGTCGCTGTGGATGGTGGATTTGGAGCAGCTTACCCAGTTTCAGCAGTGCTTGATTGAAATCGGAGATCATCGGGCAAGTGAATTTCTATCGAGGTCTTTCCAAGCTGTTGGTATTGATCGCATAGGCACTGAACATCTAGCTTTCTCCAATGACGTTCACAAACTCGCCATTGATTGGGACAAAGACGCTGAGTTGTCTTGGTGGAGAGTTGAAATGAACCTCGCGAAGTATAGTCGTGCCAAAAGGCATGCGTTCATCCCTCTACATGATGAATTGCTTACGAGATTAAAAATCGACAAGCAACAGGCCGAAATGTAGCCTGTCGGCTCATGACCTCCGCCTTCACCTACCACGCGGATGGCAGCCTGCGCACGGCGACGGATGCCGGGGGCACGCACGAAAGGGACAAGGGATAGCTGACAGAATACTCCGGCTATCATGACTCGATTCTTGCCCCTTTCTTTACCTCGACGCAGCAGTTCAGAGGAGGAGTAGGAGCAAGAGAAGGATTGGCCAGCCAAAAATTAGCGGGTTAGCGCAGCACCACGCGGCAGGGGGCGCCGTCCGCGCCTTCGAGTTTGAGGGGCAGGCAGATCAGCTCGTAGTAGCCGGGTTTGATGTCGGAGAGGTTGAGGCCCTCGATCACTCCGTCACCCCGCGTGGCTCGCGCACATGCTTCACGCCATGCTTGCGTCCGTTGTCGATCATCCAGGCCACATAGCGGTAGCGTTCCATCAGCGGCATTTTGCTCACACGGGCGATTTCATCGCCAAAGGCACGGCGGAGGTGATCTTCGCGGATTTCGCAAATCCTCTCCCGCTGCGCGGCCGTGAGCGTTTGTGTGGCGGGTATCATGTGAGTCCGGGAATCAAGATGCGGTAGTTTTCCCTGATGTCTGGCAACCATTCTTCAAGTGAGGGATGAATCAAGCTGAGAGTCGCCTCACGCGCCTCGCTGATCATTTCGGCGAACTCCGCCGCCCCGAGCGGTCGCAGAGGCAGATGTTTCTCGGCGCAGCCGATTCGGATCTCATGTTGTAGCATCAGCGTGAGCGTTTGCCCAGCCTCGGCTTTCCGCACGGCGACGAGGTAGGGTTTCAGATGCCGCTCGTAATACTTCAGCCGTGCTTCGGAGGCGTTCTTCCAGAAGATCATCTCGGCGGAGACAGCGGCTTGAAGCTTGGGACTGTGCTCGACCGCCAGCCGCAGCAGAGGCCGCATGCGAATCATTTCAGAAGGAATCGTTTGTTCTGAAGCAAGTTGCTGGATCAACCCCGCCTCATAAAGATGAAGCCAGCCACGCTGATCGCCCTTTCCGAGCAGCAAAGCTCCCAGATCACTGATGAAAGGCCAGTCTTTCTCCCTCGCCGTGCGCTTCATGTCCGCCACCACATGTGGGTGGGCATAGGGAGCCATCATTTCCGCCTGCCAAGAGCTACGGGCACGCGGCGCGATGCCAAAGACATCCAGAAAACCATCCGTGCCCGGCCACTCGAAGTGACTCGTCCAGCCGCCTTTCAGCCAGCGGGCATCCAGCGGCGGGCTGGTGTTTCCGCGATACTGGCAGCGGGAATCCCCCAGCGGACTTTCGGCAAGCAGCGCCAGGAAAGCTGCGTCCATGTCTGGATCGCAGAGAAGGTCGCAGTCCTTCGTGGCGTCCGCGACCTCGAAGGCCACACAAGCCATGCCGCTGGTGATGGCGCACTGGATGCCGCGCTCTTGCGCGCGGCGGACAAGATCGAGGTAGAACTCGATGATCTCGAATTGATTCATGACATCGCCTAGCTAGGCCACAACGGCTTCATCTTCAAGCTCACGAAAACTCCGGCCGGCTCTCCAATCACCACAGGCAGTATGTGCGGTCTGGCACCTGCGAGGTCGTGGTGTCGCGCACCTGGGAACATGAGGGGCCAAAGCCTGAGGGCACCGAATATCTCGGCATCGCCATGCCGTTCTGGCTGCGGCTGACCGATGACGGCGTGGGCGTTCACGTCGGCGGCTTTGAACGCGGCCGCTGCACCAGCCATGGCTGCATCCGCTGCCCCGAGAAACCGCAGCAGCAATGCTGGGAGCTGTGCAGACCGGGCGTGCGAGTGAGCGTCCATCGCGAGGCACACCCGGTGCCCTCGCGGTTGCAAGAGAGAGTCAGCGCTCAATAGGTGGCAGAAGACTCAGCTTGTCACGAATCGGCTCCCTTTGCTTTGGATTTCATGGAATGGGTGGAGCGAAACGACGGGCAGGAGGCGGATGTGGTCCTCAATGGATCACATTTTGAGTGCCGACGGATTGCACACCAGGACTTCATGCTCACCAAATCGCTTCAGGTGCGCTGGGGCGGCGGACGGTGTGAGCAGGTAGTTGTTGCCCTCTGGATAATAGCTGCGGAAAACGCCCAAGGCCCCTCCATCAAAGGCTTTGCTGCTCCATTTGCACTCGATGACATCCACTGCATCTCGTTGTCGTGGCAGGACGAAGTCGATCTCACGGCCTTGCTTGTCCCGCCAGTAACGTGGCGGCGTCTCAGGAAAATGGGCTTGCAGGTGCTCCAGCACGAGATGCTCCCAGAGCGGGCCATAGTCATCCTGGCGCAGCGGGTCCCAGCCACGGGCAAAGCTCACAAATCCCGTGTCGAAGGCGTAGAGTTTCGGCTGCTTCACCAGCTCGTTCAGGCCGCCGCCGTGAAACGGGCGCACGAGTGTCACCGCCTGCGTGATCTCCAACGCGCTGACATGACTCTCCACCGTGGGGCGTGTGATGCCGAGGGCGGTGGCCGTTTTCGTGACCTCAAACTGGCCGCCGCTTTGCTTGATGAGGTGCTCAAACAGTGCATTGAAGCGGTTCATGTCGCGAAAGCCGAAAAGACGCTGGATGTCGCGGGCAAAGAAGGAGTCCAGCCACTCGCGGTAGAAGGACGGCTGCTTCGACTCAGCCAGCAGCGCGGGTGGCAGCCCGCCGTGGAAAAGCCGTTGCTGCAACGTCACGCCAAAAGCCTCCAGCTCATCCCAGAGCACCGGCGTCAAATGCACCAGCCGCTTCCGTCCGGTGAGCGTATCGCGGAACTTCTTACTCGCCGCGAGCGTGGAAGAGCCGGTGGCGAGGATTTTGAGCCTTGGAAACGCATCCGCCCCGATTTTCAGCAGGCGGGCCGGGTCGCGGAGCTGATGGATCTCATCAAAGACCACCACGGGGCGGGTGCAGCCCCGATAAAACAACTCCGGGTCTGCCACGACTTCCTCGGTCGAAGGCAGATCGCAGTTGAGGTAGAGCACCTGATCAGCGCCGAGGCTGTCAGCCAGCGTCGTTTTCCCCACCCGCCGCACCCCGCAGAGCCATGCGATGGGGGCCTCTGCCAAGGCAGTTTGGAGTCGTTGAAGCCAGAAAGGGCGCTGAATCATGCTTTAATACTATACAAATGGTTATACCAAATGCAAACTATTGAGGCGGGCTGCCAGCAGTGATTGGGTGGGCGCGGTAAAGAGCCGCCAAGATCGTTTTCTATCTTTGGGAGATTTGCCAGGCATAGGAAAGGGTCAGTAGGAAAGGGTCAGGGGTTGATTCTTGACAGGACAACGCCGTCTGTCATGAATCGACCCCTGACCCCTTCTTGCGATGCGGACGCGGGGCAAATGACATTGTTTGGGTGAATTCTTCTATCTTATGAGCACTTCACTCTTCAAATTCGCAACTGCAGAGAGTGCTTCCAAGATGTTGGGGAGAAACACCGTTTTTGTCACAAGTCCGCTAGACCTTAATGATCCATTCGAGATGCGTCCGGCTTGGACAGAAGATCACGAACAACGGCGTTTTGAGGACGAAACTTCGCTGGCTGAACTTACTAGTGGCTGGCCGGTTATTACACCCAGCACGGACGGTAAGCTTGAATACGTTGGGACAAATGAGCGTTCCGTGCAGCCTCCCGTCTCTGTAGAACGTCAATTTGGAATTGCTGATCACCACAACCAATTGGTCTTTAGCGAGTTTCACAGGACCTATAGAATTCTGAGTCTCGTTGATGCACTTTTCGATGTGGAAGATCCTTGGGCAGAGTCCAAAGATCAACACACGCTGATGTGGTCGCACTATGCTGACAAGTTCCAAGGAGTGTGTCTGGGCATTGATCCATCGAGATTATACTATGGCCTGAAAAAGGGTGGTTTTCGGGTGAGCTACCTTCCCACCCGCGAAACTCTTAACCCTGACGATTACAGCATCGTGCCGGCGATAACTGGTATGGTAAAAGATGAATGGTCGCAGTTCCTCGCTCAAATTGAGTTTTTGACACACAAGTCGCCAGCTTGGAGCTACGAGAACGAGGTTCGAATGATCTACGAACTTCAAACATTGTTGAGCCATCCTTCATACCGGCAAATTCCAGATACCCCGAAAATAGATGGTCAAGAATACCGTGACGCAGTTTATTTGCCAGAAGACGCCATTACTTCGGTTATTTTTGGAGCTGAATGTCTCTCAAAAGACATTCAATCCATCCTAGCGATTTTATCAGAGGGGCGCTATGCGAATGTAAGGGTGTTTTGCTCGGCGATTCACTCCTCACGTTTCACCGTTCAGTACAAATCTATTGCACGCGAAAAGTGGAATGACTTTGTTCGGCAGCATCAGGAGCGCGAGAAATTCATTGGCTGGGCCAAGCAACATGAGGAAAATGACTTTGGATCTCAAAAGGGGAAATCTTATACTCCCTCCGCTTCGCTGACACGTTAGATTTTAAGACAAGCAAGCAACTCATGAAAACCATAGCAACACGCTTGTGGGTGTCGTGCAGGTTGTGGCTATTCACGACACGGCTATGCGTGAAGGACATCGTTACGCCACAGGGCGTGGTCGAGTTTGGTCCGCAACAACAGCAACCTGCGCAACTCTTGTTCATGACCCCATCTCTCCAAACAGTCAAGATGGCAAGCGCATACCGTAAGCGTCAAAGCGATTGAACATTTGTATAATTTTATAGATGACAAATGCCGTCTTCAAATCATGCGCTTTAACAAACCGGGCTTGTTGTCTTATTAAGTCTGCAATAATTTGGTTACGGTAAAATGAATTGGAAGACTTTGGGTATAAAGTTAGACCCAAAATAGTACTGACGGTCAAAATGACTGGTATAGCGGCCAAACCAACATACCAACCGAAGTAGATCACTCCAAGAATTAGCGCTGCTAGGTTTCCTACTATAGACAAGAGCTTAAGTTTGTTAATTTTATTGGGTGAGAGAAGTCGTTGATAGCCGAGGCCGTCGCCAGAAGGGAAAATGTCATCTTCTGACGCTATGTCTGCTAGCTTCTGCCCCCAAAACGACAAGGCACCAGAAAATGCGCTCACATACGAACAGACTGAGACGATAAATATACATAAAAGTATATAGGTTAAAAAAGTCATGTGATGATGCTAGCATCTCAGTTCAAATTGTCACTAGCTAAGCCTCCCGGGGAATTGACGTTAACTGCGTGACAAGGGCACTGCCAGAAGCGGGGGAAATGACGTCAGGGGTTCCGACCGGGCACATGGGTGACAAGTTGACCGGGGACATAGGTTACAGTTGTTGGGGCAGTCTATGCCTTGGAACGTATCCGTCATGCATGTCCCCATG